>NZ_CP031697.1:307333-614666 GCF_004136375.1 Xanthomonas oryzae pv. oryzae
TGCTCGGCACCGGATGCGCCAGCCTGTCGCAAACCGAACGCAACCGTGCTGCCGGCGTCGCCGCTGCGGCACGCAGTACCGTGGTGAATTGCACCCAGGCCAATCGTTGCGCGCAACCTTCGCCGCTGCGCGCGCTGGGCGGCGAGGCGATCACCGCCTCCACACCGGCGGCGCCGCGGCACTACGCCACCATCGTCGACCACGGCGAAGAATCGCTGGTGGCTCGGCTCAATCTGATCCGCAGCGCTACCCGCAGCATCGACCTGCAGACCTATATCTTCGACAAGGACGACAGCGCGCGCATGATCATGGACGCGCTGATGGACGCCGCGCAACGCGGCGTCAAGGTGCGCATCCTGATCGATCAGCTGTCGGCGATCGCCGATCTGCAGATTCTCGGTGCGCTGGCCAGCAGCCACGAAAACCTGCAGCTGCGCATCTACAACCCCACCTTCGGCAAGGTCAAACTCAACTACTTCGACTATGCCGGCAGTGTGCTGTGCTGCTTCCGTCGCTTCAATCAGCGCATGCACAACAAGCTGTTGGTGGTGGACGACGTGCTCGGTGTGGTCGGCGGGCGCAATTACCAGGACGACTATTACGAGTGGGACAGCGAGTACAACTTTCGCGACCGCGACGTGATTCTGGCCGGTCCGGAAGTTCGTGCGATGGCCGCTAATTTCGATGCGTTCTGGCGTGCCCGGCGCAGTGTGCCGGCCGAGCGTTTGAACGATGTCGGGCGCGTGCTGCTGGAGCAGGGCGTACCGCAGATGCCGCCAGCGAACTTCCGCCGGCCCGACCGGGTGGCGCGTGTGGATCGCGAAGCGCGCGATCCGCAGTTCGTACGCGATGCCTTCGTGACCCCGGCCATGCCGGTGCAGCGTGTGCTGTATGTGGCCGATCTGCCGCAAAAGCACCGCAAGGAACATGCTGCCAAGGCGGTTTCCACGGCGCCGGAACTGGATGGCCTGATTGCCGGCGCGCAGCAGGAAGTGCTGCTGCAGACGCCGTATCTGGTGTTGTCCGACGCGGCGCAGGCGATCTTTCGCACGCTGCGCACGCACCCGCAGCCGCCGCGCATCGTGGTGTCGACCAATAGCCTGGCCGCCACCGACAATCCCATCGTGTATGCGCTGTCGTACAAGTTCAAACGCCGCAACATGCGCGAGCTGGGCTTCAACATCTACGAGTTCAAGCCGTTCCCGCTCGATGTTCCGGTGGATTACGCCAACCTGGTGCCGGATACACTCAACCCTGCTTCCGACATCAACGAAGACAGCCGCACCAATCGCCTGATCGGCGGCAGTGCGGCCGGCAATGCGATGCGCGGCAGCAGCGGTGCAGACGGGAACACAAGCGCACGTGCTGGCAGCGTGCTACGCGGCAGCGGTGGCCGCGCGCCGGGCGGTAGCGAGGTTGATCGGCGCGTGCTGCGTACCGAAACGAGACCCTCGTTCCTGGGCACGCGTGCGGTCAACAAGCCGCTGCCGGTGACCCGCGCCGGTGCGCGCATGGGCTTGCATGCCAAGTCGCTGGTGGTGGATCGCCGCATCGGCGTGATCGGCACGCACAACTTCGACCCGCGCAGCGAGAACTACAACACCGAAGCGGCCGTGGTGATCGACGACGCGCGCTTTGCGCAGGCGCTGGCCGCCAGCATCGAACGCGATATGTCGCCGGAAAACGCCTGGACGGTGGCCCCGCGCGAAAAGCCGCCGATGTTGAGCGGATTGAACTACAGCGTGGGTAAAGTTTCCGAAGCCTTGCCGGTGCTGGACTTCTGGCCGTGGCGCTACGCCACCAATTACGAGTTCCAGCCCGGCCCGGATTGCTTGTTCCCGCTCAAGCGCCAGGATACGCAGTTCCGTAAGTGCTACGTCGCGGTGGGCGACTTCCCGGAGGTCAATGTCGGCCCGAAGTGGCTTTTGGTACGCATGCTCACCGCCTTCGGCGCCGGGCTGGTGCCGATTCTTTGATTTGCTGACGTGTTGCACTGATGAAGATGGATTGATGCGCGATGTTGCGCTGTGTTGTCGGTCGATTGCCATAGATGTGCGCGGTTTGCTAAGAATCGACACGCAAGAGGGTAGCGCTGAGAAGCTGCGCCCGTCGCAGACGGATGTGTTCAACGCACTCGCATCATTTCTGGTTGCTGTGGGCAGCCAGCCGTACTGCAATCTTGCATCGCACCCCAGGCACCTGGATGCTCTTGCGATACCCGATACCCGATACCCGATACCCGATACCCGATACCCGATACCCGATACCCGATACCCGATACCCGATACCCAGCCCATGACCTTCCGCGAACCCGTCGATCTAGTCGCCCTCAACGCCGCCAGCCGCGACACCTTGATCGAACATCTCGGCATCGTGTTTACCGAAGCCGGTGACGATTGGCTGCGCGCCACCATGCCGGTGGATGCGCGCACCAGGCAGCCTTATGGCCTGTTGCACGGTGGCGCCTCGGTGGTGCTGGCTGAAACGCTGGGCAGCAGCGCCGGCAACTTGTGTGTGGATATGACGACCCGGATGTGCGTGGGGCTGGAGATCAATGCCAATCACCTGCGCGCTGCCACTCAGGGGCTGGTGACCGGTACCGCGCGCGCGGTGCACGTGGGGCGCAGCACGCACGTCTGGGACATCACCATCGAAAACCCGGTCGGCAAACGTGTCTGCGTGTCGCGGTTGACCCTGGCGGTGGTTGCGCGCGGCAATGGCTGAGCTCGCCCGGCAGCGGCATGCATGGAACAGCGTCGCCCGCTGCCGGCAGTGCGCGGGGTCCACGTTGCTGTCACAATGGTCGCGCTTCCTTCCCCCCCGTTACCGGTTCCGTTCGTCGAATGAGCGAGTCATCCCCGGACGCCACGCGCGACGCTGGCGCTCCGTTGCGTTTGCTCCGGTACCTGTATCGGGTGCCGTTGCTGTTGCTGCATGTGGGCCTGTTCCTGCCGGTCGCCATGTTGTGTGTGGTTGTACCGCCGCTGGCGCGGATTCGCATCGGTCAGGACGACACCCTGGACGAGCGGATGATCCGCTGGTGGCAGGGCAACCTGATGCGCGTGTTCGGCTTCCGGCTGCGCCGCTTCGGGACGCCGCTGTCGGGCGCGACCCTGTTTGTGGCCAACCACGTCAGTTGGGTGGACATTCCCATGCTGCACAGCCAGCGCGTGATGGGGTTTGTGGCCAAACGCGAAATCGCCGACTGGCCGCTGGTGGGCTGGCTGGCCACCATTGGCCAGACCATCTTCCATCAGCGCGGCAATACCGAATCGCTGGGCGGAGTGCTGCAGGAAATGCTGCTGCGCCTGCAAAGCGGCAAGCCGGTCGGTGTGTTCCCGGAAGGGCGCACCCGCGGCGGTACCGAGGTCGGCCCGTTCCATGCACGCATCTTCCAGGCGGCAGTGGAAGCCGGGGTGCCGGTACAGCCGGTGGCGCTGCGTTACGGTGTGCGCGGCAGTGCGCAGGCGGTGGTGGCGTTCGGTGAACGCGAGAGTTTCTTGGCCAACATCCTGCGCCTGCTGGGCGAGCCGTCACGGCTGGCCGAAATGCATTTTCTTGAGCCGATTCGCGCGCTGGATATCGAAGGCCGTCGCCGACTGGCCGACACCTCGCTGCAACGGATCGTTGCCGCGATGGAGTCCTAGCTGACGATGCGCACGCGCCTCTCTCCTGCGGCCCGTCGCGACGCCGGTGCGATTAGCGCATGAACGCCGCCGACTACCTGCCGCCACGCTGGCTGCGCAACCCGCACGTGCAATCGGTGCTGGGCAGCAGCGGCTTGCGGCGCATCCGCAGCCGTCAGTTGCTCGCCGCCAGCGGCGCTGTCACCAGCGAACACATTCTCGATGGCGGTGACGGTGTGCGCCTGCAGGGCTGGATGAGCGTTCCGCGCGGCGACGCGCCACCGCGCGGCACCGTGCTGTTGCTGCACGGCTGGGAGGGCAGCGCCGATTCCAATTACATGTGCCTGACCGCAGCGCGCGTACTCGGCCTGGGCTACCAAGTGTTCCGGCTGAACTTCCGCGACCACGGCGGCACCCACCATCTCAATGTGGACCTGTTCCACTCCGATCGCATCGACGAAGTGGTCAATGCCGCAGGCGATCTGTGGCGGCGTTTTCCTGCGCCGCAGTTGCTGGCAGCAGGGTATTCGCTGGGCGGCAATTTCGCGTTGCGACTGGCGCTGCGTGCGCCCGCTGCCGGCCTGCCGCTGGCGCGCGTGGCGGCGGTGTGCCCGCTGCTGGACCCGGCCGCCGCCATGATTCAGTTGGAAAAGGGCCCGCAGTTCTACGACTGGTATTTCCGTCGTAAATGGCGCGAATCGCTGCTGCGCAAGCGCGCGTTGTTCCCCGACCAGCACAGCTACGACGACGCCACCCTGGCGCTGGACATGCGCGGGCTGATGGCCTGGCTGGCGGTGAAGCACACCGGGCATGGCTCACTGGAAGCGTATTTCGACAGCTATTCGATTGACGGCGAACGCCTGGCCAATCTGCAGGTGCCGGTCGACATCTTGATGGCCGAAGACGACCCGGTGATTCCGTTCGCCGATTTCGCTGCCTGGCAGTTGCCGGCGCATGCGCAGCTGGAAATCGCGCGCTGGGGCGGCCATTGCGGCTTTCTGGAAAACGCCCGCGGCGACGGCTTCGCCGAACGCTGGGTGGCCGAGCGGCTGACGTCAGCTCGCGCATGATGCTGAGACGACATCCGTAGATGGATGCAGTAGTTGATTTTTTATTCGTGGTTGTCGGTTGCGTGATGGTCTACTTCAGCGCGATCAGCTTCTACACCTACCTGCAGACTGGGGAAATCCTGTTCCGCTGACGCGCAGGATCGGTTCCCATGGGCGTCGAAGCTGCGCGCTGGCACATGGGCCAGTTGCTGTTTTGGGGCGCTCTGCGTGGCTCATGGCGCGAGCGTGCTGCGTCGGAAGTTGCCAAGCGTTCAACCGCCCGACCGGCGCGATCGGTCGATGTGAGTTCAAGGGCGACGACGCACGCCTTGCACAAGAGGCCGGCGTGGCGCTAAACGCCAGCATCCCTCGCACCGCGAGCCGCCGTACCCCGCATCGTTACAATAGCGGTTTGTCCCGGACCCACCGCCGTCATGCAAGACGCCATTCTTCAAGCCCTGCGCCGCAATGCGGCCGACGATGCAGTGGCGCTGGCCCGCGAGTGGGCAACCGCCGCGCCCGACGACGTCGCCGCGCACCGCTGGCTGGCGGTGGCGCTGCAGCAGCAAGGGCAGCCGGGGCTAGCGCTGGGCAGCATCGACACCGCGCTGATGCTGACCCCCGAAGATGCCGACCTGCATCTGCTGCGTGCCGGTGCGTTGTTGGCGACGCGCGATCTGTCTGCCGCCGATGCGGCGCTGTCGCGCACTACCGCGCTGGATCCGAATCAGTTCAATGCTTACGTGATGCAGGCGCATCTGGCGGTGGCACGTGGCGATCTGGACGAGGCCGAGCGGCTCAGCCGCACTGCCGCGCGCCTGGTGCCGGAGCATCCGCAATTGCTGGCGGTCGATGGCGTGGTGGAGATGCGCCGCAGCCAGAGCGACCGCGCGCTGTCGTTGCTCACCCGCGCCGCCGAGCAGTTGCCCGACGATGCACGCGTGCTGTTTTCGCTGGGCTTTGCGTATCTGCAGAAAGAGCATTTTGCATTCGCCGAGCGCGCGTTCGAGCGCGTGATCGAGCTCAATCCGCCGGGCACCGCGCTGCGCGCCTTCATTGCCCAGCTGGCCCAGCGCCAGGGCCGTCTGGACGACGCGCTGGCGGCGATGCAGGGCGTGCTCGAGCAGCCCGGCGGCGATCTGCCGGCCATGCGCCGGCTTGCCGGCGAGATGGAACTGCAGGCCGGTCGCCCCGATCAGGCCGCCGCCCATCTGCGCCTGGCACTGGCGCACTGGCCGGCCGACCGCCGCACGCTGCATGCGCTGCTTACCGCCTGGGTGCGGCTGGGCGCGGTGGACGATGCGCGCGACACCCTGGATGCGGCGCTGGCCACGTCGGCCACGGCGCACGACCTGTGGCTGGCCCGCCTGGCGGTGGAGCCGGTCGGTGGGCCGCAGGCGCAGGCGGTGATCGAGCGCTGGCTGCTGGCCATGCCCGAGCACCTGCCGGCGCTGGAGGCGCTGATGCGCGTGCATGACATGCAGGGCCATGGCGACGCAGCGGAGATGGTGGCGCGCCAGATCGTGGCGGTGGAGCCGGGCCGCATCAGCGGCGAGCAGCGCATTGTCGAAGCCTTGCTGGAGCGCGACCCGCTGGCGGCCATCGCCTGCGTCGAATCGTTGATCGAATCGCTGCCTGCGCCGCAGCAGACCGTGCTGCGGCCGTGGCTGGGCAATGTGCAGGACCGCGCCGGCCAGCCCGATGCCGCCGTGGGCACCTGGATGCAGTTCCACCGCGAGCAGGCCCAGCACCGGTTGCCGTTGCCGCCGCAGGCCGCCAAACAGCCGACGCAGTGGCCTGCGCTGGTGACCATCCCCGACACCGTCACCGCGCGCCCGCTGTTCGTGTGGGGCACGCCCGGCTCGCATGTCGAACGTTTGATCGCGGTGATGGACGCGGCCACCCCACTGGTGCGCGGCGACCGCTATGGCACCACGCCGCCGTCGGATGCGCTGCAGAGCTACCGTACGCTCGACCAGTTGGCCTCCGGCGAACTGGCACCGACGGCGCTGGTGGAAGGCTGGAAAGCACAACTGCCGCGTCGCGGCATCGACGATGGCAACGTCATCGACTGGCTGCTGTGGTGGGACAACACCTTGTTGACCGCGCTGCGCCCGCATCTGCCTGAGGGCCGGCTGGCGATTGCGCTGCGCGACCCGCGCGACATGCTGCTGGACTGGCTCTCGGCCGGTGCGTCCGCGCCGCTGGCACTGCAATCCCCACAGCAGGCCGCCGATTGGTTGCTGATCGCGCTGGAACAGCTGGCCGTCTTGCACGAACGCGATCTGTACCCGCACCGGATCATTCGGCTGGACGGTATCGAAAACGATCCGCAGGGCATTTCCACCGCGCTGGAACAGGCGTTCGGGCTGAACTTCCCGCTGGTCGAACCGCGTGGCCCGACGCGGTTGGCTGCCGGTCGCTGGCGCAATTACCGCGGCGTGCTTGGCGCGCAGTTCGATCTGCTCACGCTGATTGCCGTGCGCTTCGGCTACCCGCAGGACTGAATGGCGCTCAGAGCGGTTGCGCTCACCGCCGGGTGGGCGTGGCTGCAGTCTCGTGATTGTCGCATTGCTTGCAGACGCAGTGCGCGGGCAGCGCTAAACCCGAGCGAGCGCATCAGAAGGTTCCATGCCGATGTCTTTCGCTCCGGCCCGGACCCAGGCACCCTGATCCGTATCGCTTTTCTCGGAGACCCTCCATGCGTCTGACCAGCAACAGCATCGAAAACGGCAAGCCCATCGCTGTGGAATTTGCCGCCGGTACGCCGGATGGCTTCGCACCCAACCGCAACCCGCACCTGGCCTGGAGCGAGGTGCCGACCGGTACGCAGTCATTCGCGCTGTTGTGCCTGGACCCGGATGTACCGACCGTGCCCGACACCGTCGGCCGCGACGACCTGCAGATTCCAGTCGAGCAGCCACGCACCGATTTCGTGCATTGGGCGATGGCCGATATCTCCGCCGATGTGCATGAGATTGCCGCCGGCAGCTGCAGCGACGGCTTTGTGGTCAAGGGCAAGCAGCAACCGCCCGGCCCGGCCGGTGCCCGGCAGGGCCTGAATTCCTACACGCAGTGGTTCGCCGGCAATGCCGACATGGCCGGCGACTACCGCGGCTACGACGGCCCGTACCCGCCGTTCAACGACCTGCGCATGCACCGCTATTTCTTCCGGGTGTTCGCGCTGGACGTTGCCAAGCTCAGCCTGCCCGACCGCTTCACCGCCGCCGACGTGCTGTCGGCGATTCAGGGCCATGTGCTGGCGGAAGCCGCGTTGCATGGCACCTACACGTTGAACCCAGCGCTGCGCTGAGTCATCGCGACGATGGCGTCGAATGCGCCATCCCCGACGACGCCAGCCACGTTCGGCCGGCGTCTCAGTACAGGCAGTCCCCCTTGAAAGCATTCCAGATTGGCAATCAAACCGGCCTCGAGAGCCTGGTCGTGGCCGAGATGTTCGAGCCAGTCGCAGGGCCGGGTCAGGTCATCGTCGCGCCGCGACTGGTTGGCCTGATCAACCGCGACCTGCAGATCCTGAAAGGCACCTACGCCGGCAAGCTCGTCGAAACGCGCGTTCCCGTTGCCGAAGGCGTGGGCATCGTGACCTCCGTCGGTGCAGGCGTCAGCGACGTCGCGCCGGGCGACCGTGTCGTCAGCGGGCACTTCCCCGCCTGGCTGGACGGCAGGTTCCGCGCCGAGATGTTCGCCCACGATCTGGGCGTGACCCACGATGGCTGGCTGGCGGAAACGGTGGTGCTGCCTGCATCCGCGCTGATCAAGGTGCCCGTGTCGTTGGACGACCAAGATGTCGCGGCGCTGGCATCGGCCGCAGTCACCGCCTGGCACGCCGGAAGTCGCCAGGATCAAGGCCGGCGACCTAGTGCTCTGTCTGGGAACCGTCGGCGTCTCGATGGCCGCGCTCGAACTCGCCAAGCGCCACGGTGCCCATGTCGCCATCACCTCATCCAGCGACGAGAAGCTTGAACTCACGCGCCGCCTGGGCGCCGACATCACCGTCACCTATCGCACCGATCCCGACTGGGCCGATGCCGTGACGCAGCTGTCCGGCGGCGGCGCGGACGTCATCATCGAGACCGGCGGGCAGGACACCCTGGGACAGTCGATCAAGGTGGCAGCTGCCAACGCGACCATCGTGGTGATCGGCGTCACTCCCGGCACCTCTTCGCCGATTCCCGACTATGTGTCGTTGATCCGCAAGAACGCAACCATTCGCGGGATCGCCAATGCAAGCCGGGCGATGTTCGTGGACCTGCTGCGTGCGATCGAGCAGCACCGCATCAAGACCCTGCACAACAACACGTTCCGGTTCGATGAGGCGCCCCAGGCCTTTGATTACGTCGCCAGGGCGCAACACGTGGGCAAGGTCCTGATCCAGTTCTGACGCGCCGCAGTGGCGTCGCAGCGCGCGGCGCCGCTGACAGGCCCAATGCTGGGCTGGCGCGGGGCTAGCTGCTGGCTTCGAGCATCTGGTCGAGCACGTACACCTGGTCGGCGTTCCGGTCCGTGCCGGCCGGGTAGCGGGTCACCCGCAGCAGGTTGCGGATGCCGTCCTCGTGCTCGAAGCCGTCGATCGTGCCCTCCAACGGCTGCCAGTCGTGTGTGGCCGATTGGTCGGCCTGCGTCTGCTCGCGGACTTGCAGACAACGACGCGTCGGGTCGGACGCGCAGGTCACGGTGTCTGCGGCCACTTCGATCAACAACGTCTGCCCCGGCCCGCCGTAGCGGGTGTCTGCCGTGGGGGTGCCGCCGAAGATCAGCCGGGTGCCATCGCTGCGGGTCAGGGTCAGCCGGGGCGCGGCCGCGGCGGTGTCCATGACCACGGCGAAGCGGCCGGACAGCAGGTCGCTGGCAGCGCGTTCCTGCGCCATCCGGCGTGCGTCGGCGCACATCCGCCTGCTCGAGACCACCCGGCCGATCTGCACCTGCGCCTGGGCCACGCTGTAGATGGCGCCCAACGCGTTGCAGGTCTGGCTGACCTGGATGCGCTGATCGTTGAAGTCCAGTTGCACGGCTGGCAGGCCGTCGACGAACAGGCTGCGCAAGGCGGTGCCGTGCGCATCGCTGGCCTGCTGCAATTGCCAGTGCTGTGCGCGCAAGGCGGTGCGCAACGGCAGGGCATCCGTGTCAGGGCTCGCCATGACAGGCATCCGGACAGCAGCGTGGTTGGCGCCGGGCAGCTCCGGCGACGCGCCCGATCCGCAGGCCGTCACGCCCGCCGCCAGCAGTGCAGGGGCGAAGAACACGGCACGCATGTGCAGCTCCCGGGAATCGATGCGTCAGTGATACCGCCAGCGTGCGCCCGGGGCAATGACCGGCGTCACGACGTGGGCGCCGGGCCTGCACCTGGCCGCGATCGCGACGTGCAGGCCCGGCAGTTGTCGTTAGGTCTCAGCCCGCCGCAGCCGGCAGCCACAGCAGCAAGGCTGCGCCGAGCACGATGCGGTACACCGCAAACACGGTGAAACGGTGCTTCTTGATATAGCTCAGCAGCCACTTCACCACCACAAAACCGGTGATGGTCGCCGCCACGAAGGCCACCGCCACATCGGCCCAGTGTTCGGTGCCGAAACCGCCTTCCTTGTACATCTCCAGCAACGCGTAACCGCTGGCCGCGAACATGGTCGGAATGCCCACCATGAACACGAAATCCGCCGCTGCCGAGCGCCGGCTCAGGCCCAGCAACATGGCGATGAAGATCGTCGAGGCCGAGCGCGAGGTGCCTGGGAAAACACCGGCCACGACCTGCGCCAGGCCCACCGCGATGGCCACCTTCCAGGTCACCACGTCGCGCTCGGGCAGCTTGCCGGCGACGTGTTCGGCCACCAGCATCCACACGCCGCCGATCAGCAGCGCCCAGGCGACGGGCTGCAGGGTTTCGGGCAATTGCCAGCCGGCCTTGCGCACGATCAGCCCGACCACCGCGGTGACCAGGAAGGCCACGCTGACTTTGAGCACGTAATCGCGGTTGTCGCGCTCGCCCAGGCCGGTGGCCAGGGTCCACAGCCGCTGCCGCAGCGCCAGACAGATAGCCAGGATCGCGCCGGCCTGGATGACGATATTGAAGAAGTCAGAACGGCGTCCGAGCCATTGTTCGGCGATCAGCAGATGGCCGGTACTGGAGATCGGCAGGAATTCGGTAAGGCCTTCGAGAATGCCCAACAGCAGGGCGGAAATCAGATCGGACATCGGACTGGAGAGGGGTGGGGAAGCCGTCAGGATAGTGCATTGTAGAACGCACCATATTGGTGCTTTGTGTTTGATTATTTGCACTATTATGGTGCTAGCCAACGTCCGCGGCCGCGAGCGACGCAAGCAAAATCAAGGGCTTGTGAAGCTCGATGGCTTGGCACGGTCCCTGCTGAGCTACCGGCCACGAGCCACTTAACTCCTACCTGAGGTTTCTTCCGATGTCCGTGGAAAATGTTGAAAAGCTGATCAAGGACAACAAGGTCGAGTTCGTCGACCTGCGCTTCGTCGATATGCGTGGTGTACAGCAGCACATCACCTTTCCGGCCAATATCATCGAGCCGGCGCTGTTTGAAGAAGGCAAGATGTTCGACGGCAGTTCGATCGCGGGTTGGAAGGGCATCAACGAGTCGGACATGGTGCTGCTGCCGGACGCAGGCACCGCGTATCTGGATCCGTTCTTCGCCGATCCGACCATCGTGCTGACCTGCGACATCCTTGACCCGGCCACCATGCAGAGCTATGAGCGCGATCCGCGCGGCATCGCCAAGCGCGCCGAGGCCTATCTGAAGTCGTCCGGCACCGCCGACCAGGCGTTCTTCGGCCCGGAGCCGGAATTCTTCATCTTCGATTCGGTGCGCTTTGCCAACGACATGGGCCACACCTTCTTCCAGGTGGGTTCGGAAGAAGCGGCCTGGAATACCGGTGAAAAGTACGACGGCGGCAATAGCGGCTACCGTCCGGGCGTGAAGGGCGGCTACTTCCCGGTTCCGCCGACCGACACCCTGCACGACCTGCGCGCGGAAATGATCAAGACGCTGGAACAGGTCGGCATCGAAACCGAAGTGCACCACCACGAAGTGGCCACCGCCGGTCAGTGCGAAATCGGCACCAAGTTCAGCTCGCTGGTGCAGAAGGCCGACGAACTGCTGACGATGAAGTACATCATCAAGAACGTCGCCTACCGCAACGGCAAGACCGCCACCTTCATGCCCAAGCCCATCGTGGGCGACAACGGCTCGGGCATGCACGTGCACCAGTCGCTGGCCAAGGGCGGCGTCAACCTGTTCACCGGCGACGGCTACGGCGGTTTGTCGCAGCTGGCGCTGTGGTACATCGGCGGCATCTTTAAGCACGCCCGCGCGATCAACGCCTTCGCCAACTCCGGCACCAACAGCTACAAGCGTCTGGTTCCGGGCTTCGAGGCACCAGTGATGCTGGCCTATTCGGCGCGTAACCGCTCGGCGTCGTGCCGTATTCCGTGGGTCACCAACCCGAAGGCGCGCCGCATCGAAATGCGCTTCCCCGATCCGTTGCAGTCCGGCTACCTGACCTTCACCGCGCTGATGATGGCCGGCTTGGACGGCATCAAGAACCAGATCGACCCTGGCGCACCGAGCGACAAGGACCTGTACGACCTGC
This sequence comes from Xanthomonas oryzae pv. oryzae, assembly GCF_004136375.1. Lineage (NCBI taxonomy): Bacteria > Pseudomonadati > Pseudomonadota > Gammaproteobacteria > Lysobacterales > Lysobacteraceae > Xanthomonas > Xanthomonas oryzae. Next base: position 319,638 of record NZ_CP031697.1, read on the forward strand.
CGCCGGAAGAAGAGAAGCTGATTCCGCAGGTCTGCTCCAGCCTGGATCAGGCCCTGGACGCGCTGGACAAGGACCGCGAGTTCCTCAAGGCCGGCGGCGTGATGAGCGACGACTTCATCGACGGCTATATCGCGCTGAAGATGCAGGAAGTCACCAAGTTCCGTGCTGCGACCCACCCGTTGGAGTACCAGCTGTACTACGGCAACTGAGTTCCACCGCTGCGATGGCGGAGGCCCCCCTCCCACCTCCGCCATCGCCGCACACGTGTTCGAGCGATCCATGGCACCGGCCGTGGATTGCAGGGGTATTGAGAGAGCACACAGTTCGCGGGGCGCGGGCCTGACCTCTCACACGAGGCGGATGCATGGCATCTGCTGAGGTCTGCGCAATCGCGAACGATCGGATGCCGGGGTTGGCATCGAGGTGACTGACATCGCCGGGCGGCGCAATGCCGTCCGGTTCTTTCCACCATTCGGGGTATGCGCATGAAATTGATCACCGCCATCATCCGGCCGTTCAAGCTCGACGAGGTCCGCGAGGCCCTGTCCGCAGCTGGCGTGTCGGGCATCACCGTGACCGAGGTCAAGGGCTTCGGGCGTCAGAAAGGCCACACCGAGCTGTACCGCGGCGCCGAGTACGTTGTCGACTTCCTGCCCAAGATCAAGATCGAAACGGTGGTCACCAACGACCGCCTGGACGCGGTGGTCGAGGCGATCCAGAACGCCGCCGGCACCGGCAAGATCGGCGACGGCAAGATCTTCGTCACCGCGATCGAGCAGGTGGTGCGCATCCGCACCGGCGAGATCGGCGCCGATGCGCTCTAACCCCACCAGCCTTGGAGTTCGTATGAAGACAGCTCTTTTTGCCGGGTGGAAAGCCCGGTTCTACAGCGCGTGCATGCTGATGCTGTTCAGCGCGCTGATCGTCGGTGGCATGGGCAGCGCGCAGGCGCAGTCCACTCCCCAGATCACCCCACTGCCGACCACGCCGGTCACCACCGAACCGCTGCCGTCGGCGCAACCGGCCGCCCCGCCGGCCGCTGCCGTCGAGGCCGCACCGGTGGTGGAGAAGGGCGACGTCGCCTGGATGCTGACTTCCACCTTGCTGGTGCTGCTCATGGTGGTGCCGGGCCTGGCGCTGTTCTACGGCGGCATGGTGCGCGCCAAGAACGTGTTGTCGGTGCTGATCCAGGTCGCTGTGGTGTTCTCGCTGCTGATCATCCTGTGGGTGCTGTACGGCTACAGCCTGGCGTTCTCCGGTGGAGGTGCGTGGATCGGCAATCTGGACAAGGCGCTGCTCAAGGGCGTCACCATCGAAACCCTGGCGGCCACCTTCACCAAGGGCGTGAGCCTGCCGGAATACGTGTTTGTGGTGTTCCAGGCGACCTTCGCCGGCATTACCGGCGCGCTGATCGTCGGCGCCTTTGCCGAACGCGCCAAGTTCGGCGCGGTGCTGTTGTTCTCGGCGATCTGGTTCACCTTCGGCTACCTGCCGCTGGCGCACATGGTCTGGGCCACCGGTGGGTATCTGTTCGGGTTGGGCGCGCTGGATTTCGCAGGCGGTACCGTGGTGCATATCAACGCCGGTGTCGCCGGTCTGGTTGGCGCCTACTTCGTCGGCAAGCGTGCCGGGTTGGGACGTGAGGCGATCAAGCCGCACAACGTGACCCTGACCTTCATCGGTGCCTCGCTGCTGTGGGTGGGCTGGTTCGGTTTCAACGCCGGTTCCAATCTGGAAGCCAATGCCGGTGCGGCGCTGGCCTTCCTCAACACCTTGCTGGCGACCGCTGCCGCCATCCTGGGCTGGTCGCTGACCGAGAAGATCATCAAGGGCAAGTCGTCCGCCCTGGGTGTGGCCTCGGGCATGGTGGCCGGCCTGGTCGGCATCACCCCGGCCTGCGGTACGGTGGGCCCGTTCGGCGCGATCGTCATTGGCCTGGCTGCCGGCGTGCTCTGCGTGTGGGGCGTCACCGGTCTGAAGCGCCTGCTCGGTGCCGACGACAGCCTGGACGTGTTCGGCGTGCATGGCCTGGGCGGCATCATCGGCGCGATCCTGACCGGCGTGTTCTCGGCTGCCTCGCTGGGCGGCCAGAAGGGCGGCGATTACGACATCGTTCATCAGGTCGGCATCCAGGCGCTGGGCGTCGGAATCACGGTCGGCTGGATCGGCGTGGTGTCGGTGGTGGGGTTTGTGGTCGCCAAGCTGGTATTCGGCCTGCGCGTGAGCGAAGAAGCCGAGCGCGAGGGCCTGGACATCACCTCGCACGGCGAAGCCGCGTACGAGTCCTGAGCATGCACACCCGCGGCCATGCTGCTGCGCTGCGGGTGGCGCAACGACCCGGCCGGGAATGCCCAGCCGGGTCCGTTTTCCCCCTTGCCCCGTTGGGCGCGGAACAACTGCCGAGGTGGGCTGCATGACCAGCCCTACGCCCGTGACTGCCGGCGCGGATGCTTGCTGGATCGGTGCGACCCGCCGCTGTCTGGCCCCTATGTTGTTTACGGACGCTTCGCTTTGCGCGACATTGATGCACGGCGCTGCCGTTTGCACTAAATTGGTGCAATGTTGACATCCTCCTCCATGCCATCGCTGGACAGTCTGGGCACGCCGGTGGCCTGGGCCGACCGCGAGGGTCGCCTGCTGGGCGTCAACCCGGCGTTCGCGCGCTGGCTCGGGGTCGGTGCCCGGCGGTTGGTCGAACAACCCCTGGCCGCGCTGGAAGTGCAGGGCGATGCGCTTGCACGCTTTCTGCTCAACGACGAGCGTGATGTGTTGCGTCTGCACCGGCTGGCGCTGGGCCTGCCCAACGACGCGCCACGCTTTGCCGAAGGCTGGCTGTCGCGCCTGGACGACGGCGGCTGGTTGCTGGAAACCCACCCGGTCGACGAATTCCCCGCGCTGGATCCCACCCACGCCTTGCCCAATGCCTTGAGCGCCGCGCTCAAGGGGCTGGCGCACGAGTTACGCAACCCATTGGCCGGACTGAAGGGCGCCGCCCAGCTACTCGCACGCCGCTCGGCGGGACGCGACGAAGACGAGCGCGAGCTGCTCGAGCTGATCGGCACCGAAATCGAACGCCTCAACACCTTGCTCGAACGGCTGCTCTCGCCAACCCCGGCGCGGCCGCATGACCGCCTCAACATCCATGTGGTCCTTGAACGTGTGCTGCGCCTGGCCGAAGCCGAGGGCGGCTGGTCGGTGCAGGTGCAGCGCGACTACGACCCCAGCATTCCCGACATTCTGGGCGATGGCGACCGCCTGACCCAGGCGGTGTGGAATCTGGTACGCAACGCCTTCCAGGCTGGCGCCACCCGTGTGACCCTGCGCACCCGCGTCGAACATGGCCAACGCATCCGCGACCGCGTGCACGCGATGTCGCTGCGGCTGGAAATCATCGACGACGGCGGCGGCGTGCCGGAAGAACTGGCCGAGCACCTGTTCCTGCCGCTGGTCAGCGGCCGTGCCGAAGGCAGCGGATTGGGTCTGGCGCTGGCCCAGCAGGTCTCGCGCCAACACCACGGCACGCTGACCTACCGCTCGCGTCCGGGCCATACCGTTTTCACCCTGGTGCTGCCCGAGCTGGCCGGCAATGACGACAAGGAGCATCTGCATGGCTGAGGCCGCCGCCGTATCCCACATCTGGGTGGTCGACGATGACCGGTCGGTCCGTTTCGTGCTGTCCACCGCCTTGCGCGATGCCGGTTACGCGGTGGATGGTTTCGACAGCGCTGCCGCCGCGCTGCAGGCGCTCGCCATGCGGCCCACGCCGGACCTGCTGTTCACCGACGTGCGCATGCCCGGCGAAGACGGCCTGACCCTGCTCGACAAGCTCAAAGCCAAACACCCGCAACTGCCGGTGATCGTGATGTCGGCCTATACCGACGTTGCCAGCACCGCCGGCGCCTTCCGCGGCGGCGCGCATGAGTTCCTGTCCAAGCCCTTCGACCTGGACGATGCGGTGGCGCTGGCCGCACGCGGGCTGCCGGATGCCGATGCGGGTGCCGACGAAATCTTCGCCACCCGGCTGGCCGAAGGCTCGGCCTCGTTGATCGGCGACACGCCCGCTATGCAGGCTTTGTTTCGCGCGATCGGACGTCTGGCGCAGGCGCCGCTGTCGGTCTTGATCAACGGCGAAACCGGCACCGGTAAAGAGCTGGTCGCCCACGCGCTGCACAACGAATCGCCGCGCGCGCGCAAACCCTTCGTCGCGCTCAATACCGCCGCCATTCCGGCCGAATTGCTGGAAAGCGAGTTGTTCGGCCACGAAACCGGCGCCTTTACCGGCGCGACCAAACGGCATATCGGCCGTTTCGAACAAGCCGATGGCGGCACGCTGTTTCTGGACGAAATCGGCGACATGCCGTTGCCGCTGCAGACACGCCTGTTGCGCGTGCTGGCAGAGAACGAATTCTTCCGCGTCGGTGGGCGCGAATTGATCCGCGTCGATGTGCGTGTGATCGCCGCGACCCACCAGGATCTGGAAGCCTTGGTCCAACAAGGCCGCTTCCGCGCCGATTTGCTACATCGCCTGGATGTGGTGCGCCTGCAATTGCCGCCGCTGCGCGAACGCCGTGGCGACATCGCGCAACTGGCCGAGAACTTCCTGACCATGGCCGGGCGCAAGCTCGACATGTTGCCCAAGCGGCTGTCGTCGGCCGCGTTGGAAGACCTGCGTCAATACGACTGGCCCGGCAACGTCCGCGAACTGGAAAACGTGTGCTGGCGTCTGGCCGCGCTGGCCACCGCCGACATCATCGACGTGGTGGATGTGGAAGCCGCACTGGCACGTGGTGGACGTCGTCACCGCAGCGGTCGCAGCGACGGCCAGTGGGACGACATGCTCTCCAGCTGGGCCGCACAACGCCTGAGCGAAGGCGCCCAGGGCCTGCACGCCGAAGCGCGCGAACGCCTGGACAAAACCCTGCTCGAAGCCGCACTGCAACTCACCCAGGGCCGCCGCGCCGAAGCTGCCGCCCGCCTGGGCCTGGGCCGTAACACCGTCACCCGCAAACTCGGTCCGGGGCGCAAACCCCGTTAAGGTTGCCCGAGGCCTCTCCCGTTGGAAGGTCTCGTGCTTGAAAAAGAATCGACGCCTAAGCGATACACGCATATCGCAATCGCGCATCAGACCACGCGCGGCGTTGAGCCCTCTCCCACTGGAGCGACAAGGCACGGCTTGCGCACCGAAGGTGCGCGTGTCGTGGAGCGTCCGCGCCGCGGAGCGGGGGCTGGGGCGAGAGTACGCGGCCCACCTTCGCGCACGCAACCGCCACCGGGCTTCGCCCGGACCCTCATCCGGCGCTGCGCGCCACCTTCTCACCCACGAAGGAGGACGGCGTCCCGGCGAGAGAAGGAAGTAACGGGCGCGATCCAGGCTTTGCACTTCCACATATCAGCTAGCGCGCACGTTAACCAGGCCTCAAACACCCGGCCACCCATTGCAACCCCGTAAACTCCTGAGCCCTCGCTGGGCGTATTTCATGACATGTGAACACGCGCCCGCATAGGTTTTCAGCCTGATCAGGAGAACTGCTTGATGCGTTATCGGTCGCCGACGATCGTTGCCCTCACCGCGCTGGCGCTGGCCGCCTGCAGCAGCACGCCAGCGCCGCCGAAGGCGCCTCCACCGCCGGCCGCACGCGTGGTGCCCTCTCGCTCGGTGCAACAGGCCGAAGCGGTGCTGGCCTCGGCCTCGGGCAGCTTGGTCAGCGGCCGGGTGGTGCTGGTGCCTGCATTGCAGGGCATCCGTCTCACCGGCACCATCGGCGGGCTGCGTCCGGGCGGCGTGTCGGGATTTCATGTGCACGAACGCGGCGATTGCAGCGCGGCCGATGCGAGCAGTGCCGGCGCGCATTTCAATCCGAGCGGTACGCCGCACGGGCGTGCCGGGAGCGGTCCGCACAATCTGGGCGACATGGACAATCTGCGTGCCGACGCCGAAGGGGTAGTGCATCTGGACATGATTCTGTCGGGCATCAGCCTGGGCGACGGCGCGCCGAGCGACGTGGTCGGCAGGTCGCTGATCGTGCATGCCGACGCCGACGACTATCGCAGCCAGCCCAGCGGCAATGCCGGCGTGCGTCTGGCCTGCGGCGTCATTCGTGTCGCCAAACGGGGCACGCCCCCTTCGCAGCCCTGAGTCAGGGCGTCAATGGCTGCAACTGCGGCCCTTCTTCAGGAGTACTCCATGCGAATTCTTCCGCCGCCCCCTGTTTCTGGCCACTGCTCTGGTGCTGACCGCCTGCAAGCGCGACGAGCCGGCACCGGCCGACCCGGCACCCGCCCCGCAGGCCAGCACGCCGGCCGAAGCGGCGCACGGCGGCGAACATGCCGCCTCCATGGTCACCGAAGCGGCGGCCACTACCACCGCAACCGCCGAGCTTAAGCCGACCAAGGGGAATGACGTCAAAGGCACGGTGACCTTCAAAACTGTCGATGGCGCATTGCGTGTCACCGGCCAGCTGAGCGGCCTCAAGCCCAACACCGAGCACGGCTTCCATATTCACGAAAAGGGCGATTGCAGCGCACCGGACGGCAGCAGCGCCGGCGGCCACTTCAACCCGTCCCAGTCCGATCACGGCAACGTCAGCGCCGAACCGCATCACGGCGGCGACATGCTCAACATCAAGTCCGATGCGCAGGGCAACGTCACAATCGACGGCCCGGTGTCCAGCAACGTCAATCTCGCTAAGGCCAACCAGTTCGATATCGCCGGCCACGCGGTGATCGTGCATGCCGATGCGGACGATTACAAAACCCAGCCCACCGGCAACGCTGGCGGCCGTCTGGCCTGTGGCGTGATCACCACCGACAACGCGCAGGCGGCGACACGTTACTCATAAGTCAGAAATATAGGCGACACTTGGATGCCTGAAGAACGAGCGCACCAATTCTGGTCGAGCTGCAATGTCGGACAACTGATCATGCACCCGATCGGCCAGCTTCTCGCCACTGCGCAGCGGGCGCCACGCCACGCCCGTGCGCTTGGTGTAGCTCCACACCAACTCGTCGGGATTCAAGTCCGGTGCGTAACCCGGCAGGAAATGCAGCGTCAGCCTGCCCTTCAGGCTGTCCACGTCATCGCGCACGCCACGGGTCTTGTGAGCAGGCAAACCATCACCTGATTAGCACGCACTTTCAGCGGTGAACAGGGTGACATCACGCAGGGCCCGCTCGGACCACGGCTTGCTGGCGGCTGCGGCGGCCAGCAAGCTGGGCACCAGCCGGGTCAGATCGAAACGGCGGTTGAACCGCCACATCGTCTCTGCCAGGTAGCGCTGGGCGTATTTGGCGAATTTGAAGGCGTGATAGGCACCGTCCAGCAAACGCTTTAGGTTGGACAACACCACGTTGACCCAGCGTGCGTTCTCTGCCTCGCAGCGACTTCGACCGCTGCCTTCGATCACGGTGTGCGCGTGCTCGGCTTCCAGTGCTCGAAACGCACCGAGTCCATCACTGTAGACATCTGCTCCAGGATGCAGGCGTTGCCCGATCCATTCCGACAGCGCCGCCTTGGTGAAGCCTGGGACCGGATCCATCACCGCGCGCAATGGACGACCGTCTTCAGTGGTCTCCACGGCGATCACGAAAGGGCGCTTGTTCTCCGAGCCGCGCCCGGCCTTGCCACCGTTGCGTTCTCCGCCCAGGTAGGCATCCTCCAGTTGCACGATCCCGCCCAACTTGCGGTTCGCCTCGCGTTGGGTCATGGCCTGCATCAGCTTGTGCTTCATTGGCCACGCTGTCGGGTAGCTCACTCCCAGGTGTCGCATCAACTCCAGCGCCGACAGGTTCGTCTTGCTCTGGCCCAGCAGATACATGCCAAGCAGCCAGGTGCGTAGCGGCAGCTTGCTGTTGTCCATCACCGTGCCCGAGCGCAGGCTGGTCTGGCGATAGCAGGCCGTGCACTGCCAGTACGTGGTGCCGTGACGCTGGAATCGACTGTGCGCGGTAGCGGCGCAACGCGGACAAACAAAGCCCTGTGGCCAGCGCGAGATCTCCAACGCCTGCTCGCACTGCTGCTCGTTGCCATAGCGCTTGAGGAACGCCGGCAACGACAGCCCGGCTTGGAACTGCACACGATTCATGGCCATGATCTGGTCTCGGTGGAGCGACGGTCCTAGCATCGACCGGTCGGCTCTCACTGGCTGCAACTGTGCTGAAAGATCGTGCTAATCAGGTCAATTGAAGACGGGGTAGTTGCCCGACAGTGCGATGCAGAAGTTCACCGCCAGATACGGCTGCCGGTTCTCGTGGGCCTGGCCGGCGCCGGCGGGCATCAACATGGTCGGGGAGAACTGCGTATTCGGCGCGACCGCCAGGAACGGGCGCTCGGTATTCACGTTGAGTGTCGACAGGGCGACACCGCTCGCAGGCCAAGCGGTTTTCTTCGTGCCATCCGGCTGCGAGGCAGCAGTGCCCCCGTGCTGGTGCATGGGGATCTGCGTGCTCTGCAGGCTCACCGACGCCGAGCCGAAGTTGCTGCCCAGCGTGTGCGGCGTCAGGCCAGGCCCCGCGCCCTGCTGGCAGCCGGCGCGCGTGACAAAATTCGGCAACTGGAACGTGGTGGTGCCATTGCCGCCGTAGGCCACGCCGAGCAGGGAATACAGCACGTTGTTCTGCGTGACCGGCAGGGTGGCGCCGTTGCACAACGCCCAGCCGTACGGGTTGTAGTCGAAGCCGAACAGCTGGATTTCGCCGATATAGGGTTCGGTCATGAGCGGATTCCTCCGATGAGCGGATGCGTGCCGCAGCCTTGTCGGCGCGGCGCAGAGGTCAGGCCTGTTGCGGGAAGATGCCGGTGGTGGCGATGCAGTACTGCACTGTCAGCGTCGGCATGACGTTGTCGTGCGGTTGGTTGCCGCCGGCGAAGGACGTGCTTTGCGGCGACAGCGCCAGCATCGTGGCCCCGGTGACGTCGCTTGCATAGAACTGGCTCCCGTTGACCGCGGCCGGCAACAGCCCGGCAGGCGCGGTGGTGGTGGCCGCGGCGGTGGTGGCCTGCGCGGTATGCGTGTGCGCCGGCATCTGCAGCTCCGTCAATGTCACCGTCTCGGTACCTGCACGCTGGGCGAGCGGATAGTTGCTCAGGCCCGGTCCCTGGCCCTGGTGGATCGGCAGGCGACCGCGCAGATCCGGCACGGCGAAGGTGCTGGTGCCATTGCCGCCGTAGGCGGTGCCGAGCAGCACATATAACGGTTCGTATTCGGAGATCTGCAGCAGCGAGCCATCGCACGCCTGCCAGCCCTGGGGCGTACGGCCGAAGCCGAACATGCGGATTTCGCCGATGAAGGGGGTACCCATGAGATGCTTCCTGGTCGATGAGGCGCCACGCGCACGACTGTGCGCCGCGTGCCCGGATGCGGATGCGCCTAGCTGCGCGAAGGGAAGATGCCGGACAGCGCGATGCAGAAATTGATCGTGGTGTAAGGCTGCACGTTCGGGTGCGCCTGGCCGCCGCCGCTGCTGGCGATGGTGGACTGCGACAGCGGCACCGTTGCGCCTGGCGCGGCGTACAGCGCGTGCGGAGTTCCACTCGGGATGTCGTTGTTGGCGAACAGGCGGCCGGTCGGTATGCGGTTGTCGCCGTTGGCGCTGCTGCAACTCATCAGGTGTGTATGCGGGGGCAGGTTGTCGCCCACCAGCGTCACCGTCTCCGCGCCCGCGGCCTGGCCCATCGGCACCGCTGGCGGCTGCCACGCAGGATCGGCCGACGGTCCATAGCCAACCGGCGTGCGCCCGCGCATGTCCGGCAAGCCGAAGGTGGTCTTGCCGTCGCCGCCGAAGCGGGTGCTGAGCAGACTGAACAGGGCTTGGTTCTGATTGATAGGTAATAGCTGTCCGTTGCACTGTGCGAAGTACTTCGGTGCGAAGGCGAAGCCGGTCAACATGACTTGACCGATGAAGAATTCGCTCATCTAGATCTCCCATGAGTGGCCGCCGACTCCGTGTCGAAGGCGTCCTACGGTCACCCGCCGCTCTCTGGCAGACAAGAGATCAGCATCCAAAGCTGGGATGAGGTATTAATTTTTCGTTATTTAGCTGCGAGTCAGTTTCTGTTCAAATGGCGCCACAGCCGAAGGTATGCCTTCAAAAGCATCGCCGTCTGCTGCGCTGAGGCACCAGGATCGTTGCCGGCGCCGTGGGGTGGCGCGATTTGGGGGAATCGAAGTATGTCTACGAAATGCACCGCTTCCAGCGGCGTGCGACTGACGTTGCGTTGGCTGATGGCGCTGCTGTTGATGGCGACGTCGCAGGCTTGCCTGGCTGCTTACTGCACGTCGCCCAAAACCGCGACCGTGAACTCGGGCCAATCGGTGACGTTCGACGTCACCGACTGCGACGGGCCCTCGGACGGGGGCATGACCGATCCGCTCGTGCCGGCCTCGCATGGCAGCTATGTCCTCAGCGGCCAGTCAGGCCCTGGTACGGAGACGGTGACCTAGACCAACAACGGCGATGGCGCCACCTCGGACTCGTTCTATCTACTGGACGAAAACAATAACCAGGTCGTCTTCAACATCACCATCAATCCCTCGCGGACCGCCAGCATTACGGTCAGCCCATCCAGCGCCAACGAGGACAGCGGTACGTCCTTCATCTACACGGTGACGCTGAGCCAGACCAATACCTCGGCGACCACGGTGAACCTGACGCGCAGCGGCACCGCGACCAGCGGCACCGACTACACCGGTGTGGTCACCAGCGTCATGGTGCCGGCCAATACCGCCTCGGCCAGCTTCAGCGTCACCCCGGTCGCCGACACCACGGTGGAAACCGACGAGACGGTGACCTTCCAAGTGGCCAGCGGCACCGGCTATTCCACCGGCAGCCCGTCCAGCGCCACGGCCACCATCGTCAACGACGATTTCCCTTCCGCGAGCATCGCCGTCTCCCCGGCCAGCGTGACCGAGGACGGCGCCACCAACCTCCTCTACACCGTCACCCTGAACCAACCGTCGCCCACGGCGCTGTCCATCGGCTTTGGCGTGGGCGGCACCGCGACCTCGGGCACCGACTATGCGGCCGTGAATTCGCCGCTGGTGATCGCCGCCGGCCAGACCACCGGCACCATCACCATCAATCCGACCGCCGACAGCACGGTCGAGCCCGACGAAACCGTGGTGATCAGCCTCAATGCCGGCAGCGGCTATACGGTCGGTTCGCCGAACAGCGCCACCGGCACCATCCTCAACGACGATGCGGTGGTGACGATCTCACCGGCGTCGCTGCCCGCAGCAACCGCAGGCAGCGCGTACAGCCAGACCCTGAGCGCCAGCGGTGGCACCCCGGGCTACACCTTCGTGGTCAGTGCCGGTACGTTGCCGGCCGGACTGACGTTGAGCGCCAGCGGGGTGCTGCCCGGTACGCCGACCGCCAGCGGCAGCTTCAACTTCACCGTCACCGCGACCGACAGCGGGGCGCCGACCAGCGGCAGCCGCGCCTATACCCTGACCGTGGCCGGCGCCAACGTGACCTTGCCGGCCACCACCTTGCCGGCCGGCACCGCGGGCCAGGCCTATTCGAGTGCGATCACTCCGGCCACCGGCGGCATTGCGCCCTACAGCTACGCGCTCACCGCCGGCGCGTTGCCCGCCGGCATCACGCTCAACACCAGCAGCGGGACGTTGAGCGGCACCACCACCAGCGTGGGCAGCGTCAACTTCACCGTCACTGCGACCGACAGTACCAGCGGCACGCCCTCGCAAGGCACGCGCGGCTATACGTTTAACATCCCCGCGCCGACGATTGCGGTGGCGCCGTCCACGGTCCCCACCGCAACACGTGGCACCGCCTACAGCCAGACGCTGACCGCCAGCGGCGGCACGGCGGCCTACACCTACGCGATCACCAGCGGTGCATTGCCGGCCGGCATCACCTTGGCCAGCAACGGCACCTTGTCGGGCACGGCCACGCTGGAGGGCACGTTCAACTTCACCGTGCAGGCCACCGACGCCAACAGTTTCACCGGCACGCAGGCCTACAGCCTGATCGTGGCTGGCCCGAACCTGGTGTTGCCGGCGTCGACCTTGCCGGCAGGGACCGCCGGGCAGGCCTATGCAGCTGCGATCGCCCCGGCCACCGGCGGCACGGCGCCGTACAGTTATGCAGTCACTGCGGGCGCGCTGCCGGGTGGCGTGGTACTGGACGCTGCAACCGGCGGCCTCAGCGGGACGCCGACGGTGTCGGGGACCTTCACCTTCACCCTGACGGTCACCGACAGCACGCCCAGCCCCGCCGCGCAGGCCAGCCGGAGCTACGCGCTGACCGTCAACGCCGCAACGCTGGTGCTGGGGCAGCCCACCTTGCCGGCGGCCGTGCGTGGCACCGCCTACAGCCAGGTGCTCACCGCCAGCGGCGGCATTGCGCCATACCGCTACAGCATCGCCAGCGGCACGTTGCCGGCCGGATTGACGCTGGCCAGCGACGGCACGTTGTCGGGCACGCCAACGGTGCAGGGCACCTCGTCGTTCACGATTGCGGTGGCCGATGCGGGCAATGCCACCGCCACGCAGGCATACACCTTCACCGTGAACGATGCGGCGCCGGTGGCGGTGGCCGATGTTGCCGCCACCATGACCGACACCGCCGTGACCGCAGCGGTCACCGCCAACGACACCGGCAGCATCACCGCGATCGCCATTGCCAGCGCACCCACCAACGGCACGGCCGTGGTCAGCGGGCTGGAAGTGGTCTATACGCCGAACGCCGGCTTTACCGGCACCGACGTGCTGAGCTATACCGCCACAGGCGCAGGCGGCACCTCGGCCGCGGTGACGTTGACCATCACGGTCAACGTGCGGCCGGTGGCGGTGTCGGTGACTGCAGCGGCAGTGCCGGGCGAAGCGCAACAGGTGGACATCACCCGTCACGCCACCGGCGGGCCGTTCGTGGCCGCTGCGGTGGTTGCGGTACTGCCGGCCTCGGCCGGTACCGCCACCATCACCCGCGTGGGCGGCACTGCCACTGCGGCGGCGGCGCGTGCCTCCGGCCTGTCGCCGGCAGCCACTGCAATGGCCGAAGCGCCGACCTTTACCCTGACCTTTACGCCCAACCCGGCCTTCGTCGGTCAGGCCACGGTGCAGTTCACCTTGTCCAACGCAGTTGCCACCTCGGCCCCGGCCAGTGTGGTGTTCACCATCGCGCCATGGCGTGCCCCGAGCGTGGATGTGGAAGTGCGTGGCCTGATCGATGCGCAGTCCGAGTCCACGCGGCGATTTGCGCGGGCGCAGATCGACAACTTCCAGCGCCGCCTGGAGGCCACGCATCGCGGCGGTGGCAGCTTCACCAACGCAGTGAGCTTCCAGCCGACCTCGCACTGCCGCCAGGCCGAGCGCGGCATCAGTGGGCAGCTGTGCAGCCCGGACACGCAGGACGCCGACAACGACTTCCGCGACGCGCCCGCAGTTGCCAGCAGCACCGGCAGCAGCGCGCAGACGCCGGGCGACCTGGGTCTGTGGGTGGGCGGCGCGATCCGCTCGGGCAGCCTGAACCGGCAGACCAACAGCAACGGGGTGGAATTCCAGACCGATGGGTTGAGCGTGGGTGCCGACTACCGTGTTGCCTCGTCGCTGGCGATCGGTGCGGGCCTGGGTTGGGGCCGCGACGCCAGCGATGTAGGCAGCAACGGCAGCCATAGCAAGGCCACCGCCTACACGATGGCGTTGTACGCCAGCTTCCGTCCGGGCAAGGCGTTCTTCTTCGACACCTTGGTCGGCTACCAGATGCTGTCGTACGACCTGCGCCGCTTCGTCACCGACGACAGCTCGCTGGCCGAGGGCAACCGCGACGGCAAGCAGTGGATCGCCTCGCTGTCCACCGGTGCCGACCTGCAACGCGGCACGCTGCAGATCACCCCGTACGCCCGGGTGGATGTGGCTCGCGCCACGTTGGATGGCTATGCGGAAGAGGGCGTGGCGCCGTTCGCCCTGCGCTATGCCGACATGGATGTGGCCACCACCACCGGTAACCTCGGTCTGCGTCTGGAGTGGCGTCGCGAAGTCGCTTGGGGACGACTGAGCCCGCAGTTGCGCGTGGAATATCAGCGCGACTTCCAGGGCCGTGGCGATGCGATCCTGAGCTATGCCGACCTCACCGGTGGTCCGTTCTATCGCACGGCGCAGAGCGCGTTCGACCGCAACCGGTTGATGGTGGGCATCGGTGCGGCGCTGCTGACCGAACAAGGCCTGTCGACGCGGCTGGAATACCGCGGCATCACCGACGGCGACAGCAACAACGATCAGACCTGGATGATCAATCTGGAAAAGAAATACTGATCGGGTTGCATGCCGTGCAGTCATGCAATGCGATGGGCCGGGCGAACACCCCGGCCCATCGCGTTTGTGATGTCGACGGCGTGTTGCTGGCGTGATTGCGCTGACGCTTGGGTACTGCGCCACTGGCTGCGTTGGGCATTGGAAGGTTGCGCGTAACGACGGCAGTACGTCGTCTGCGGCGTGAGGCCTGATTGAGGGTCGGCAGGGATTCGTGTAAAAAACAGCCAGACACGAGCTAACTCCCTGTCAATAAAGGACTTTTAACGAATCTCTGCCGACCCTCAATTCGGCGTGCACCTGGGGGAACTCAGAAAGAAAGCTGCCTCGCAGAGCGGCCGTGAAGACTGCGGGTTGTCAGGAAGGAAAACGCCGCTACGAGGCAGTCATCCCGGATTATCAGCGCGTGGGGCATGGCATCAGAACTCGTACTTCTCTTTGCGCTGAATGAAGGCGTCGCGCCCGCCTTCCAGAAGGCGGGCCACCTGATCCCGAATCACAGGAACGTCAATCGAGCCTTGTGCTTCCAGCCCGAGACACCCTTGGTTCTCGGCAGCCGTGAACACGCCAATCCACTCGGCATCGCCGAACACCGGGATGTTCGCGTTGTGTGTGGCGAACAAGAACTGCCGACTGGTCTTTGCCTCCCTCAACTCGGCGACGATCCGATCTGCGATGAAGGCGTTGTCAAGGTTGTCCTCCGGCTGATCCATCAGAAGGGGATCAACGTTCTCAAGCAGCAGCATGTGCAGGATTGCCGTGCACTGCTGGCCGGTAGAGAGCTTGTTGAGCGGCCGGAACACCGCATCGGCTTGGGCGTGAGCGACATTCAAAGAGATGTCCGCCCGATGCTCCAGCTCCAAGGCTTCCAGCTCCATGAGCTGAGACGACTGGAGCTTGGTGAGTGCGTCAGCCACCATCTGCGTGACGCCCCAATCGAGTTGCACGTCGGCAGACGCTTTCTGAATCGACTGGGCCAGCGACAGCGGGCTGATCGTCTCAGCATCCTCAATGAACGCAAGTCGCTTTTCGCCAACACCATCCAGCTTGCAACCCAGCAGGAAGGTCATCAAGGGCGTGCGGTCAGCCTCCGGCACGATCTCAACCTTGAGCTTGCCCTCAAGTCGCCTGTTCAGCTGCTTCGCGGCCTTCTGCAACGCTTGTATGCGCTGCCCACGCAAATCGGACAGCTCGGTCAACAGATTGCGCCGTTCCTGACGCAAGGTATCGCGCTGGGACTGGTGCGTAGTCGCCCGCGACTTCATGGGCTTGATCCGCTCGATCTCCCCCAGCAACTTCTGATAGGCAACACCGACCTCCTGCCCGCTCTTTCCGGCAGTGGCGGGCAACGTCCGCAGCGCCTTCTCCAACCCGACATCGTGCGCCTGAATCGCCTGCTGCCATACGTCATGCTGGGTGGTGAACTGTCCTGCCTTGTCATCAAGCAAGGCCTGCATCGCAGTCAGATGGCCGGTGAACCCCTGCTTGAGTCCATCCAGGGTCGTACGCATGGCGAGCAACTGGGCTGCGTCAGGCAAGCCCTCAAGCGCCTCATCGTTGATGAAGTCAAGGTCAGGCAAGCTGTCACGCAAGTCTGAAAGCGCGTCGCGAAGGCTCTGCACTCCGTCAGTAGCGGTCTTGGCAATCTCTCGCTCGCGTGCGAGCAATGAGGTCTTGGCCAGCTTCTCCTTGATCCCCAGCTCATCAAAACCGCGAAGCTGCTCTTCCAGCTTGGGCAAGCGCTCAACCTGTGAATTCAGATCATCAAGATTGGTCAGGGACTTCGTGAGTTTCTGCTGGTTGTCCTTCAAGCGCCTATGCACGTCGGCGCGCTTCGCCTCGTACTCCCCGTCTTGAGGAAGAAAGCGATCCAGCAACTGCACCCGGCTGGTTTCATCTTGGGCCAGCTCGTAAATCTCGTTCTGCCCATAAATGTCGATGCCCGGAAGCAAGTCGCGCGGGAGCAGGGTGGAGACATTGCCATCCATGTCACGCACCATCGGCGGCTCGCCATGACGGCGCGAGATGGTGTACTGCTTGCCGTTCTGGGCAGAGGACACCACGGTCAGCTCAACCCGACCGGCCGAACGACCAAGGTTCTCCTTGGTGATCTCTTGATGGAGCTTCTGAGCCTGTTTGCCTTTGGGTGGCAAGTCCAAGGCGAAGCGTAAGCATTCGAGCAAGGTTGACTTGCCCGTCCCACGGCCGCCGATCACGGTGTTGAGGTGGTCAGAAAAATCCACCCGGACGCCATCAAGGTAGCCGCCCGCAACGGTCATGCGCACAACCTTGCCAATCGGGCCTTGGGCCTGCTGAGAGTTGAGGCGAATTCGCGATCCCGGATCGAGGAAGGCAACTTTGAACGCGGCAAAGTTTGGCCGCGTCATCTTGATGAAACAAGTTGCCCCCGGGTGCTCCAAGTCATCAGGCTTGGCAACATCCTTGGCGTTGATCGCCGCCACGGGGCGCTCACGCCGGTAGCTATCGTCCTTGTTCAAAAACACCTTGCGGTAGAAGTCACCCTCGACACTCGTAAGGTCATCTATCGACCCCGGAATCTGGGCCGCGCGCAGCTTGGGATGCTTCCATACGTGGTTCAGGCGGTTTTTGAGCAGCCCGCTCTCCTGTGTGCAATGTGCGCCGTAGATGAACCCGCCAACTCGATCGATCTCTTCGATCAGCTCTTCAGAACTCAGGCGAGAAGGCCGGATGCCGTCTGCTGGATCAAGCAGCTTGAGGTTTCCAAGGTAGCGATCAAGGTGCTGCAACGTCGTGTCCTCGGGGAAGAGGCAGACGTAGTGAGTCTTGTCGTTTGAAGCGATCTCGAAGCCGGGAAACACCACGATCCCGTGCGGCTGCAACACCTGACGCAAGGCATCAACGCTGGCCACACTGCCGTGGTCAGCAAGGCCCACAACCGTGATGCCCAACTCAAGGCACTTTTGAAGCAAGGCTTGGTTGTAGCCGGCTTCGTCAAGGCCGTGGTCGGCCCCCCTGTAGGTGCCTTTGTAGCCGACCGGATTGACCTGTAACGCACAGCGCCAGAATCTCGCGTAGGTGTACTGGTCGCTCATGTTTTCTCCCTGAATTGATCGACGTTGTGCGGCTATCTATGCAGCCTTGCACCGATGGATGCTGACCTCACTGAATCAACGGCAGGCCTCCGACGATCTTGACCGTCTCCACGCTGACGCGGATCACGCGCTTGACCAGATTCAGGATGTAGAGGGTCGGCAGGGATTGGTTAAAATTTCTGTGCTGACAGCAAGTTAGCTCACTTTTGGCTATTTTTTTAACGAATCCCTGCCGACCCTCTGATTGCAGTTGTCGATGCTTGGTGTGTGGCGCGCCGTTGCCCGGCATCTTCCGCGTAGCGCTGTTACACGGTGTCGTGCGGCCTTGCGTTTCAGCGCGGCCACCGGGCGCCGACACCGCAGCAAACAACGCCTCACGCGCGCATCCGGCACAATGCGCCACGCATGCATGCCACTTCCGCGCCCGATTTCCGTCTTTATCCATCCAATGCGCTGGATACCCTGGCCGCCCTGCTCGCGCAGGAGTTGCGCCGGCCGGTGCCGGGGCAGCCGTTGCTGCAGCCGGAGGTGGTGCTGATTCCGCAGGTGGCGATGCGGCGCTGGCTGCAGTCCACACTTGCGGCCGAGCACGGTGTTGCGGCCAATCTGGAATTTCTCACGCCCGGCGAATTCGTCGCGCGTGCGCTGGAGCGCAACCTCGGCGCGGCCGACGACGATCTGGACATGGCCACCACGCAGTGGCGGTTGTATGCGGCCCTGCAATCGGACCTGGGCCGCGATGCGGCGTTGGCACCCCTGGCCGACTATCTGGCCGATGGCGATGCACTCAAGCCGTGGGCGCTGGCCGGCGAGTTGGGCAGCGTGTTCGAAAAATATCAGGCATGGCGACGCGATTGGTTGCTGCGCTGGGAAGGCGGCGCCGATCCGGACGACCCGCAAGCCCGGTTGTGGCGCAGCATCGCCACCGGCCGCCAATACCGCGCACGGCGTATCGGCCACTATCTGGATCGCCATGCGCGCGCCGATGGCCCGTTGCCGCAAGGGTTGCCGCCGCGTGTGTTTGCCTTCGCCATCTTGAATATCTCGCCGGACGTCTTGCGCGTGCTGGCCACGCAAGCGCGCGTGGGCACGTTGCATTTCTATCTGCCCACGCCCACGCAGGGGTACTGGGGCGACCTGCAGACGTTGAGGCAACGCCGGCGCGAAGACGGCGCGGTGCAGTTGTTTGCCGAGCACGTGCAGGAGAACCCGCTGCTGCAAGCCTGGGGCGCGGCCGGGCGCGATTTCATGGCGCTGGTGGGCGATTACGAAGTGGTACACCCATTGGCCGAAATTACGGCCTATGCCGACCCGCTCGATTCCGGCCGTCGCACGTTGGCCGATGGCGGGCTGGGCGACAGCCTGCTGCGGCGGATGCAGAGCGACCTGTTCCATCGCCGCGCGCCGGCGGTGCCTGCGTTGTTGCCTGCGGTGAATCTGCACGACCCCAGCCTGCAGGTGCACGCCTGCCACACCCGGCTGCGCGAGCTGCAGGTACTGCACGACCAACTGCGCGCGCTGCTCGACGACCCGCGCTTCGACCCGCCGCTGCAGCCGCGCGAGATTGCGGTGCTGTCGCCCAACATCGACCCGTACGTGCCGTATCTGGACGCGGTGTTCGGCAGCCATGGCAACGACGATGCGCTGCCCTACGCGCTGGCCGATGCCAGTCCGTTGGCCAGCGAGCCGCTGGCCGAAGTGTTTTTGACCTTGCTCGGCTTGCCGATCGCGCGTTTCGGTCTGCATGAAATCCTCGACCTGCTGGCCAGTGCGCCGATCGCCGCCGCCGCCGGGCTGGACGAGGCTGGGCTGGAACGCCTGCGCAGCTGGCTGCACGCGGCGGGCGCGCGCTGGGGGCTGGATGCCGCGCATCGGCGGCAGCATCAGGCACCGGGCGACGATGCCTACACCTGGCGCTTTGCGCTGGACCGGCTGCTGCTTGGCCATGCCAGCGGCGCCGACGACGACATCGATGGCGTGGCGCCGTGGCCGCAACTGGAAGGCAGCGCGTTGGCCGCGCTCGATACCTTGTTGCGGCTGCTGCGGGTGCTCGAACGCCATCAGGCGGTGCTGGCCGACGCGATGACGCCGGTGGAGTGGCGCGAGCGGTTGCTGGGACTGTTGGAAGCATTGATTCCGACCACGCCCACCGCGCCGCGTGCGCAGCGCGCGCTGGATCGCTTGCGCACGATGATCGACCAGTTCGCCCGCGATGCAGTGCGCGCCGACTACGCCGGCAAGGTGCCGGCCGAGGTGGTGCGTGCGCATTTCGCTGCGGTATTGGGCGAGTCGGACACGCGCGCGCCGCTGCTCACCGGCGGCATCAGTTTCGGCCGCATGGTGCCGATGCGCTTGCTGCCGTTCCGCGTGATCTGCCTGCTTGGTATGAACGATGGCGATTTCCCGCGCCGCGACCCGGCCGCCGGGCTCAATCGCCTGACCGCTGAACTGGGTACCGACCGTCGCCGGCATGGCGACCGTTCCACGCGCGAGGACGATCGCTTCCTGTTCCTGCAGTTGTTCGCCTCCGCGCAAGAGGTGTTTTACCTCAGCTATCTCGGTGCCGATGCGCGCGATGGCAGCGTGCGCGAACCGTCGGTGCTGGTCAGCGAGTTGCTGTCAAGCGCCGCGCACTACCACGCCGCCAGCAATGCGCTCGACACGCTGGTGGTGCGGCATCCGTTGCAGCCGTTCGCCGCCGCCGCATTCGGTGCGCTGGGCGATGAGAGCGATGCCGGTGCCGACCCGCGCCGTTTCAGTTATCGCCGGCAATGGCGCCCGGCGGTGGACAGCCTGGTCGGTCAGCGGCAGCCGCTGGCGCCGTGGGTGGCCGGTGCATTGCCGGCCGACGACACTGCGTTGCAGGCCAGCGTGTCCATCGACGAACTGCGCCGGCTGTTTGCCGACCCGGCCGGGCAGTTTCTGCGCCATCGCCTGGGCATGCGCCTGCCCGATCCGGGCGGCGAAGACAGCGATCTGGAACCGTTGCTCGCACCCACGCGCGGGCTGGACCAATACGGCTTGCAGCAGCAGGTCTGCGAAGCCGCATTGGCCGGCGACACCGAAGGCCTGTACGAGCGCCTGCGCGCGCGCGCGCTGCTGCCATCCGGCCCGCTGGGGCGGCGCCAGCTCGACGAGCGCGTGGCGCAATTGCGCCCGTATGCCGATGCGTTTCGGCAGTGGCGTGGCCAGTCGCCGGCCGAGTCACGCCGGCTGCAGGTGCAGATCGGCGATATCGAACTTCACGGTCGTGTGCCGGGCTGGTATGCAAGCGGCGTCGGGCGCGTGCAGGTCGGCGCCCTCAGCGGCCGCAGCGCCATTCGCCATGGGCTGGAATGGTTGTTGCTGCGCGCCGCCGGCGAACACGCGCCGTACGTGCGTTTCTTCGAACACGACGACGGCCTGGGCCCGCATCCGATCGATGTGCAGCCGCTGTCGCAGCCGCAGGCCCAGACCGCATTGGCCGAGCTGCTGCAGCTGTATCGCCATGGCTTGCAAACGCCGCTGGCGTTCGCGCCTTACAGCAGTTGGAAGTACCACCAGGCTGCGCGCGGCGACGATCTGGACAAGGCCATCAAGGACGCGGCCGGGCAGTGGCAATCGGGCTTCGGCTGGAGTGAATCGCACAGCCCGGAACTGCGCTTGGTCAACCGCGGCCGCGACCCGTTTGCCGATGCGCAACGCTTCGCCGATTTCGCCACTACCAGCCATCGTGTGTACGCATTGCTCGAACAAGGCGATAGCGGCGCGCCGCTCGATGCCGAGCGCTTGATCGACAGCTGGCGGCATTGGCACGGCGCGCAGGAAGATGCCGAATGAGCATCAGCCACGTCACCGACCCGTATCTGCAGTTGCCGCTGCACGGCGTGCGCCTGATCGAAGCCAGCGCCGGCACCGGCAAGACCTTTACGCTGGCCACGTTGTTTACCCGGCTGGTGGTCGAGCGCGGCGTGCGCATCGGCCAGATTCTCGCAGTGACCTTCACCGAAGCGGCCACGCAGGAACTGCGCCGTCGTATCCGCGAACGCCTGGTGCTGGCTGCAAGCTTGGTGCCGGATGCGCCTGTAGGAGCGGCCCTGGCCGCGAGCGAATCACCCGCAATCCAGCTGCCTGGCGCAACATTGGCTTCTGTAGCAGCGGCCCAGACTGCGACCGACCTCGCCGATGATCCATCGCGGCCAGGGCCGCTCCTACACGAAGCGCCCGACGCATTACTCACCCGCGCCATCCTCGTCACGCATCTGACCGGCGGCAGCGAAACACCCGCCGCCTTGCGCCGCCGTTTGCAGCAGGCGGTGGAAGAGATCGATCTGGCCGCGGTGTTCACCATCCACGGCTTCTGCGCGCGCGTGCTGCGCGAACACGCGCTGGAAAGCGGCCAGGCGTTCGCCGCGCCGGAACTGCTCGCCAACGACCGCCAATTGCTCGGCGAAGTCGCGGCCGATCTGTGGCGACAACGCGCCGCCGACGCGGCAATGGCCGAAGACCTCATCGCGCTGTGGTCGGGCGGCCCCGAGGCCTTGGCCAGCGATCTGCGCGCCCTGGTGCGGCATCCAACCCTGTTGCCGGCGGTCGCCACAACCACCGACGATGCGGCCGCCTTGCTGCAGGCCGTGCACGCGGCCAGCGACGCATTGGCCGCCGCATTCCAGGCGCACGGCACCCCATTTTTCGACGCCATCATGTCGGCCATCGACGGCGGCATCCTGAGCAAGGTCAGCTACAAACCCGAGTGGTTGGCATCGTTGTGGCACTGGTTCGAAAGCTTCGCCGCTGCGCCATCGCTCAACACGGCGCCGCATGCCAAGTTGCGCAAGTTGACCGCTGCGGAACTGGCCGCCGGCACCAACCAGAAATTTGTCGATCGCACGCCGGCTTCGCCGATGAGTCATGAGATCGATGGCTATCTCACTGCGCTGGCGCGTGTGCAAGCATGGCGCAGCCGTCGCCGCATCGCCCTGCTGCACGCACTGCGCGACGACGCCATCGCACGGCTCGCGCTGCTCAAGCGGCAACGCCGCGTGCAGACCTACGACGATCTGGTCGATGGTGTCGCGCACGCATTGCAAGGCGCACAGGCCGATGCGTTGGTCGCACGTCTGCGCACGCAATACGCCATCGCGCTGGTGGACGAATTCCAGGACACCGACGACCGCCAATGGTCGATCTTTTCCAACGTGTTCGGCGAAGGCCCGCTGGCACACGCCGCTGGGCTGGAACCGGCGCTGTTTCTGATCGGCGACCCCAAGCAGGCCATCTACGGCTTCCGTGGCGGCGATGTACGCACCTATCTGGCCGCCGCAGTCACTGCCGAACCGGCGCCACCGCTGAGCCACAACTTCCGCTCGCGCCCCGGCGTGCTGGCGGCCATCGACGCGCTGTACGCGCA
Organism: Xanthomonas oryzae pv. oryzae; assembly: GCF_004136375.1. NCBI lineage: Bacteria > Pseudomonadati > Pseudomonadota > Gammaproteobacteria > Lysobacterales > Lysobacteraceae > Xanthomonas > Xanthomonas oryzae. Next base: position 342,368 of record NZ_CP031697.1, read on the forward strand.
GGCCGGCTATAGCGATGCCTTCCTCACCGATGGCATCGCCTTCCATCCGGTGCAGGCCGGCACCAAACGCGTGGATGCCGACCTGCAACGCGACGGCGCCACTGCTCCTGCGTTGACGCTGTGGCGCGCGCCGGAACCGCCGCCGCCATCTGACGCGGCAGCGGCGAAAACCAAGCAAGCAGGCAAGCCCAAGCCCTGGAGCGCCGGCCGCGCACGTGAGCTGGCCACCGCCGCCTGCGTCGCGGCGATCCGCGGCTGGTTGGCCGGTGGCCGCGACGGCACTGCCACCATCAACGCGCGCCCGGTGCAGGCCGGCGATATCGCCGTGCTGGTGCGCAGCCACGGCGAGGCCACGCGTATCCAGCAGGCGCTCGGCGCGGTGGGCATTCCGGCCGTCGCGGCCGGCAAACAAAGCTTGTTCGCCACCGACGAAGCCTTGGAATTGCTCGCACTGCTGCAGGCCTTGCTCGACCCGGGCGATGACAGCCGCCTGCGCGCCGCCTTGGCCACGGTGTTGATCGGCGAAGACGCCATCGCCATCGCCGCACTTGAACGCGACGGCGAGCGACACCGCCGCTGGCAGCAGCAGGCGCTGGACTGGCGCGAACGCTGGCAGCGTGGCGGCCCGCTCGCCTTGATCGGCGACCTCGGCGCCACGCACGGGCAACGCCTGCTTGCCTTGGTCGATGGCGAGCGCCGCCTCACCAACTATCTGCAGCTGGCCGAACTGCTGCAGGAAGCCGACGCCCGCGCGCTCGGCCCGCATGGCCTGGTCGACTGGCTGTTGCGGCGCATCGCCAATGCCGACGACAACGATGACGCCCAGCAATTGCGGCTGGAATCGGACGCGCGCCGCGTGCAGATCGTCACTCTGCACAAGAGCAAGGGCCTGGAATATCCGCTGGTGTTTTTGCCGTATATCGGCATCGGCCGCAGCGACAAAGGTGCCGGCCGCCATTGCGTGGTGCATGCGCCGGACAGTGGCCGTCAGCTGCATTGGAAAATGGATCGGGACGACCCGACCTGGAGCGCCGCCGAAGCCGCCTGGAAGCAGGAACAACGTGCCGAAGACGCGCGGCTGCTCTATGTCGGCCTGACCCGTGCCGAGCACGCGTTGTGGATCGCCAGCGGCCCGTTCCATCAGCACGAACGCACCGCACTGGCCGGCATGTTGCGCGCGCTCGACGCTTTGCAGGGCGCCGCAGGCGAGGGCGCGGTGGTGGTCGACACGTCCACGCCGCCCGCCCACCTGCCGCGGCTGCCGCCACCGCGCGAGGCGCAGGTGCCGCCCGCCCGCAATCCGCAGCGGCATATCGCCCCGGAATGGTGGGTCTACAGCTTCACCCAGCTGGCCAATGCCGATGCCGGCGCCGCCACCGACCCGATGGCCAGCGCCACCGTCGTCGGTAGCGGCGGCAGCGACGAACCGTCCGGCAGCGAAGCGGTCGCCGTGGCCGTGGGCACCGACGCCGAACCGTTCGATCCACGCTTTGCCGGCAACCGCTTCGGCGTGGTGATGCACGACGTGTTCGAACGCTGCGACTTCGCCGCCTGGCAGGTCTGGCGACCGGGCCAACCCGCACCCGACGGCCAGGCCGCGCCCATCCTTGAGGCGCTGCAACGCGGCGGCTACGCCCAGGACGAACTCGACGACGGCCTGGCCATGCTGACCGCACTGATCGGCCACACCCTCACCGTGGCCTTGCCCGAAGGCCGCCTGGCCGACGTGCCCGAACCGCAGCGCCGCAACGAAATGGAATTCCATTTCGCCATGCGGCCCACCCGCGTCGAGGCGCTGCTCGCACTGCTGCATCGCTTCGGCGTGGTCGGCGACCGCCAGGCCTTCGGCGCGCGTCAGCGGCTGGAAGGCCTGATGACCGGCCTGATCGACCTCACCTACACCGTGGACGGGCGCTGGTATGTGCTCGACTACAAATCCAACCGCCTGCCCAGCTACGACGCCGATGCCCTGGCCCGCGCCATGGCGCATAGCGAGTACGCGTTGCAGGCGCTGATCTACACCGTGGCCCTGCACCGCTGGTTGCGTTTCCGCCTGGGCGAGGCCTACGACTACGCCCGCGACTTCGGCGGCGTGCGCTATCTGTTCTGTCGCGGCCTGGATGCCGGACGTCATGCGGTGGTGGTGGCTGCCGCATCCGAATCCGAATCCGTTGTCGAAACCGTCGGCAATTCCATCGCAGGCCAGCGCCTGCCCGACTCCACCCGCGACTCCACACTGGACAGACCCGCCCCCGCCCCGAACTCCGGCGCCACGACCGCTGGCCTCGCGCGCGCGCCCTTGGGCGATCCGGCGCCCGGCATCCACGCCTGGCGTTTCGAACCAGCGCTCGTGCAAGCCCTGGACGCCTTGTTCGCCGGCAAGCCGTCAGATGCGCTGTCCAATGACACGCTAGAGCAAGGCTCGGCCAACGGCCTTAAGCCCCTCTCCCCCCGGGAGAGGGGTGAGGGTACGTCCACACCAGGGACGCCCACTCCATGAACCACTGCACCACGCCAGTCGCATGGCAGACCAGCACCCCGTCCAAGCCTCTCAGCGATCGCCACGACAAGGCGCCGCCCGCGGACCCCCGGCGTCAATGCTGCGGAGCGCTCGCACCGCAAGCCAGGACCAGTGAGTGGAGCATGGTGTGGCATGGAAGGACGTTCGCCCCAGGAGCGCCCACCCCATGAACCACCCGAATCTGCTCACTGCGCTCAACCAGAGTGGCGCCCTGCGCACCCTGGATCTGGCCTTCGCGCAAAGCCTGCAACGCCTGGAACCGGAGACCGACCCACAGGTGCTGGCCGGTGCCGCGCTCGCCTCGCTGGCCGTCACCAGCGGCCACGCCGGGCTGGACCCCGTCCGCGCTGCCATGTTGCTGGACGCGCGCGATGGCCCATCGCCCCCATTCCCGGACCCCGCCGACTGGCAACGCTGCCTGGCCGCCTCGCGCTGGGTCGACCAACCACAGCCCGAAGACCCGGCTGCCGCCGACCGCCCGCTCGTCCTCGAACGCGGTCTGCTCTACCTGCGCCGTTACCGCGAGTACGAACGCCGCCTGGCCCTGGGCCTGCAGCGCATCGCCGCCCAAACCTCGCCCCCCTTCGCCGCCACCCTGGAGCCGCTGTTCGCACAGTTGTTCCCGCAAGCCACCCCTCTCCCCCGGGGCGAGGGTGCCCGCAGGGCGGGTGAGTGTAAGGGCCTGCCCGAGCCATCCCTCCAGCAAGAGGGCACAAATCCGCCCGTGCTATCCAGCAACGGCACGAACCAAACAGCACCATCCCCCACCCCAGATCGCCAAGCGCAGGCCGCAGCCCTCGCGCTGCGCCGCGCGCTACTGCTGGTCACCGGCGGCCCCGGCACCGGCAAAACCACCACCATCGCCCGCCTGTTGTTGCTACGCATCGCCCAGGCACACGCATCCAACACCCCGGCCCCACGCATCGCCCTGGCCGCACCCACCGGCCGCGCCGCCGAGCGCATGGCCGAAAGCCTGCGCGCCGCCGTCGCGCGCGCCATCGCCGACGGTATCGACCCCAGCCTGGCCGACGCCCTGCCCACCGGCGCCAGCACGCTGCACCGTCTGCTCGGCGTCATTCCGGATTCCCCGCACTTCCGCCACAACGCCGACAACCCGCTGCCATTCGATCTGATCGTCGTCGACGAAGCCTCCATGGTCGACCTGCCGCTGATGTGCAAACTGGTCGAAGCCGTCGCCGATGGCACCCAGCTGATCCTGCTTGGCGACGCCGACCAGCTGCCCTCGGTGGAAGCCGGCGACGTGCTCGCCGCCATCCTGCAGGCCGCCGGCCCCGGCGACGCGTTGCAGCCCGACGACGCCCAGGCGTTGCAACCGCTGCTCGGCGGCGCGCCTGTGGGCAGTCCACGCCCGGTCACCTCTCACATCCACACCGGCGGCCTGGCCGGTCACCGCGTGCACCTGCTGCGTGGCTATCGCCAGGCGGACGAATTCGCACTCGCCCCACTGGCCGACGCCATCCGCGCCGGCGATGCCGACACCGCCCTGGCCCTGCTGCGTAGCGGCGAACTGGCCGGCGTGCACTTCCACGAAGACGGCGAAGACCCGCTGGCACTCGGCCGCGACGCGCTGCTCGCCCACTGGCGCGCGCTGGCCACTGCCCGAGATCCCGCTGCCGCATTGCGCGACGCAAGCCGCCTACGCCTGCTCACCGCGGTGCGTGCCGGCCCGCAAGGCGCACGTGGCCTCAACGCCCGCATCGAACAACTGCTGGCCGAAACCGGCTCCGGCGCCCGTCGCCTTGGCGGCGCTTCGCCCTGGTTCCAGGGCCGCCTGCTGCTGATCACCACAAACAGCTACCGCCACGGCCTGTTCAACGGCGACGTCGGCATCTGTCTGCCCAGCGACCCGCGCGCCTTGCCTGGCCGCAGCGACGCGGGCCCTTCCCCCGGCCAGGGCGACGCAAGTGCCGTGACCGCGCGCGGCCACGCGGCACCGTCGTCAAGGCCGGGCCACGCTGGCGACAGCGCACACCATGACGCCCCCGCCACCGACAGCCGTGCCCAAGGCCCCTTGGTCGCCTGGTTCGAAGGCGACGGCCAGGTGCGCGGCTTCCACCCCGCCGCACTGCCCGCGCACGAAAGCGCCTTCGCCATGACCGTGCACAAGGCCCAAGGCAGCGAATTCGACGAGGTCTGGCTGCAACTGCCGACCCGCGACGCCCGCGTACTCAGCCGCGAACTGCTCTACACCGGCATCACCCGCGCCCGCCGCGCCCTGCACCTGGCCGGCAGCGAAGCGGTCATCCGCGCCGCACTGGCGCGCCACGCCGCGCGGATCTCGGGGTTGGCGTGGCGGTTGGGTGCAAAAGACGACAAGCCACAGCCCGTTCCAGTACCCACGCCAGCGCCGCTTCCACAACCGCCGCCGAGTGCGCCTGTGCAAGGTGTGCTGTTCTGATCAAAACCAATCGGTGCCGGCGCTTGTCCCGCAATGGCAGACTGCACATTCGTAACGGGTTGCGTTATATAACGCAGGCCGTTATGGTTGTCACGTGATCAGGAGCTTTATCGACAAGGACGCCGAAAAGATCTGGCTGGGTGAGCGTTCCCGCCGGTTGCCTGCCGACATCCAATTGGTCGCGCGCCGCAAGTTGCGCATGCTCAATGCCGCCGCGCATCTCGACGATCTGCGGATCCCGCCCGCCAACCGGCTGGAAGCGTTGAAGGGCCAGCGGCGCGGCCAGTACAGCATCCGGATCAACGATCAATGGCGCATCTGCTTCCGATGGATGGAAGGCGATGTGGTCCAGGTCGAAATCGTCGATTACCACTGAGCACGAGGCATCTGTCGATGACGGTCCTACCCAATATCCATCCTGGCGACATTCTGCTTGAGGAGTTTCTCGAGCCTCTGGGCATCAGCCAGAATGCACTGGCACGCGCCACCGGCGTCCCGCCGCGCCGTATCAACGAAATCGTGCTGGGCAAGCGCGGCATCACTGCCGACACTGCCGTGCGTCTGGCCGCCGCGTTGGGCACCTCCGAGCGCTTCTGGCTGGGCCTGCAGGCCGACTACGAGCTGGAACAGGCGCATCGCGCGCTGGGCGATTTGCCGGCACGGATCAAGCGGCTGGCGGCGTGATCCGCACCGCGTCCAGCGCATGTTGCCGACCAGGCAATCAGCGCAGGCGATCGAGTTTTTGATCTGCACGTTGCGCGTCGTCGCAGCAGTACCTGCGCAAATATCTAGCCATGGCATACACGAATGAACCTGCGGAAAGGACCGCACCAATGGACCGGCGCCGGCGCAAGCGGATGGAGCGCTAGTGGGCGCGCGCTGCCGTCGATCGCTTGGAGCCGGAGAGTTGGTTCGATCTGTGGCATACGCACGTGGACTGGGACGGACGCGGCCATTCACCCGAGAATCGGCGCATGGTGAACGCTGTCGCAGTGCGCGTGTTGTGCTACCTGCAGGCGCGCTTGGCGCATCGAGGAACATCGGTGCAGTTGTGGGCAGACCCCAGCCCCGCCACAACCAACACCGGCATCTACGCGCACTCGGCCAACCCCAATGGCTCTGCGTCTCCTGCCACATCCCCCCGACCTGGACTGGCAGCAGCCACTGCCTGCCGACGTTGCTGCGGCGTTGCCGGCCACGCAGCGCGCAGGCGCTGTGCCATCGCAGTCCCCGGCATATCGTTCGGCGCCGGCCTGTGCCGAGCCAAGCGCGCGAGCACGACGATGTCGGCACAGCGTGCGCGCTGCTCGCCAACACCGGCGTCGGGCTGGGTTGATGCGGCGTCTTGCCGGCCGGTGACTCTTCGTCGCCGCACACAGGAATTCACCACGCCGCCCTGGCGCTGCGCTGGACGTGGGTAACGTTGCGAGCCTGCCCATCCGCTGGATCGCGTGATCGCGCCGCACGCGTTGCCGCCGCCCACCGACGCACGCGTGAGCGCTGAAACGCGACCGTTTCGCGCGGGCTTGCGCATGCGTGACCGCCAGCCCCGGTTTGTCGTGTTGCCAACAAGCGCTGCCAGCACCGCCGTTGACTATGAGAGGTCCCCCCCATGCAGCCCACCGCAATCCGCTCCACCGCCTGCTTGCCCAGCGCAGACATGATGGCTGACCTGCGCGATCCTCCGCCCGTCGCCGTGCCGGCACATTCCGCCGCGGACGCGGCCACGCCGCCGCCGAGCGCCTTGCAGACCGTCATTGGCCGTCCCCCTCGCCCGGACGCGCCACGGCATCGCCGCACGCAGAGCTTGCCCGCGCGATTGACGCCTGCCCAGCGCAGCATGCTGGCCGAGCTCGGCGTCGCCGACACGCCCGTGCTGACGCCCACCGAGGCGGCAGTATTGCGGGAGCTGCGTCTGCATCGGCCGCAGTTGCCGCTCGACACGCTGCTGTTCACCGACCCGAACAAGGACCCCGACGATGTCGTGACCTACACCATCGCCAAGCAGCTGCAGGCCGATGGCTTCTTGCGTCTGACCGACGTCGTCGTCACCCTGGGCGATGCCGACATGCGATCGCAACGCGCGCAGCTGGCAAAAGGTGTCTTCGATCGCCTGGCATTGCCGGATGTGCGCGTCGCGCGCGGCCAGGACTACCCCATGACGTCCACGCAGGCCCGAGAGCATTCCAAGTTCCTCGCCGAGGGAGCGGCGCTGCGTGCGGCGCCGGACGCGGTGCACACCGATGGCGTCCGTGCGATGTGCGAGCGCCTGGCGACCTCGCCCCACAAGCTCGGCATGGTGGTCATCGCCGGAATGACCGATGCCAGCGCCCTGCTTGCCGAGGCGGGCGATCTGGTGCGGGAAAAGGTCGCCTCCATCACCATCATGGGAGGCATCGACCCGGCCAGGGACGCCGATGGTCTCGTGCAACCGGACACGCGCGCCTACAACAACGCCACCGACATCCACGCCGCCCGTGCGCTCTACCGCCGCGCGCAGCAACTCGGCATTCCTCTGCGCATCCTGACCAAGGAGGCTGCCTACAAGGCCGCCGTACCGCCAGCCTTTTACGAAGGCATCGCACGCAATGGCCACCCTGTGGGCGAGTACCTGCGCGATGTCCAGAAAAACGCCTTGAAAGGCCTGTGGGAAGGCATCCAGGCCAACCTGATCCCCGGCCTGGATACGGCGTGGTTCTTCCGTACGTTCGTCGCAGCACAACCGCAGGATCCAGTGGCAGCGGATCAGCAAGGTGCCCTGAGCTTCGACGCCATCTGGCCGCAGGTAACCAAGCTCAATCTCTACGATCCGCTGACCCTGCTGGCAGCGCTCCCCGGCACCGCGCGTCTGCTGTTCCAGCCAACCCCCCTGCACCGCGAGGGAGCCAGCCCGGTCGAGCACGTGGGCCACGCCGAGGTTGTGCGTCCGGAAAAAGCCAGGCTGTTGCTGTCGGCACTGGCCAAGGCCGCGCTCGTCCAGCAGGACGAGGGGGAACATGCGCGCTGAGCGCTCGGCAGCTTTCGCGGAGTGGCGCCGTCCGGCGTCATCCGCGAAGCGCGAGGTTGGGCTTGCCCTCCAATCCGTCCGCCTGCCAACAGGCCGGGCGGATTACTTGCCCTTCTTTTCCTGCTTGGCCGCGCGCTTTTCTTTCAGCGTCTTGGTCGGCTCTTTCTTCTGGTTCTTCTTCTGGTCCATCCCCTTGCTCATGACACCCTCGTGGTTGCTGGATTGATCGGTCGGCAGCGCCGGACCCGGCGTGCCTGCGCACTGTAAGGCTTGCGCGGTGGGAAGGGCAGGGGGAGCGCGAGACAGGGCGACGGTCGGTGCGTCCGGCCCGGCGTCTGCTCAACGCAACGGGCGCTGGCACCCCTTGGTGCGGTCGGCAGAGCCACAAACGCAAAACGCCCGCGTGCGAGTGTGGGGTCGGCACGCAGGCACCGGTGACAGCAGCGGCCTTATTTGGCCGGCACGCGCTCGTACTGCTCACCACCGGTATTGAGGTGGCCATTGCTCTCGTCGATGGCGAAGTTCACCGTCTCGCCATCGTTGGTGACCTGCAGCGCGCCATCCTTGTACACCGCCGGGTAGCTTTCGGTCTTGGGCTGGCGGCTGAAGAACTTCGGCGTGGTGCTGCGAACCATGAAGGTCTCGCCATTGCGCTCGATGTCCATCGTCTCGTCCTGCGACTGCAGGTTGACCCAGTGACCAACGAACTTCTCGCTTTCCACCTTGGCGCAACCGCTCATCAACAGTGCCGCGGCCAGCGCGGTGCCCATCCACTTCATCATCGTGCGTTCTCCACTTTAGGCTGCAGCGAGCATGGCGGGTGGGAGATGTATGGGAGGTCAAGAAGCACGCCTGCTGCATGACGTGCAGCCATGTTGTACTTTTGAGCGATATAAACCGCCCCTTGCTTCGGTTGATCGATTTAGTCGTGCTGCGTCTGCAGGAATGACGCGATGAAAGATGCGTCGGGAGATTTGCTGACCAACCGAGTACTAACGCGTCTTTTGTAGACCATATCCAAATCTCGCATCCCGACTTGGTCCGCGTCGTCGGCTGCGGTGACGGGTTTGAGGTCACGTGGAGCGATGCCTTCCCTGCGGAGTTTCGTGTCTTCCAATTGTGGCCTGCACCTGAAGTTTGGCCCGGCTACAAAGAAGTCGAAGGCAGCCTCGGCGTGATCGAGGAAGATGGCAAGACGCTCTGGCGATGCGGTACTGGGGTGTCCGTGAAAGCGGCTGCGGAAGATGCTTTGGTGAAGTTCGTCAATTGGCCCGTGCATCCAGCGGATGTGACGGCAAATGATCTCTGCAGGCGATCGGTGCTGGATGATGCCGAAGAGTAGGAATTTCTGCGGCGGCGACTGAACACCTAACCTGTCCCACGTTTTGCCGCCCGAAGCGGTAAAGCCATCTAGCGACCGGAACCGCACTTGACAGCGCAACTAACAAGTGCGAAAAGCCTGAGAGCTGGTCGCTGCGCATGGAAGATGCTATGGCTCGTATGATCATCGTAGTGGGGGACCGCACCACGGGTGGCGGTACCGTGGCCAGCGGTTCGCTGGAAACCGATATCGACGGCATGCCCGTCGCTCGCGTCGGCGATCGCGTCACCTGCCGCAAACATCCCGGTGTCCACACGATCGTCACCGGCGATATCACGTTGATGATTGAAGGGCAGCCGGTCGCTCGTCACGGAGACCGGCTGTCCTGCGGTTGCCAGTTGCTGTCAGGCAGGCAGGATCATGCATATTTCGCCCAGGGTGCTGGCGTCGCCGAGGACGCGCTCATCGACGCGGTGGCCAAACCTGCGTCATCGGGTGCCGTGGCGCTGGCCGATCCCGCAGACAAAGGCGAGGTCTGCGAGCAATGCCTGCGTGCCGGAGCCGCCCGCGCTGCGGCCATGCTGGGGCGCTGACCATGCAGCGCTACGTGCTCGTCGATGCCTCGGCCCGTCCCGATACCCCGCAGGCGTTGCGCTACTACCTGCAGGACCTGCCGCACCGTTCCCTGTTCGCCCGCCAGCCCGAGGCCGAGCACGCCGATCTTGGGCCCTGGCTGGTGCAACTGCCCGAGTTCGGCCAAGACCCCATCGAAGGCTGGCTCAGGGCCCTGGAGCAGGGGCATCCCGCGGTTGCTTGGCTCGATAGTGCGGGCAACTTCGACGCCGTGTTCGACCACTTGGAAACCTGCCTGGATCTGCGCCGTCCGAACGGCACATTGGCGCTGCTGCGCTACTGGGACGGACGGGTGTTCGTCCGCCTGCAACGGATTCTGACCGCCAACCAGCGCTTGCAATTGCTCGGGCCAATCGCGCGTTGGCGAACGCGTGTGCTGGGCGAGGATGTGGTGGTGAGCCTCTCGGCCACCGACGGACAGGAGCACAGCGATGCTTGAGATCACCGCGCAGCAGGAAGACTTGCTGCGGTTACCCGATCCCTCGCAATTGCTGCCCAAGCTCGCGCAGGAGATACGGCGCGACCATGGCCGCGCGGTGGCGCACCTGTCGCCGCAGGCGCTGCGCGATGAAGTGGCCCGCAGTCACGACCATGCGGCCTACGCGTTGAAGATCACCCACCTGCCCACCCTGGTGGCCTGGATCAAGGCGGACGTGGCCTGGGCACGCGGCCTGCGGTCCAACCCCACCGCCGACCTGTGGATCAGACGAAGCACGACCCCCAGCCTCACGGCGGCCGATCTGTTGGCTGCCCTTGGCCGATAGGAGTTGCGATGGGAAGCATTTTTTTACCCCCTTCCGCCTTTCCACCCTACCTCCCTCCGGGCGGTCAGGTCGGGGACGACGGCACCGCCAACGACTCCATGGGCGGCCCGACGGTCGGTCAGGTCGTGGATGGACTGAAGGACCAGCTGGGCGGGCTGCGCGGCAAGCAGCAGTCCGACGTCAAGACCGACCCCATCGCGCAGGCGCGGGAGGTGGACTGTTCGCAACTGCCGGACGAAACGGCGTGCAACGAGTGCCTGCTGCGCAAGGGCATGATCGGCCCACCGCTGACGTCCCGCTACGTCACCCACAAGAATCTGGTCAACTACGACTACCAGTTGTATGTGGCCAACCTGAGGTCGGCCCCGTTGCTGTTCACCTACCTGGTGGCCGATCAGGCCGACCCGGAACGGTCCTTTTTCTCGGTGGACAACCTGTTCGACCATCTCAACCGCAACGGCTTCTCCCGCACCATTGCAGAATGGCATTTCAACGCCTGTGAGTTCGATGGCTTCTGGCCGAGCGAGTGCCGGGTGGTGGAGGCGAAGGGGAATTATGATGATTTCTTGTTGGATAACGATGAACCAAAAGGCAGATGGGTTATAGAGAGCGTTTTCATGCCCATGCGAGAACAAATGACGAGACAGAAATCCGCGATCACCATTGCTCAACCCCAGGCAAAGCTGAGTTGGTTTTTCATGCATCCGCGGTCGATGCTTGCGGCCGTTGAGTTGGCCGGGCTGGATGTATCGATCTGCACCGCTCTTCCGATGCCAGGGGAAAAAATTCTATGATCAAGCCATCGTTGCACGCTTGGTTCAAACGAGATACGTGGACGCCCGAAAAGGCATACGAACTAGTAAACACACTTGCCAATCAGCTCGGGACGATGCATCCCGATTTACGGGAGTGGGATGATCTTCCTCAAGGTCCGAAAGACAAGTCTGTGCGATTGACGGATAGAGCTGCCATCATCGCGAGAATCCTAAGAAAAATAGAGAAGCGTAAAAGCTCCAGCCCCCAGATGCCCAATGCAGAAAGTGCAGATCTCAATGTGACCAATGCCCTTACTGAAAAAGCGTGGAAGGAGCCTGGTCGCTCAGTGATATCTTTTACTCCGTGGGATGGCGCATTCAGCATTGATATGCTCGACCCGCAAAAGAGATTTGGTGAAGAGCTCACAAGGAGAATTTTCGTCCAGACACTATCGAGCGTGGCCAGCCTTCTCCCCTTGAAGTTTGCCGCTGCTGATACAAAAGTTCATCGAGATGGAAAGTCGACCCTCTACCAGATTGACAAAAAGCTTTTCCCTCACCGCCAATATTTCGGATGGATGGGCTTTGTGCCGACAGAGCTCAGCCACGCCCAGATTCGCGACGCAGACGAAATGATCGCCGTGCCGGGCAAGGGAACCATCATCGTCACCGTCCCTGGCCTGTTCGATCCCACCGATGCAGCGCAGGTCGAGCAGGTGCATCGGGTGGAGATGCAACTGGCGCACTACAACCTGCTGCGCGTTACAGACCCGGACTTGAGGGATGCCCCCTGATCGGCGCGTGCTGAAGCATTTTGTTGCTGCAAGCCTACGGATACTATCGGGCGCCGAGCGCAGGGTATGTATCGGAACTTCGTGATCAACTGATCCAGCTGTGGGAAAGAGTCGGTCGGACTTCAAAGCCGTCTGCATCGTGCGGGCGTGGGCCGCAGATTGTTTTCAACGCAACGCGAGCTTCCGCAGCGTAAGGCGTAAGCCGCCCTTAACTGCCAAGCCGGCGTTCAAGGTCAGCGACGAAATTAGCCAACGACGCATCACAGGCAGTACAGAAGTCGCGCAACTGCAACAAGTCCATCCGCCGTTCGCCACGCTCGACGTCGCTCACGTAGGACTGCGGACGACCCAATGTGGCGCTCAACTCAGCTTGGGTGAGCCCAGCCTGTAGGCGTAGATCGCGCAGTTGCTGCAGCAGGATCGCGTACTCGGCTTTGTGGATGGACTTGCCAGACATATGGGCAGGATCAGAACGTCAGGCCTGAAGCTATATCCCCTTTTCAAATATCCGAAAAAGGGATATTGTGTGGCGAACTTCTGCTGCCAACGTCGAGGATGGATGCCATGACGCATTTGAAAGCTCGCAGGAAACGCCGCCGTCGCTCAACGACACAGCGGATGCACGAACGCGACAACACATCGCTTTACACATTCGGCGCCACGCTGGAGCAGATCGATCGGTTCTATGCATTGCTACGCACGATCAGCGCGCAAAGCGACATGGTGGCCGTCTGCGGTGCACCGCTCGACGAGACCACCATACCGACGCTGGGCGAAAGCATCTTCAACGCAGCTCGGGAGGTGCGAGGTTTGGTGGATACCGTCTATACACAGCGGCTAGACGGCAACGAGAGACCCGAAAGGGCGGGGCCGCCGGGGAGTTAAGCCGACCTTGTTTTGGCGAAGAGGCCGACAACCGCCGCCTGAGTACGATGGAGCGCGCGGTCATTCTGGCTGGACGCAGCGCTCTTGCAGGCACGCCTAGATCGCCATGACCTCGCCATCGATGAATAGCCAGTGCCCCGCGATGAAGCTGTATGCATCCGAGGCGAGGAACAGCACGAGAAACAGCGTCACCTCACCTAAAAGTCAACCTGACCCTGAGGTTTCCCCACATTTCTTCCTGCGAGATCAAGCACTTGTTGCATCAAGGCGTGGAAGAAGGTGCGCGCATGGGGCACGCTTCAAGGTGACTAAGCCAGAGAAGAGTGCCAACCATGCGCGCCAGCGAAGTATTGCAGAAGTGCCTGTCTAACTCACTCTCCGGGATGCATGCATTACGCCAACGCGCCTTGCTACGCGCGGTTGAAGCGCTGGTGCACGGAGGCCGGCTGACGCTGATCGACATCGCACGCGCGTGGCCCGGCGCGAGGCGGGTACGTGCGCCCCTCAAGGCATGCGACCGCCTGCTGTGCAATCGCGCGTTGCAGGTCGAGCGATCAGCCATCGAGCGGGACATGGCGCATTGGCTACTGCGCGGCGACCAGCCGGTGATCGTCATCGACTGGAGCGATTTGAAGCCGGACAAGTCGTGGTGTCTGCTGCGCGCAGCCGTGCCGGTCGGTGGACGCACGCTCACCTTGCTGGATATGGTGGTTTCCGGGAAACAGCAGGGATCGCCAGGCGCGGAGAAACGCTTTTTGCAGCAGCTCAGGGCACTGATTCCAGACGATGTGCGTCCGATCCTGGTCACGGATGCCGGATTCCGCACGCCATGGTTTCGCGCGGTGTCGGCGATGGGCTGGGATTGGGTCGGACGTCTGCGCGGACGTACGCAGGTCAAACCGCAAGACGTGCCCGATGATGCAGTGCAATGGATCGATAGCCGTCGCCTGCATGCGCTGGCGTCCAACCGTGCGCGCGAATTGCCGCCGATGCAGGCCAATCGCAGCGATCCGCTCGATTGCCGTCTGGTGCTCTATGCCAAGACACGCCAGGGACGTCAGCAACGCAACCGGCGCTCACCCGCCAAGGTCTCGCGTGCATCATCCAGTTTGAAAGCCGCAGCGCGTGAGCGCGAGCCGTGGTTGATCGTTGCCTCCCCACAGCTACACGCACCCAGCGCAAAGCAATTGGTCAACCTGTACGCACGACGGATGCAGATCGAGCTGGCATTTCGTGATCTGAAGTCGCACCGCTACGGTCAGGCGATGGAAGACAGCCTGACCCGTCGCGGCGAGCGGTTGCAGATCCTGTTGTTGCTCAACACGCTGGCCACCTTCGCCAGTTGGCTGGCAGGACTGGGATGCGAAGCCACCGGTATCGCCCAGTGGCTATCTCCACGCAGCAGCACACGCAAACTCTACTCGACGCTGCGCGTCGGCCGCGAGGCGCTGGTCAGGTGCTGGCCGATGGAACCAGTCTCACGCTGGCTAGAACGCTTGCGCGCGCTGCCCGACGCAGTGCGCGAGCAGATGACATTGGTGCTTTAAAAACGTGGGGATACCTAAGAACCTGACCCTGAGGTTTCCCCACATTTCTTCCTGCGAGATCAAGCACTTGTTGCATCAAGGCGTGGAAGAAAGTGCGCGCATGGGGCACGCTTCAAGGTGACTAAGCCAGAGAAGAGTGCCAACCATGCGCGCCAGCGAAGTATTGCAGAAGTGCCTATCGGACTCACTCTCCGGCATGCATGCCTTGATTTTAGGTTCTAACAGGCTGCTGAAATACCAGCCGCCAAGCGAGTCGGCACCATCGACATGTCTCTTCGCACCTCAGAAGTGGTGAAAAATTGACCATGAAGTCACCGGCGCATGACCTTGATTGCCTGATTTGAGCCGATTTGAGCTGATTTTTGCCCTTTTCATTCCGTTTCCCCGGTCTGCAGGCACATCTGTCCCAGGGTACGCATGCGTACCAGGTTGTAGGCGGTCATGTTCACCATAACACCTGATCCACCTTCTCCAGGCCCCGCACTATCACTTGGCCAATGGTGCCGATCAGCTTGGCCCAGCCAAAGCCTTGTTCAATCAGTTTCCGCTTGGTCTGCGAGATCGCATAGCCAACGCGTGCAGCCACCTCATCCGGAACCGCCGAGCGACGATTGCTGGTGTTCTGCGCGATATGCGGGGCAACTCCGATTTCCTTCAATGCCTCGACGAATTCGGCCGCGTCGTCCCCCTTGTCCGCGCCCAGCGTCAGTGCACCGTCCGGGTTCGCCTGGCGGGCGTCACCGATCATGGCCTTGGCCGCTTCACGCTCGGCGTGACCATCGGCATGGGTCACCCGTGCATTGGCGATCAGCCCGTGGCGATTGTCGGCCAGCGTATGGCCCATGTAACGCAACTCACTGGCGGTCTTGCCCTTGCGGTACAGACGCGCGTGCGGATCGGTCGTGGAGGCGTGCGTTTCATTGCTCCGAGACGTGCCGCGGAAGTCCGTGCCGTCGCCATTGTCATCGCCATCCTTGCGCACGAAACTCTTGTGCCCGGCCAAGGCCTGGATCAGCGTGCCATCCACGCTGAAGTGCTCGCCCGACAGCCAGCCCTTGGCATCGGCCATCGCCACGATCTCGTTGAACAGCGCCACCACCACGTCGTGTTCGATCAGGCGTTCGCGGCTCTTGCTGAACACCGTCGGCACCCACACCGCATCGTCCATCGACAGGCCGATGAACCAACGAAACAACAGGTTGTACTGCACCTGCTCCATCAACTGGCGCTCGGAACGAATGCTGTAGAACACCTGCAGCAGCATCGCCCGCGCCAGCTTCTCCGGCGCGATGCTCGGACGGCCTCCCTTGTCGTTGGGCGCGTACATCCGCTCGAACAGACCGTCCAAACGCCGCAGCGCCTCGTTGACCATCTCCCGCACCGGGCGCAATGGGTGATTGGCCGGGATGAATTCCTCCAGCCGCTTGACCGTGAATAACTGTTCGCTGAAGACGTCTACGTCACGCAGCGGATTGGGCTGTGTCGGGATTCGGGTAGTCTACGGGTAAAGGGGTATTTCAGCAGCCTGCTAGAGGCAGTCCATGTGCCGATGCACGACCCGGCGCACGCTTTGCGGAAACGCTTTCAGCGCGCACCTGCGGCACCCTGACTTTCTTCCCATGGCGGCTTCCACCAACCTGCGCCATGCTGCATGCCCCGATTCCAAGGCCACTTCCATGCGCGGCACCGTCTTTCTCGCACCGCTGTTGCTGCTGGCGGCCTTCGCGGCGCATGCTGAGGCCGCAAGCCCGCAGTTTTCCTCGCGGCAATGCGACGTCAGCACCTCCTATGACGTACTGGCAGACAGCGGCGGCATCTGGCTGCGGCGCAAGCAGGGCGTGCCGCGCGAGATCTTCTTTCACGCTGGCGAGCTCAATGTGGACCGCCAGCCGCAGCCGGTCAGCGCTGCCGATGCACAACGGTTGCGCGAGCTCGAACGCAGTACCCGTGCGCTGATGCCGGCCGTGACGTCCATCGCCCAGTCGGTGGTCGACATCACCTTCGACGCACTGGGCGGGGTGGTGCACGTGCTGTCCGGTAGCGCACGCCAACAGCGCAAGGTCGAACAGCTACGCGCAGCGGCACGCGCGCAGGTCGATGGCAGCCTCGGGCGTGGACGGTGGGAGCAAGCGTTGTTCGATGAACGCTTCGGAGACAACGTCGAACATGCCGCCGAGAAGCTGGCCGGCAGCCTCACCCGCAGTGTGCTGTGGACGGTGATGACCGGACGCGCCGCGCAGATGGAACGCCGCGGTGCGGACCTGGATGCGCAGATGCAGCAGCAGATGCAGGGCCGCAGCGACGTGCTGGAAGCCCAGGCCCGCACCCTGTGCGTGCAGGCACAGGCGCTCTATGCAGTGCAGCAAGCGCTGGAGTACCGCTTCAACGGCGAGCGCCTGCAGATGCTGGAACTCAACGCGCATCCGCAGACGCCATCGGAGGATGCGCAGGTCTCCAGCAGCATTGTGACGGTGACCCGCTAGTAGATAGCGCGTATCGCAGGGCGCGCGCGCTTGGTCGACGCTGGCGCCGTGCAACAGGGTGCATCGGTTATGGGCGGTGCATGGAAGAGCAGGCGACGCCGGTGTGCCCGCTGCCGCGGCATCGCTGCAGTGTGCGTGCGGAAATCTGCAACCGGAATCTCCTCAAGCCACAACGAGCAACGGCCCGACGCATGCGCCGGGCCGTTGTCGATACCGACATGCGCACGCGCATGTCGGCGTGGCGTGCATTACGCCAGGGTCAGGGTGACATCAATATTGCCGCGGGTCGCGTTGGAGTACGGGCAAACCTGGTGCGCCTTGTCGACCAGCGCCTGCAGTTCGGCCTTGTCCATGCCCGGCACAGCGATACGCAGTTCGACCACGATACCGAAACCGCCCGGAATCTGGCCGATGCCGACGCTGCTGTCGATGCTCACTTCGCCCGGCAGCGTGATCTTGTCCTGTGCGGCCACGGCCTTCATTGCGCCGATGAAGCAGGCAGCGTAACCGGCTGCGAACAGCTGTTCCGGGTTGGTGCCATCGCCGCCGGCGCCGCCCAGTTCGCGCGGGGTGGACAGCTTGGCGTCCAGTGCCTTGTCCGAGGACACGGCACGGCCTTCGCGGCCGCCGGTGGCAGTGGCGTGGGCGGTGTAGAGGACTTTTTCAGGTGAGGCCATGGTGGTTCTCCAGGGTGAGCGCTGTGCGCGCGTGAGGGGTTGAATGGTGAACGATTGACGCGTGGACGACGTGTTGCAAACTTGAGGGCGTGTTGGGGAACTCAACCAGTGCCGAGGCTGGAGCGTAACTTCTCCAATTCCTGCTTGAGTTGACGTAGTTCGTCCAACGAACGAGCCGACGCGCACGCCACCTGTTCCGGCACCGCGCCTGCCCTGCTGCGCAGCGCGCGGCCGGTTTCGGTCAGCGCGATGATCACCTGACGCTCGTCGTTGACCGCACGTGTGCGGCTCACCAAGCCGACCGCCTGCAGCCGCTTGAGCAGTGGCGTCAGCGTGGCCGAATCCAGATACAGGCGCTCGCCGATCTCGGAGACGCTGCGTTCGTCGGTCTCCCATAGCACCAGCATCACCAAGTACTGCGGGTAGGTCAGATCCAGCGCCTTCAGCAGCCCGCGGTAGAGCTTGTGCATCGCCAGGTTGGTCGAATACAGCGCAAAGCACAGCTGATTGTCGAGCTGCAGCGCATCGCTACCGGCGTTGGTGACTGCGGCGGTGTCCATGAACGCAATTTATATAGTGCACGACCTGATTGCAAGCGATTTAGTTGCACTCCATTCCTCCGCCGCGGTTTCGCCAGGAACCGTCGACCACTTCTGCCGGACTGCGAATCTCGGACTGCGGGCTGGCGCTGCGACCTTCGCAGTAACGCGCTGCAGGATTAGGGCTGGCGTCGAGATGCCAACGCCGCCCGGTGACACGCCTGGTGCGGCACGCGTCGCGATCGCCGGACGCACACGGAAGCGCCCGCAGCGCCTCATAAGCTCCACGCAATCATTGAAAGATTCACTAGCTAACAAAACGACAGAGCTCACCGCCAGGCGGGCGCGGCCGGTGCTCGGAATCGGCATGTACCACGCGTCCACTGCGGTTCTGAGCGCGCCGTCCGCGCCCACCTGACCGCTGCTCGCTACGTTGTGTTAGCCGCTCTAGAGCGCTCGCACCACGCACATCAGACCCGTTCCTCAGCTGCGACCGAGGCCAGCAACAGCGCGCGGCCATGCCGCAGGGAAGAGGTCATGGCACGGACGCTCCATCGACAGGTGCTTGGGCACGCCACGCGCCGTGTGCAGGAGCATGGTAATGCAGCGCGCGACACATGTGTGGTGTGCGGCGAGATCGCGCAACTGCCAGGTGTGCGCGATGCAGGCGTTGCCGGTGATGGCGTCATCGAAGCCGGCACCTTCCATGTGCCCGATGACACGCTGACCACCGCGCAAGCACGCGGATTCGGCATCCATGGCGCCAGCGATGTGCTCGGCGGGATCGTGCCGCATGCGTTTCTGGCGACCAAGGTGATTGGTCACCCGTTGATCATCGACAATGCAACACGTATCGAAGGCTGGGATCAGGCGCTTGCTACATCACTGATTCCTGCCACTTTGCCGGGCTACACCGTATTTTCTCGCCCGGATGCGATAGATGCGTTCAAGGCGCTGTCTGGCGGTGGAGGCGTGCGCTTGAAGCTGCCGACCGGCGTGGGGGCAACGACCAGTGGCGCATTGCCGACGCATTGCTGCTGACGCAGGTGCTGGACTGCCTGCCCGACATCTATCCAGGCACGCATGGCGCGGTGCTGGAGCGCACTATCCTGCAGCCGCTGACGCATCGCGTGGGCGAGCTGTGCGTCGCCGGCATCCAGATTGCGTACTACGGCACGCAATGCAGCGTACCCAACGCGGATGGCAGCGATGTCTACGGCGGCTCGGCGCTGCGCGCGTACCGCAGATCGCTGGAATCGCTGGTGGCCACCGCATTGCCACCACTTGAGCAGCGGGGTGGTCGAACAGGCGTGCAGATACGATCGATTCCTCACCTCCGCTTATCCTGGGCTGCAGATCACGCGCCGCAACTACGATGTGGTTAGCGGTGAAGATGCGGGCAACATGCAGGTGTGTGGCGTGCTCGAACAATCCTGGCGGATCGGTGGCGCCACGCTGGCCGAACACGCTGCAATTGCTGGGCGAATTCAACTCTGATTCGCAACGCTGTTGAGGACCTCCTCGGAGAAGACTTCGAGGGGCGTTTTGAATCCAAGTATCTTGCGCGGACGATTGTAGAGCCGCTGCTCGATCCATCGCAGGTGCGCATCGGTGATGGTGCTGACATCGGTCTGTCGTGGCAGGTATTGGCGTGTCAATCCGTTGGCATTCTCGTTGCTGCCGCGCTGCCATGGGCAGTACGGATCTGCGAAATAGAAATCGCTCTGCAGGCAGGCGGCAATGAGCCGATGATCAGCGAACTCCTTGCCGTTGTCGGCGGTGAGGGTGTGAACTGCATGGCGCAGGCCGCCCAGTCGCTGGACAATGGCGTTGCGCACGTTCTCGGCGGTGCCGTCGGGCGAGTAAGCCAGCAGATGCAGGCGACTGCGGCGTTCGGTCATGCTGACCACCACGCCCTTTCCGTGTGAGGCCCTGATGGTCTCCAGCTCCCAGTCGCCGATACGGCTTCGCTGCTCAACCACACTGGGGCGCTGTGTCCAGCTGCGCCGATGCGTCAGCTGCCCGCGGCCATCGCGCACGCCACGCCGACGGCGCTTGCGGCGGCGTTTGCGTAGATGCATGAACAACTGACCACCGCGCTTCTGATCGGCGTCGATGTGCCGATAGATCCATGCGTGACTGGCCAAGCCGGTGCGGCCGGCGATCTGTTCGGGACTGGCGTCCTCCCTCAGCAGGACCTCGATCTGACGGATACGCTCAGCGTCGATGCGTGGTCGCCGGCTGGCCTGTGCGCGCCGATGCTCGCTGATGCGCTGCGCGTGATCGGGCCGATACTTCGCCGCGTGCCGGTTGCGGCGCAGCTCACGACTGATCGTGCTGGGCGCACGCGCCACTGCATCGGCGATGGCGCGCATCGACATCCCGGTTTCATATAACGCATGTAGGCGGTATCGTTCTGACAGGTCCAGGCGGCTGGATGACATGGGCAACTCCATTTGGTAGTTCTACTGTGTTACTAAATACGAATCCGTTGGTACGGTGAGACCCCGCAACACGGGCAGTGTGGGAGGCTTCTGGCGATAAGCCTAGCCAGTCCGAAGGCCAGCGTGGCAATCGAGTTGGGATGGTGACGTTGCATTGGGGCCAGACCCGCGCGGGCGGACACTTTTGGATACTGCAGGCATCTTGAATGCGACGGAGTTTTTTTTACTGCGCAGGCGCTCGCGCATCAAGAACCCGTATGCGGCGATGCACAGACTGGCGTGATGGTGAAAACCACGCCAGTTACGCCCTTCATAGTGATGCAGGCCCAACTCCGACTTCAGCTCCTGATAATCGCGTTCAATCCGCCATCGGCCTTGTGCCGTGGCAACCAGTGTCTTGACCGGCGTTTGCTTTGGTCGCGTCGAGAACCAGTAGTGGCGGGGCTCGGACTCTCCCGGCGGCCACTCGATCAGCAGCCACTGCTCGTCATGTGCCTGGCAATTGTGTGCGGCACGAACCCGCACCGCCGCGAACCGCGAACTGAGCGTTGCGTCGCTGCCCTGGCGCCAGCTGACCTGCCGATACGTCCTTGCGGGCAAGCTCTGCGCGACTTCATGTACCGAGATCGGCGCATGTGCGCTATCGCGCATCGGTCGTGTGCGGGGCCGACCGCCCTTAGGGCTGGCTGGCGGCATGGGCGCAGGTTGGTGCGATCCCCACCAGACCTTCGTGTTGCTGCGGACGCCGACCATGTACAGCAGGCCGCGTTCGCTGAGCTGGTCTCGCCAGTGGGTCTCGGTGCCGTAGGCCGCATCGGCTAGCACGACGCCTGCCGCCATCCCTGTCGCCAGCGCGCTGTCGATCTGATCCATGGCCAGCGCTGTCTTGGTCTGAAACACGACCTGATCCGGAACGCCTGCCTTCTTGCGCCGCACAGTATCCTGAGCCCACTGCTCGGGAAGATACAGCCGATAGCCCACTGGCAGGCTGCCGTGTTCGTTGGCGATCGACAAACTCACGGCAACCTGGCAATTGTCCGTCTTGCCAAGGCGGCCGCAGTACTGGCGTGCAACACCGACCGAATGCACCCCCTTCTTTGAAAATCCCGTGTCGTCCACGATCCAGTGACACGCTGCGCTCTTCCTGCTCAGGGTCGGCAGCACCTGTGCCGCCACCGCCGCCAGCAGCGCTTGATCGCTCCAGTCGGCATCGGCCACCAGATGGTGCATCGATTGATGGGCTGAGCGCACGTTCTGCGGGTGCACCCGCGCGGCCATGGGCTCCACGCTCTTGCGCCCTCCAGGCAGTAGCAACCCCTTCAGGTACCAGTGTGCGGGCTGTTTGCGATCCGCATGGGACAGGGCGGCAGCAACTACTTCCCCGTACTGTTCAAAACGCACTTCCAGTGTCCTATTCAACACAGCTCTCCCACGCGGCCTGAAGGTCTTCCAATAGTGGCACAAAGATACGATTATTTGTAACACAGTGGAAGTAGTGAAGTCGCTCAGAACCTGTTCACAATCTTATTCAAACCGTGCAAACTCCACGAATGCGCGAGAAGAACGATCCAAGTGACGTGAGCCGTGAGCGGTTCGAGCAAATCCGCCCGATTCTGGAGCAAGCCCGCAAGCGCACCAAGCCTGTGACAGTGGATATGTATGAGGTGTGGTGCGCAGTGCTGTATCTGCTACGGACAGGGTGCCCGTGGCGTGCGTTGCCCAGTGACTTTCCGAAGTGGCGCACGGTGCATTCCTACTTTGCCAAGTGGAGCGAAGTGGACGATGAAGGAATGAGCCTGCTGGAGCGGGCGCTTAAAAAATCAGGTTGGCGCGGCCCGCGAGAAACAGGGGCGCAAGGCCTGCAGCACGTTCTTGATCGTGGACGCGCAGAGCGTGAAGAACAGTGATACAGCCGGTCAGAAAGGCTATGACGCGGGCAAGAAGGTATCGGGGATCAAGCGCCACATCGCGGTGGATACGCAAGGCTTTCCACATGCCGTTGCGGTGACCACGGCGGAAGTCACCGATCGTCAAGGTGCGCTGGAGGCATTGAAACGCTGCCGATCGGGTTTAGGTCGGGTGAAACGCCTGCTGTGCGACAGCGGCTACACCGGAGATCCCTTCGCCGAGGGCGTACAGGACATTCTGGGCAAGCATGTCACCGTACAGATTGCCAAGCGCAGCGAGCTGCATACCTTCAAGGTCATGCCCAAGCGCTGGAGTGTCGAACGCAGCTTTGCCTGGCTGGAGAAGAACCGGAGGCTATGGAAGAACTGCGAGCGAAGGCTCAATACCAGCTTGCAGTCCATCCACCTGGCGTTCCTGGCACTGCTGCTCAGGAGATCGTGAACAGGTTCTCAGGTCAGATCGCCTGGACCACGTCACAACCGTTGGTGTTGCGATCCAGAGTTGAAGCCGCCGCCGTGTGTGCCCAGGGTGCGGGCGCCGGTCAGAATCATGCGCAGCATCTGCGAGATCTGCTCGATCAGCTCTGGGTCTTTTTCCGGCGGCGAATCCATTGCGACCGCGCCCATCGCAAACACCAGCCGGGTGATGGCCTTGGACACCAGGGCGGGCGCGTGGAGCTTGGCGTTGTCGGCGGCGGCCAGGCGGATCAGGTCCACACGCAGCTCGTCTTCGAAATAGCTGAGTTCGCGTTCCACCGCCAGCTTGAAGGCGTCCGAGCCTACCGCGCCTTCGCGCAGCAGCACGTGCAATAGCTTGTCGTCGGCGCGGAGCTGTTCCATGAAGGCTTCGACCGAGACGCGGATGACGCTGCGGTCGGTGGAGGTCGCGCGCTGGCGCGCCTGGCCGATGATGGTGCGCAGCGAACGCCCGGCCAGGTCGATCAAGGCCACGGCGAGCTCGTCCATGTCGCGGAACTGGCGGTAAAAGCTGTTCGGCGCGATGCCGGCCTCGCGTGCCACTTCGCGCAGGCTCAGCGTGGACAGGCTGCGGTGCGGGCCGATCAACGACAACGCTGCAGCAATGAGATCCTCCCGTGAAATCGCCGGCTTGCGGGACGGCGGCGCGTCGTGGGAAGGCAGGGCGATGGAGGTCATGAGGCTGTAGCCGGACGTGGGCCTGAATCATAGCCCCTTCGGCAATATACAGCTGTATACACAGCTGTGCATGCATGCGTATAGTGCAACCCATGAACCTGGCATTTTCTCCAAAGTCCACGTCCCCGCTGCCGGCACGCCTGGCGCGCCGGCTGGTGTCGCCGCACCTGTTCGATTTCTGGGCAACCCGGATCAACCCGCTGTGGACGCTGGAACGGCCGATGGCACGCCTGGTCGAGCGCAGCCCTGCCAGCCGCGATGCGGTGACCCTGGTGTTGCAGCCCAACAGCCACTGGCGCGGTTTGCAGGCCGGCCAGCATGTGAGCCTGGGCGTGGAGATCGACGGCCGCCGCTTGTTGCGCAGCTACAGCCCGACCGTGCTGGTCGACGGCCGCCTGGCGATTACTGTCAAGGCGATCGAGGGCGGGCTGGTCAGCCGGTTCCTGACGCACGATGCGGCGCTGGGCACGGTGGTGTCGCTGGACCCGGCCTTCGGCGACATGTTGTTGCCGAGCACGCCAACCCCGCTACTGCTGCTGGCCGCCGGCTCGGGCATCACGCCGATGCGCGCGTTGCTGCAGGCCGCTGCGCAGGCCGGCATGCCGATGGACGTGGACCTGCTGTACTGGGTGCGTCAGCGCGACGAAGCCTGCTTCGTCGACGAATTCGCCGCGCTGGCCGCCGCGCATCCGCGCCTGCGCGTGCAGTTGCTGACCACCCGCGAAGGCGAGATGCCGGCCGCACGCATCGACACCTATCCGCTGGATCAGATTTCCGCGTTGGAGCAGCGCCACGCGATGGCATGCGGCCCGGGCGGTTTTGTGCAAGCCGCGCGCGAACGTTTGCAAGGGCGCGTGGCTGCATTTCAGGCCGAAGCCTTCAGCGTGCCGGCACTGGACGAAAGCGAAGCGGGGCAGGTGCAGGTCCAGCTGTCACGCAGCGGCCGTACGCTCACGCTGCCGCGCGGCCAGTCGCTGCTGGAAGGGCTGGAAGCGCAAGGCCTGCGGCCCAACCACGGCTGCCGCATGGGCATCTGCAACACCTGCGCCTGCGCGCGCCAGTCCGGCACCACGCGCCACCTGCTCACCGGTGAGCGCAGCAACGAACCCACCGCACCGGTCCGCCTGTGCATCAGTGCCCCGAGCACTGACCTGATCCTGGATCTGTAAGGAATCTCCATGAGCCGAGTCCATAACCGTGCCCTGTCCGCTGCCGAACTGCAGTCTTTCGGCGACGAACTCGATGCCATCCGCGCTCGCGTGCAACGCCAGGTGGGGGGCGCCGATGCGCGCTACATCCGCCGCATCGTGGCTGCCGTGCGCTGGAGCGGTGGGGCTGGTCGTGCGCTGCTGTTCCTTGGCGCGTTCGTCCGTAGCGTGCTGATTCCGGCGTGGATCGCCGGCGTGGTGCTGCTGACGCTGTCCAAGATCCTGGAGAACATGGAGCTGGGCCATAACGTCATGCACGGCCAGTACGACTGGATGGGCGACCCGCAGCTCAACGGCAATACCTACGAGTGGGACATCGTTGCCACCGGCGACAACTGGCGCAAGACGCACAACTTCAAGCACCACACCTACACCAATGTGCGCGGCATGGACGACGACATCGGCTACGGCTTGTTGCGTATCTTCCCCGAACAGCGCTGGCGCCCGTTCTACCTGCTGCAGCCCTTCATCGCGGTGGTGTTCGCGCTGCTGTTCGAATGGGGCGTGGCGATCCAGGACCTGCGTCTGGGCCGCTGGTTCGCCGGCAAGATAAAGGCGGCCGAATTGCGCGTCGCGTTCCTGCCTGTGGGCCGCAAGATGGGCCGCCAGATGCTCAAGGACTACATCGTGTTCCCGCTGCTGGCCGGCCCGTTTTTCCTGACCGTGCTGCTGGGTAATCTTGCCGCCAACGTGCTGCGCAGCATCTGGACCTTCGTGATCATTTTTTGCGGCCACTTCACCGCCGATGCGGAAGTGTTCCCGAAGGAATCGATCCGCAACGAATCGCGTGGTCATTGGTATCTGCGTCAGCTGCGCGGGTCGTCGAACCTCACCGGCGGCAAGTTGATGAACGTGCTGTCTGGCAATCTGAGCCACCAGATCGAACACCACTTCTACCCGGACCTGCCAGCCAACCGTTATGCGCAGATCGCCGTCGAAGTGAAGCAGATCTGTGCGCGCTACGGCCAGCACTACAACACCGGCTCGCTGCCGCGGCAGTTCGCTCAGGTGATGTGGCGGATCGTGCGCCACGCCTTCCCGAGCCGGCCCAAGCCGGTGCACCAGCGCAGCAGTGCCTTGCAGAGCGCGTAATCGGATTGCGCAATGCGTGATCGACATTGAAAGGCCGCCAATGGCGGCCTTTTTTGTCGCTGCGTTCAATGCGCCGTGCTGCGCGCCTGTGCGTGGTAGGCGATGAAACCGGTGGCCGGCAACGCGCGCGAGAACAGCCAGCCTTGCGCCAGGTCCACGCCATGGGCGCGTAGATAATCGAGCTGTTCCTGCCGCTCGACGCCTTCGGCAATGGTGCGCAGCCGCAGCGTTTTTGCCATCTCGATGATGTGCGCGGTCACCGCGCTGGTGGCCGAGTGGGTGCCGATGGTATCTACGAACGACTTGTCGATCTTCAACGCGTCCAGCGGCAGGCCTTGCAGATACTGCAGGCTCGAATAGCCGGTACCGAAGTCGTCGATCGACACCGTGTGGCCGGCGCCACGCAGACGCATGATGGTGGTACGCGCCGCGTCAATGTCCATCAAGCTGCGTTCGGTCGCCTCCACCCACAGCTGGCCGCTGTCCACGCCGGTGCCACGCAACGCATGCTCCAGTACGCTCTGCACCCGGCTGCTTTTGATGTCTTCGGCGGAGACATTGATGGCCACGTGCAGCGCCGGGTCGGCAGCCAGGGTGGGGCCGAGTTCGCGAATGACTTCGGCCACCACCAGATCGGTGATCGGCAGGATCAAGCCGCTTTCTTCGGCCAGCGGAATGAAGGCATCCGGCGGGACCAATACGCCGTCGGGTTGCTGCCAGCGCACCAGCGCTTCGGCGCCGACGCAGGCGCCGCTGTCGAGTGCAATGATCGGTTGATAGTGAACGATGAACTCGCCACGTTGCACTGCAATTTCCGGCCGCGCCAGTGGCGACAACCGCCGCCGCGACACCCATAGCACCGCACCGACCAGCAGCAGCGCCACCGCGATGCCCACCGGCACCAGTTGTAACCGTGCCGCCGCCAGCGGACCCCGCAGGTAGGCCACCGGCTCGGTGACCACCGCCGTCCATTCGCCACGGCGGTCGCGTCCGAACAACACCTGCGACAGCACGCGGTCGTCCGGCGCGCGTTCGTCGCTGGGTTCGATCAGCAACTGTTCGGCGGCGGTGCCGGTGCTGCTGAGAAGCTGCCCGTCCGGCGTACCGATCGCAAGTTGCAGGCCGGGGGGAATATTGATGTCGGCCAGCGTGTCGGGGTTGATCAGGACGTTCCTAGGGCCTGTTAACACATCCGAAGCCCATCGACGACCAGAACGAAGCTGAGGAAGCCAAGGAACATGACATCCAGCTTCTCGAAGCGCGTGAAAATCCGTCGGTAGCCCTTCAAGCGACGGAACAGCCTCTCCACTTCGTTGCGCCGCTTGTACATTTCCTTGTCGTACTCCCAAGGATCGACCCGATTGGACTTGGGTGGAACCACCGGCACGAAGCCAAGATCGAGCGCCAACTGGCGGGTTTCATTGCCTTCGTAAGCGCGATCCATCAGCAGATGAACCGGCCGCTCCACTGGCCCCAGGTGTTCAAGCAACGCGCGGCCTGCGGGTGCGTCATGTGCGTTGCCAGGCGTCAATCCGAACGTGATGGCTGTTCGAGCATCTGCGGCAACCATATGAATTTTGGTGTTCCATCCGCCGCGCGATTTCCCGATGGATTGTGGGCCGTTTTTTTTAATGCGCCAGTGCCATCCGGATGCACCTTGATGCTGGTGGAGTCCAGCGAGACCGCTTCGATTTTGATGCGCACGATCTGGCAGGTCTGCAATTGGGCGAACATCCGGTCCAGCACACCGGACTTGGTCCAACGGTTAATGCGCGTGTACACCGTATGCCAGTTGCCAAAGCGCTCGGGCAGACCGCGCCATTTGCAGCCATGCTCTGCGACGTAAAGAAGGGCGTTGACTACCTGCAGGTTGGTCATGCTGACATTGCCGCGTTGCAAAGGTAGGCAATGCTCGATGAGTGCAAATTGTGCTGGCGTGATCTCCATGCCCAATAGTTTAATCGCTCGAGACATTAATGTTAACAGGCCCTAGTCGCCCAGTTGCAGTGCCGTCAGTGGACGCTGCGGATTGGCCAGCGGCAGTAGCCGGGTGGTCACCGCGATGCCGCGCTTGACCACGAAATCGGCGGTGGACTGCGGAATGCTGTCGGGCAGTTGCCCCCATGAGGTACAGCGAAGACGACCTTGCTGGAAGCGCCCCAGCTCGACGATGTAATGGCTGGTCAGCACCAGCGCGCGCATCTGCGCCAGGTGCGCAGGCGACCACAGCGGCAGCCGCGAGGCGGCCATGTTCAGCAGTGCGCCATGCGCTTCGTCGAAGGCGGTTTCGGTACGGCGGATCGACAGCGCAGCCAGCTGGCTCAGCCTGCCTTCTTCGCGCGCCAATGCCAGCCGCCAGGCCAAGTAGTAGAACAGGCCGACCGGCAGCGTTGCGCAGAGCAATACCAACAGCACGGTCGCACTGATGATGCGTTGGCGTTTCACCTCACCACCCGCATCGACGGCGCGGCCGATTCACGCACGGCCTCTGAGACGATGCGCGCAATGCGCGCGGTCGCGAATGGCCGACGCGGGCTCGCCGGAGTGCGCGCAGACGCGTCGCGCGCAGCGATTGGTGACACACGGCATGGACTGATGAGGCTGCACGTCGCGAATGTACGACACACGCGTGCATTGCGCGCGTGTGTGGCGAAGCCACTGTGATTTTTCCTGATTAGCACGCACTTTCAGCGGTGAACATGGTGACATCACGCAGGGCCCGCTCGGACCACGGCTTGCTGGCGGCTGCGGCGGCCAGCAAGCTGGGCACCAGCCGGGTCAGATCGAAACGGCGGTTGAACCGCCACATCGTCTCTGCCAGGTAGCGCTGGGCGTATTTGGCGAATTTGAAGGCGTGATAGGCACCGTCCAGCGAACGCTTTAGGTTGGACAACACCACGTTGACCCAGCGTGCGTTCTCTGCCTCGCAGCGACTTCGACCGCTGCCTTCGATCACCGTGTGCGCGTGCTCGGCTTCCAGTGCTCGAAACGCACCGAGTCCATCACTGTAGACATCTGCTCCAGGATGCAGGCGTTGCCCGATCCATTCCGACAGCGCCGCCTTGGTGAAGCCTGGGACCGGATCCATCACCGCGCGCAATGGACGACCGTCTTCAGTGGTCTCCACGGCGATCACGAAAAGGCGCTTGTTCTCCGAGCCGCGCCCGGCCTTGCCACCGTTGCGTTCTCCGCCCAGGTAGGCATCGTCCAGTTGCACGATCCCGCCCAACTTGCGGTTCGCCTCGCGTTGGGTCATGGCCTGCATCAGCTTGTGCTTCATTGGCCACGCTGTCGGGTAGCTCACTCCCAGGTGTCGCATCAACTCCAGCGCCGACAGGTTCGTCTTGCTCTGGCCCAGCAGATACATGCCAAGCAGCCAGGTGCGTAGCGGCAGCTTGCTGTTGTCCATCACCGTGCCCGAGCGCAGGCTGGTCTGGCGATAGCAGGCCGTGCACTGCCAGTACGTGGTGCCGTGACGCTGGAATCGACTGTGCGCGGTAGCGGCGCAACGCGGACAAACAAAGCCCTGTGGCCAGCGCGAGATCTCCAACGCCTGCTCGCACTGCTGCGCGTTGCCATAGCGCTTGAGGAACGCCGGCAACGACAGCCCGGCTTGGAACTGCACACGATTCATGGCCATGATCTGGTCTCGGTGGAGCGACGGTCCTACCATCGACCGGTCGGCTCTCACTGGCTGCGACTGTGCTGAAAGATCGTGCTAATCAGGTGATTTTTTGTCGATTGCCCTGCGCTGCATCATGGCAGTCGGCGTCGCCTGCGGATTCACGCGCCTGCACGCGATGCCGCGTTAGGATCGGATCGTCTGCGCTCCCGGACGGGAGCCGCGGGACAATCCGGTCCCATGCAGGGCGCTTTCACTGGAGGCATCACCCATGACAACGCAGAAAGAACGCGTCGGCGGCACCGACGCAGTGCCGATTTTCAAGATGCAGGAAACCACACGCGACGGCGAGCTGACCAAGTACGTGGTCGGCGACACCGGCGTGGCCTTCGACAGCCTGGAAGGCGCCCAGGCGGCCGCCAAGGATCTGGGCACGCTCAACGGCTGACCTTAGGCGACGTGTCAGCAGCACGCTGGTCGTCCCACTGCGTGCCCCTGCGCTTGATTGCCTGCATCGTATATGGCGATCAAGCCAGCGGACCGGTGCATACGGGATGTGTCGGTTGAGACTTTCGTACTGAGTACCCAGTGATGGTGGCTGGTTACGGAAGCGGCTGCTCAGTCAGGCGCCCAGTGTGCGGTGTGTGGATGAGTGGTGCCAGGTCGAAGCCTTGTTCGCGTGCGTGCGCCAGATAGGCCTGCGCAACGTTTTCGTCCAGCTGCGTCAACCGTGCCAGCAGCCATAGGTACTTGCGGTCCGGGCTGCCGACCAGCGCGGCGGTGTAGTCGGTGTCGATGCGCATCACCCAGTAGTGCCCTTTGGTAAAAGGGATCCAGCGCAAGCCCTCGGGCAGGAAGGTCACCTCCAGCCGGCTGTGCGTGTCGTCGATGGCGCGCGCCTGTCCAGCTCGCCTTCCGCGGTGAGGCAGCGATTTTGCACACGCACGCTGCCGTCATCTTCCAGGGTGTAGTGCGCCGACACGTCGGTACAGTCCGCATCCTCGAAGTGGATCGGCAGGCGGGCGATTTCGTACCACGTGCCCAGATAGCGATTTAGATCCAGCGACGGGACAGTGGCGAGTTCGGGATGGTGACTCATATATGCCTCTGCACAATGGAGTGGCGCCTGTTGTACGTGCATTGCCATGAAATACATGTTGGGATGTCAGGCATGCGGCCGTGCGGAGCGGTGGTGAGTGTGGGGATACCGGTGCTGGGTGCACTGGCGTTTGGCACGATGAGGTCATTGTGGCCTACGCTCGCGCGACTGATCGTTTGGCTGCACGCGATGAAAATCGGTGCGGCAAATGGCTTAGAATCTGTTCACGATCTCCTGAGTAGCAGTGCCAGGAACGCCAGATGGATGAACTGCAAGCTTGTATTGAGCCTTCGCTCGCAGTTCTTCCATAGCCTCCGGTTCTTCTCCAGCCAGGCAAAGCTGCGTTCGACACTCCAGCGCTTGGGCATGACCTTGAAGGTATGCAGCTCGCTGCGCTTGGCAATCTGTACGGTGACATGCTTGCCCAGAATGTCCTGTACGCCCTCGGCGAAGGGATCTCCGGTGTAGCCGCTGTCGCACAGCAGGCGTTTCACCCGACCTAAACCCGATCGGCAGCGTTTCAATGCCTCCAGCGCACCTTGACGATCGGTGACTTCCGCCGTGGTCACCGCAACGGCATGTGGAAAGCCTTGCGTATCCACCGCGATGTGGCGCTTGATCCCCGATACCTTCTTGCCCGCGTCATAGCCTTTCTGGCCGGCTGTATCACTGTTCTTCACGCTCTGCGCGTCCACGATCAAGAACGTACTGCAGGCCTTGCGCCCCTGTTTCTCGCGGGCCGCGCCAACCTGATTTTTTAAGCGCCCGCTCCAGCAGGCTCATTCCTTCATCGTCCACTTCGCTCCACTTGGCAAAGTAGGAATGCACCGTGCGCCACTTCGGAAAGTCACTGGGCAACGCACGCCACGGGCACCCTGTCCGTAGCAGATACAGCACTGCGCACCACACCTCATACATATCCACTGTCACAGGCTTGGTGCGCTTGCGGGCTTGCTCCAGAATCGGGCGGATTTGCTCGAACCGCTCACGGCTCACGTCACTTGGATAGTTCTTCTCGCGCATTCGTGGAGTTTGCACGGTTTGAATAAGATTGTGAACAGGTTCTAACAACACGCCGCGAGCAGCTGTCAGGTGGGCGCGGACGGCGCGCTCACAACCGCAGTGGACGCGTTGTACCTGCCGAGTCCGAGCACCGGCCGCGCCCGCCTGGCGGTGAGCGCAGTCGTTTTGTTGGCCGCTCTTAGTGCGTGCGACATACCGGTGACGTTTGCCAAGTCATCGGCATTCAAGAGCCAAATGAAGAGACACTCAGACGCCAGAAACGCCCAGTCTATGCCGTGAGTGTTGGTTCAACCATCAGCCGCAGTGATGACGACGAGGTGCGCTGAAGCATCGAGGTGAAAGGACTTTTCTTCCACCGCTAGCTGCCTAGCGATCACCGACGCGATGGATCTCGGCAGGCGCTTGCCCAACAGCACTCACCACGGCGACACCGCATCTTCCCCATACGGGTAAATCGTCGCGATCTTTCCATCTGCAGCATGTGCCAGCGGCGCCATCTTGATGCTGCGCAGATGCGTCTGGCCGCCTGAAAGCACGCTGTCGTGATAGAACAGATACCACTGCTCCTGGAACAGGCAAATGGAGTGATGCGTGGTCCAGCCCACCACCGGTGCAAGCAGGATGCCTTGATAGGTAAACGGACCGTAGGGCGAGTCGCTGCTGGCATAGCAGATCAGGTGGGTGTCGCCGGTGGAATACGACAGGTAATAGCGGCCGGCGTGTTGGTGGACCCAGGGGCCTTCGAAGAAGCGGCGGGCATGGTCGTCGGCGCGCAGTGGGGCGCCGTGTTCGTCGAGGATGACGATCTCACGGGTGGGTTCGGCCAGTTCGGTCATGTGCGCGTGCAGGCGCGCCACGCGTGGGCCGAGGGCGGGTGCGCCGCCCACCGGTTCCTGATGCGTTTGCGCATAGGCGTTATCGCGGTAGTGCTGCAGCTGGCCGCCCCAGATGCCGCCGAAGTAGAGGTAATGCGAACCGTTGTCGGCGGCGAGTACGGCCGGGTCGATCGAGTAGGTTCCGGCGATGGGCTGCGGCGCGGCGACGAACGGACCTTCGGGACGATCGCCCACTGCCACGCCAATCTGAAAGATGCCATCGGCGCGTTTGGCAGGAAAATACAGGTAGGTCTTGCCGTTGCGCTGTGCGGCATCCGGTGCCCACATCTGCCGCTGCGCCCAGGGCACATCGCGCACGTGCAGCACTTGCCCAAGATCTTCCACTGCTGCACCCGGATGCGCCATGCGCAACACGTGGTAGTCCGCCATGTCGAAATGCGAGCCATCGTCGCTGAAGGCGACGCCGGCATCGATGTCGTGCGAGGGATAGATATACAACGTGCCGTCGAATACATGCGCGGACGGGTCGGCGGTGTAGAGGTGGGTGACCAGCGGTGCGGAAATGGCGGTGCGCGCCAGTGCCTGCAGTGCAGCGGTGTGCAGCTCATCGGACATGCGCGTGCCTGTGCATCAGTGGGAGGGGAGGTCAGAGGGTGGCGAGCGGGGCGGTTTGTCGGCGCACGCCCAGTTCGTGTTCGATGCGGGTTTCCAGACCTTTGTCGATCTCGTACAGCGCCAGCAATGCGGCGCCGATCAGGAACGGTAGCGAGGCGTACACGCTGATGGCCAGGCGGATGCCGTTGCTGACCGCTGCGCTTTGCTGCGGCAGTGCGGTGTCATAGCCGTAGAACGCCAGGATGCCGGCGACCAGTGCGCCGCCCACGCTCAGGCCGATCTTCAAGCCGCACAACATCGCCGAAAAAATAATCGCGGTGGCGCGACGGTGGTTCTTCCACTCCGAGTAATCGGCCACATCGGCGATCATCGCCCACAGCAGCGGGATGGTGATGCCGTAGAAAAACCCGTGCAGGACGTAGGAGGCGAAGACCCAGCCGATCGCATTCGGCGGGTACAGGTAGAACGCCAGCAGGAACAGCGTGGAGATCAGTAGTGCGCCGCCGAACACGTTGCGCTTGCCATAGCCGTCGGCCAGCCGCTTGGAAAAGCCGATGCCCACGATCATCGCCAGGATACCGCCGGCACTGAACACGCTAAATGCAGAGGTCGGTGCGTCCTGCGGCCACTGCAACGCGCTCATGCCGGCGCCGGTCAGCACGCTGTTGATCCCGCCGATGAAGCGGTTGAAGCCGGCGTGATCGAGAAACTGCTTCAACGCGTTGGCGTCGAGGTAGTACTTGAAATAGTAGATGTACATCCCACCCTTCATGGCGAGATTGATGAAGACCAGGATGGTGAGCGCCAGCATCACCAGCCAGGGTTTGTTGCGGACCAGATCGGTCACGTCCTGACGCACGCTGTTGCGTTGTTCGCTGATCGGCAGCACGCGCTCGCGCGTGGTGAAGAAGGTGAGCAACAAGCACAGCGTGCCGATCGCCGCGAACAGCGCCATGGTGTTGCGAAAGCCTTGCGCCTTGTCGCCATTGCCCAGGATCAGCACCAAGGGCAACAGCAGCACCTGGATGATGAACTGCGCAAAGGTCACCGCCAGGAAGCGATACGCCGACAAACTGTTGCGCTGCTCCATGCTGCCGGTGAGCACGCCGCTCAAGGCCGAATACGGCAGGTTGTTGGCCACGTACACCAGCATCAGCAAGCTGTAGGTGGCAAAGGCGTAGGCGATCTTGCCGTGTTCGCCGAGCGTGGGCGTATTGAAGGCGGCCAGCGACAACGCCCCGAAGGGCAGCGCTGTCCACAGGATCCACGGGCGAAACTTGCCCCAGCGGGTACGGGTGCGATCGGCCAGGATGCCGATGATGGGCGTAAACACGAACGCGCCCAGCATGCCGACCACAAAGATCAACGTCGCTGCCACGCCTGCAGGAATGCAGAACACATCGGTGTAGAAGAACGCCAGGAAAGTGACCAGCGTCTGGAAGATCAGATTGGCCGCCAGGTCGCCCAGGCTGTAGCCGATCTTTTCGCGCACGGAGAGCTGTTGTGACCGATCGTTCATGAGGTGGGGCGGACTTGAAGAATGCTGCGGAAAACGCCGCGGCGCGCATTGCGCCATCGGTCGTCGCTGGGAGGAACGGCGACCGATGACGACAACACTCAAAAGGTACCGCGGATGCCGAGCATGACGGTGCGCCCGGGCTCATACAGATCGTAGGTGGCGTTGGGCCAGGCGAAGGTCGTGCGCAACGGTTCGTTGGTGATATTGGTGACGTTGAGCGTGATCTGCGGCTTGGACGGCAGCCAATCCAGTGCGTAGCTCGCCGACATATCGAGCTGGCCGCGCGCATCGGCGTTGAGGCGCGCATACGGAATGCCGTTCTGGTTGGCGCCGGAGATCACCATGTCGTCGTTCCAGGTGTAGGACAGGCGGATCGAGGCCGCATCCTTTTCCCAGTAGACGGTTCCGTTCCAGAGGTTGGGTGCGACACCGACGGCTACCGCCGGCACGCCTTCGCCTTCGGACTGCTGGCTGACGTGGGTGTAGTTGAGGCTGAAACCCAGGCCATCGAACAGCTTGTCCAGTGGCTGGACCCAGATGGCCTCGGTACCGCGGATATTCAGCACCCCGTCGGCATTGACCTGCGTCTGCACATCCACGGTGGCCGCATCGGGGCCGCCGCGCTGGGCCAGGCCGGCCTGCTGGATCGGCAACAGCGTGTCGTAGTTCACGCCCAGGTCGTTGAACGGAATGCGGCGGATGCCGTTGACGGTGAAGCCGGTGATGCGCTTGTTGAACAGGGTCAAGCCCACATAGCCTTCGTCGCCGGTGTACCACTCGCCGCCGAAATCCACATTGGTCGAGAGATACGGTTTGAGGTTCGGATTGCCCTGCGTGGCGGTCTGCGCCGAGGGATCGCTGAAATTGGTGTTGGGCAGCATCGCGCTGGGGTCGGGGCGGGTCAGCGTGCGCGAGCTGGACAGGCGCATGACCACCTTGTCGGCTACGTCCCACGCCACGTTGAACGAGGGCAGGGTTGCTTTGTAATCCGAATCCAGCACCTGCACGCTGCGGACGCCATTGATGGTGACCGGGCCGGTAATGGTCTGGTCGGTGGTCACATAGCGCACGCCGGCGTTGAAGCGCATGGTGCGATTCCAGACGTCGGCGTCCGCATTGGTCTCAATGTAGAAACCCAGATTTTTTTCACGGATGCCGCCGGTGGAAGCGCCGGTGTTGGCCGAGTTGCTCTCCGGTGCGGCATCGCGCAGCGCGTAGTAGTTGGTGTCGGCCAGGAAGCGGGAGAAGTCGGCAGTGATGAAGTCGCCTGGGCCGGGCTTCAGATAGCTGGCCAGGGCCGAATTGGGGATTGCCGAGCCGGCGCCGCCATTGCACACGTTGCCGCCGTTGCCGCGGCACACCACCTGTTCCCAGGCGATGCTGTTGTCGAAGCCGCGGATGGTGCGCTCGGCCATGTCGTAGGACGCGCCGATCTTGACGTTGCGCTGGTCCTCGCCGAACTGCAGGTCGGCGCGCGCGCCACGCGTTTCGGTCTGGCGCTTTTCGTTCTGGATATTGACCCGGCCGCCCGTCCAGCCCCAGCCCAGATTGGGGTCGTTGAGATCGAGCGGGCTGGTGATGCTGGGGCGGTCGCCGCCTTGGTTGCGGTAGTCCACGGTAGTGAACGGCGAGGTGACCAGGATGCTGGGCGATTCGCGTGCCAGCCAGCTGCGCGTGGCGTTGGCCTGCACGTTGAGCTTGATGTCCTGATCGGCGCCCAACAGCAATTGCGCACCGGGATTGACGCTCCAGAACTTGACGTTTTCGTGGTATGGACGCGCTTCCAAAAAATACTGCGCGTTGGCGAAGGTGGCGCTGGTCACCACGTTGTTCTGATCCAGCTGCATCCCGAGCGGGATCATGTTGCCGTTGCGGCCGATCAGATTCATGCTGACCCGCTCGGTGCTGCGCTTGGCTTCGGAGTACAGCGTGTCCAGGTAGAAATGCATGCTGTCGGAGGGACGCCATTCCAGCGACATCACCGACGCATCGCGATCGCGATCGCCATTCATGTACACCTGGCGGCCAAGGCGCGGAATCAAGGCATCGCTGATCTGGTCGATGCTCAACCCCGGGTTGCGTGCCAGCAGCCACGCGGCATCGATGGTTTCGCCGGTGGTGAGGCCGCTGCCGGCAGTGGCAGGCACGGTGTCGGGAATGCGCCAGTTGCCGCCGCCATTGACGTTGCACGCCGCCGGCTGGTTAGTGGCTGGCGTACCTGCCGGCGGAGTGAGGCCGCACTGGGTGTAGGTGAGGCCCGGATTGGTCCAGCCCACGCTCTCGAAGCCGCGCACACCGAGCTTGCTGCGCACCGACGCCACACCAAACAATGCGCCGAAGGTGCCTGCTTCATTGGTCCAGCTGCCCATGAAGGCGCCGCGCGGGGTGGTCTTTTCGCTGGTGCTGTTCCAGTCGGCCTGGGCTTGATAGGTGACGTGCACACCGGGGCGGTCGAACGGGCGCGCGCTGCGCATGTCCACCACACCGGAGACGCCGCCTTCGAGCATGCTCGCGGTGGGTGTCTTGCTCACGGTGAGCTGGGTAAAGAATTCGGTGGGAAACAGATTCAGATCGACTTCGCGGTTCTGGTTCTGCGCATTCAGGCCGATCGAGGCGGTGGCGATGCTGGCGCCGTTGAGCGTGGTCTTGGTGAAGCTGGTGCCCAGGCCGCGGATGGCGATGTTGAGGCCTTCGCCGTTGACGTCGCGCGCCAGCTGCACGCCAGGAATACGGTTGAGCGACTCGGCAATGTTCATGTCCGGAAACTTGCCGATATCTTCGGCAAACACGGTGTCGGCAAAGCCCAGCGAATCGTGCTTGGCATCGGTGGAAAACTGGATGCTGCGTCTGTAGCCGGAGACAGTCACAGTGTCGAGCTGTTTCACTGCACCGTTGTCGCCGGCACTGGTTGGCGGCGTTTGCGCAGTGCTGGCGGCATCGGTGGACTGTGCCCAAGCGGCGGTGCTGGCCATGCCCAGCAGAATGGATCCCAACGCGCAGGACAACGCGGTTCGTGCGTAGCTGTTCTTCACCGTAATCCCTTCCCTAACAGGTAGCAGATGTCCCACGCATCGCCCCTGCGCAGGGAGTGCCGCTGCCGACGCGCGGCGCGACGATGGTGCGATGAGGGAAACGGACGATCAGCGCGTTCGATGCTAGCGCTACCAAATTCGGAACATCACGCTGCAGGGCAGCATAGTTGCCCGGGCACAGCGGCCAGCAGCTACTGCGAGCGCTGCACAAGGCGCCTGGTTGTTTGCGTACGGACACGTCGTGCTGCACTGCGCGATGGATTTCGCGCAAGGCCGTGGTAATGGTAGCGCTATCATCCGTGACGCAAGGCCACCCTCGTGCAGGTGCAGTGGTCGATGAATCGAATCGAAGAACGCGACAGCGACGCGCCTGGCCGCCACCTGGTTGGCGCATGCAGAAGCGAGATCCGCCCACGCGTGCAGGCTGCCGACCATCCGGTGCGGCCACGCAGGCCACGCGCATGAGCGAGGTGCCCACCGCTGCGTCGGCACGGCTCGGCAGGGTGCGTTGGCGCGTCTGTGCCTTGCTGCTGGCCGCCACCACCATCAACTATGTGGACCGCCAGGTACTGGGCGTGCTGGCGCCGTTCCTGCAGACGCAGATCGGCTGGAACGAAATCCAGTACGGCTACATCGTCACCGCATTCCAGGCGACGTATGCGCTGGGGTTGCTGTGCAGCGGCGCGGTGATCGACCGCTTCGGCACCAGGCTCGGCTATGCGCTGGCGATCGGCGTCTGGAGCCTGGCAGCGATGGGGCATGCCTTGGCCACCAGCGTCGTGGGCTTTGCGATCGCACGATTTTTCCTGGGCTTGGGCGAATCCGGGAATTTTCCTGCGGCGCTGAAGACCGTGGCTGAATGGTTCCCGCGCCGCGAGCGCGCGCTGGCCACCGGCATCTTCAATTCCGGCTCCAATATCGGTGCCATCGTCGCCCCGTTGCTGGTGCCGTTGATCGCCACGGCCTGGGGCTGGCAGTCGGCGTTTCTGTTCACTGGCGTGCTCAGTGCCACCTGGCTGGCGGTGTGGTGGTTCCGGTATCACTCGCCCGAGCAACAGCCCGGATTGTCGGCCGCAGAGTTGGCGCATATCCGCAGCGATGCGCATGAGCCGGTGCAGCGCCGGCTCTCCTGGTTGCAGGTGCTGCGGCATCGGCAGGCCTGGGCATTTGTGCTGGGCAAGCTCATCACCGATCCGATCTGGTGGTTCTTCCTGTTCTGGCTGCCGAAGTTCCTGCATGCGCAATACGGTTTGAGCCTGCTGCAGTTGGGCGCACCGTTGATCGTGATCTTCGTGCTGGCCGATATCGGCAGTATTGCCGGTGGTTGGGTGGCAGGGCGTTTCATTGCGCGCGGCTGGAGCGTCAATCGCGCGCGCAAGACCGCGATGCTGATCTGCGCCATTTCTGTCGTGCCCATCGTGTTCGCTGCGC
The DNA here is from genome assembly GCF_004136375.1 of Xanthomonas oryzae pv. oryzae. Lineage (NCBI taxonomy): Bacteria > Pseudomonadati > Pseudomonadota > Gammaproteobacteria > Lysobacterales > Lysobacteraceae > Xanthomonas > Xanthomonas oryzae. The sequence continues at coordinate 381,696 of NZ_CP031697.1, forward strand.
GTGCCGACAATCTATGGCTGGCGGTGGCATTGATCGGCCTAGCCACGGCGGCACACCAGGGTTGGTCGGCCAATCTGTTTACGCTGCCGTCGGACATGTTTCCGCGGCATGCGGTTGCCACCGTGGTCGGCATCGGTGGCTTCGCCGGTGCGGTGGGTGGCATGTTGATCGCCACCTTCATCGGCTTCCTGTTGCAGGCCACCGGCAGCTATGTGCCGGTATTTATAATTGCGGGCTCGGCTTACCTGTTGGCGTTGGCCGTCGTACACACGCTGGTGCCGCGGCTGGAGCCGGCGCAGTGGCATGCCGATCCAGCGCCGGCATCGTCCTGAGGTGAGCTGATGCACATGGGCGCAGTAACTCTGGGGTTGTGGGTGGCGGCTGGCATGGCGGCACCTGCCTACGCCGCACCGCTGGCATCGAAGGCCGCCAAGTTCCTCGGCAGTGCGCATGGCGCGCAGCAGGCGCCTGGGTTTGCGCAGCACTGGAACAAGCTCACCGGGAAAATGGCGGCAAATGGGGCAGTGTGGAAGCGATGCGCGACCAGATGATTGGAGCACGCTGGATGCTGCTTACCGGTTTGCGCAGGCCAACGGCATGCCGTTCCAGATGCACGTGATGATGTGGGGCAACCAGCAGCCGGAGTGGATCAAGAGCGTGCGGGCGGTCGAACAGCGCCGCGAGATCGCGCCATGGTTTGCCACTGTTGCGCAGCGCTACCCGGACATCGCGCTGCTGGAGGTAGTGAACGAACCGCTCAACGACCCGCCGAGCAAGGCCGATACCGGTGGCGGCAATTATCTGCAGGCGCTGGGTGGCAGCGGCGACAGTGGGTGGGAATGGGGGCTGCAGGCGTTTCGGCTTGCGCGCCAGCATGTCCCGCACAACAAGCGGATGATCAACGACTACAGCATCACCAATAGTGCGCAGGCCACACAGAAATATCTGCAGATCGTGCGGTTGCTGCAGCGCGAGCACTTGGTCGATGCCATCGGCGTGCAGAAGCACGCCTTCGAGACCACACCGAATGTGGCGATGTCGGTGCATCGCGACAATCTGGATGCGTTGGCTGCCACCTGTTTGCCGATCTACATCACCGAGTTCGATCTGGACGGGCCCACCGATACGCAGCAGCTGGCCGACTACCAGCGCGTGTTTCCGCTGTTCTGGGAGCGCCCGGCCATGCATGGCATCACCTTGTGGGGCTTTCGGCCCGGCGTGTGGCGCGACAAGGAAGCTGCCTACCTGATCCGCGCCGATGGCACCGAACGTCCCGCGCTCACGTGGCTGCGTGACTACGTTGCAGCCCATCCCGGCACACCTACGCCATGACAATCGCGCATGCTCGCCGCGCTCATAGGCGTTTGCGTGGTGTCCTGACCTTATGCCGATGCCCGCACGTCATCGTGTTGGCTGCATGCGCCGTGTCGCAAGTAGCCGCCTGATCGGGCTGGCCACTGCCGCACACCAAGGCGGGTCGGCGTGTTTTTTACGCTGCTTGCTGACCTGCCTGCGTGTCATGCAGTTGCAACAGTCGCCGGCTTCGGCGGCATGGTGATCGTACCGCTCATTTGGTCTCGTCTTGCAGGCCAACGGCGTCTCCATTTCGACATTTTTCTGAAGTGGTTGCGGCCTACATTGTGGCGCTGGCAATGGTGCACCGCATGTATCCGACGCACGTCAGCGCACCTGTCCTTTCCGTCACTGCTTCGCTCACTTAGCTTCGCTCACTTATCGAGGATGCCAACATGTTGAAACTCCGTTACCCGCTCACGCTTGTGCTGTTGCTGGGCGCTTGTGCGTCCGCTGTTGCCGGGCCTATCGCTGCCGGCAAACGACGCGTTCTGGGCAGCGCCTACAGCCCACAGCAAGCGCAGGGCTTCACCAACTACTGGAACGCCGACGTTCCCGAAAATGCCGGCAAATGGGGCAGCGTCGAAGCCGTGCGCGGCCAGATGAACTGGGGCCCGCTCGACGAGGCTTACCAGCTGGCCAAGCGTAACCATATGCAGTTCCAGTTCCATGTCGGGCTCTGGGGCTCGCAGCAGCCGACGTGGGTACGCGACCTGCCGCCGAATGAACAGCGTGCTGCAATCGAGCACTGGTTCGCCGCCATCGCGCAGCGCTATCCCGATATCGATTTGATGCAGGTGGCCAATGAGACGCTGCCGGGTCACAACCAGCCGGACAATCGCCGCGCCGATTCGGGCAATTACATGCGGGCACTGGGCGGTACCGGGGCGACCGGCGTGGACTGGGTGCTTGAGGCATTCCGCCTGGCACGCAAGTATTTCCCCCATACCAAGTTGATGATCAACGACTACAACGTCACCGAGTACAACGACCAAGCCAGGCAGTATCTGCACACCATCCAGCTGTTGCAGCAAGAACATCTGATCGATGCGATCGGTATCCAGGGGCACCTCTCGAGCAACGGCCCCTCAGTTGCGGTGCAGCGCGCCAACCTCGACCTGCTGGCATCCACCAGGTTGCCGATCTACATCACCGAGTTTGACCTGGATGGCCGTACCGATGCCCAGCAGCTGGCAGCCTGGCAGCGCTTCTTCCCGATGTTCTGGGAGCACCCGGCCGTGCGCGGTGTGAACCTGTGGGGTTTCCGTCACGGTATGTGGCGCGACAACGAAGGTGCCTATCTGATTAATTATGATGGCAGCGAACGCCCGGCATTGACCTGGCTACGCAGCTACGTTGCCAGCAGGCCATGACCAGGCGCCTTTCCTAACGTCCATTGGGCTGATATCGATCATGCGTTCTTCCGTGTTGTCCTTGCATCCCGATCGTTTGCTGCCGGCCGATCCCGGCACGCGCGCGATCGCCGGCTGCCTGTACGCACAGATTGCAACGCTGCCGATCATCAGCCCACATGGCCACACCGACCCGGCATGGTTCGCCACCAATGCACCGTTCGCTGACGCTACCGAATTGCTGTTGGTGCCGGACCACTATGTGTTCCGCATGTTGTACAGCCAGGGCATCGACCTGGATGCGATCGGCATTCCGCGCGCCGATGGCATGCGCGCAGCCGTCGACCCACGTGCGGCATGGCGCGTGTTTGCCGCGCATTACACGGTGTTGCGCGGCACGCCGTCGGCACTGTGGCTCAATCATGTCTTCCACGACGTCTTCGATCTACGCCTCCGGCTCGATGCCGGCACCGCCGACCACTATTACGACCACATTACCGCTGCGCTGCAGACACCTGACTTTCTGCCGCGCGCGCTGTTTGAGCGCTTCAATATCGAAGTGATCGCCACCACCGAATCGCCGCTGGATCCGCTGCACCACCATGCAGCGATTGCCGCCAGCGGTTGGCAGGGACGGGTGGTGACGGCATATCGCCCCGACCCGGTGGTGGACCCGGAGCACGAGCAGTTTGCCGGTGCCTTGCAGCAATTCGGCGCGCTCACCGGCGAGGATGTGCTGACCTGGAATGGTTACCTGCGTGCGCATCGGCAACGGCGTGCATTCTTTGCCGCACACGGCGCCACCTCGACCGATCATGGCCATCCCAGCGCCGCCACCGCCGATTTGTCGCCGGCCCAAGCGCAGCGCCTGTTCGACACGGTGGTGCGCGGTGCCGCCACGCCGGAACAGGCGGAGCTGTTCCGCGCACAAGTGTTGACCGAAATGGCGGCGATGAGCCTGGACGATGGCTTGGTGATGCAACTGCATCCAGGCTGTTTCCGTAATCACAATCGGCCGTTGTTCGAGCGCTACGGACGCGACAAAGGTGCCGATATTCCGATGCGCACCGACTACGTGCATGCGCTCAAGCCGTTGCTGGATCGCTACGGCAACGACCGGCGCCTGCGCTTGATCGTGTTTACCCTGGACGAGACCAGCTACAGCCGTGAGCTCGCGCCATTGGCCGGCCATTATCCATCCCTGCTGCTCGGCCCCGCATGGTGGTTCCATGACGCGCCCGAGGGTATGTGGCGCTTCCGTGAGCAGACCCTGGCCAGTGCCGGCTTCTACAACACCGTCGGCTTCAACGACGACACCCGCGCCTTCCTGTCGATTCCGGCGCGGCACGATGTGGCCCGGCGTGTGGACAGCGCCTTCCTCGCCAAACTGGTTGCCGAGCATCGGCTGGAAGAAGACGAGGCGACCGAGCTGGCGATCGATATGGCGTATCGCATGCCCAAGCGGGCCTACAACCTGTAATCGGTGCCGTCTTCCGCACAGAACGTGCGTCACGCGCGGAAGCGGGGCCGGCACTTGCCGATGCACGACATGCTCCGATAGCGTTCGATGAGAATTGTGACGACCAAAAGGATTTGCGCTTTCGTCGGAGCTATGCCTTCGTCGCCGTGTGGACGGCTTCCGATCCGACAGTGCTTTCGCTCTCCCAAGGAGGATGCTTACCACTCCATCTACATAAGGCGGGCAAATGAAAAAGTTCGGATCGAAGTATGTGCTTGGTGCATGCATCATCGGAAGCGTTGTCGGCGCAGCGGCCGCCGCCGAGCCCTCGGCGCCCGACGCCGCAGGTCGCGCTGCGGCGATGTCGGCGTGGGAAGAGACGCTGCGGCAGGACGCGCCTGCCATGGAGGGCTGCTTCCGTTCCTCGTTCCCCGACAATGGTTGGAAGGCAACCGGCTGCACGCCGTCGCCAAAGCTGCCCTTGATGCCGCCAGCCATCACTGTCAACAAGGATGGCAACATCACCGCGCGCAAGGATGGGACGCTGACCGTCGGGAACGGTGTCGACTACGTTGCAGCCACACGCAAGCTTATCCACTCGACATCGGGAACATTCCCGAGCGTGACTGGCGTGGGCACTGACGTGGTCGACTATTCGCTGCAGATCAACACCAATCTCGACAGGAACCCTGTAACCTGCGCACAGTTCGGATATTCCTCATGCTGGAACTGGCAGCAGTTCTTCTACACGACCGACTCCGACGGTGACCCGATCAACGGCCGCACACCGGCCATCTTTATCGAGAACTGGTTCTATGCCGACAATGCTGCAGAATTCGATGCAATAGGCTGCCCGCCTGGTTGGAATTCCTACTCCACCAGCACTTACAACGCGTGCTATAGCAATAGCATTGGCGTGATTGTGCCGCTGGTGCCAGTCTCGCAGATCGGCAAGATCAAGATGAGCGCTTCGGCGACCGCGGGCGGCGTGGACACCGTGACGTTCTCGATCAACGGCCGGGCCTACAGCGTGAGTCAAAATGCCGACACGCTGAACATCAACAGGATCTGGCGGCGCTCCGAGTTCAACATATTCGGCAACGGCAGTTACCACCCGCTGCTGTATCTCAACTCAGGCTCACATATCACCGTGAAAGTGGCCGTCAACGATGGGACCTCCAATGCTCCGAAGTGCCTGGGTCCCAACGCCGGGTACACGGTGGAGCAGAACAACCTCACGCTCGGTAGCTGTACCGCGGCTGGTGGTGCATCGCCTTCCATCACGTTTACTGAAAGCAACTGATACCTGTGTAACGCCCGGGAAGGCCAAGGCCTTCCCTGGCGTTTTTTGTTGCCTGGGCTGCTGATCGCTGTCTGCGGCGTGCGTTGGCGGGGGCGCAGTGCCCAATCTGTATACGCAACCTCAGCGAAACCTTCGAACAGAACATCCTGACGCTGCGCAACTCGGCCTTGACCTGTGTAGCCTTGATCGACGAACGCCAGTTTCACCGTCTGGCCCGTGACATGCCGAACGTCCTGCGCCAGCGAGCGCACTTGGGCGCGTTCCTGCTCGTCGGCTGGGGTGACCTGCACTGCTGGCAGGTGGCCAGGCGTATCCACCGTCATGTGCACCTTGCTGCCCTTCTTGCGCTTGTAGCCATCGTAGCCAGCACGTAGTCCGCTTTCGCATGTGGACTGTAGCGTTCGGCCATCCAGAATCACGGCGCTGGGCTGCCCCTGTTTGCCTTGCGCCACCGGCAAGATCGAACGCAAGTCGTTGACCATGGCCTCAAAGCAGCCAGCCTGCAACCATCGTTGGGTTTGCTGGTAGACCGCCTACCACGGCGCAAACCGGCCGCCTGTTATGCGGGCTGTTACATCCGGGTGGGCGATGTGGATGCCATCCACGCAGCGATGAAGGTCGCCGCGCTGCCTGAGCGCGGCATTCCACGGCTCGATTCGGTCGGCGACAAGCACTGGGGCATGCGTGAGTTCGCCATTGTCGATGAAAGCGGCAACCTGCTGCGGATCGGGCAGGTGATTGCGTCTGGGTGATGCAGTTGCGTGAGCGGATGATTACGGTGCGCACTGGCGCCATTGCAGCCAACGCGCCGCAGTCGCTTGCGACACAGCACGCGACCTGCGTACGTCGATCACACCAAAGGTGCTGCAGACACGAGAACAACACAGTGCCCGTAGCAGACCAGAATTCATCACGTTTATTCGATGCAGCGAGCGGCTCGTGGACATCGCTCCGGTCACATCGTTTTCTGCACTGCCTTACACATCACGCATCGATCCAAGTGCCTGTGTCACGTCAGTCGGGGTGCCAGTGCCTAGCGCCGCATAAGCCGTCTGCACGCAAGCAGAAAAGCGCATATCTGCAGACAACGATCCGAACACCGCATCCAGCGTCAGAAACGCAGCGACATCATGACGCGCATCCCCAGTCGTTGTGCGTCCCAACGCACTGAGAGCATCGTTCAATGGATCGACCAACGGCACGCCTTCATGCGCCTGCCTGCGGATGAAATGCAGCCATGCGGCAACCGCCAGGCATAGGCGCTGCATCGGCTGGCCGGCAGCGAGTGCGTCGCCGATCGTGCCGAGCAGGCGTACCGGTATCTTCTGCGAGCCGTCCCAGGCGATCTGGGCGAGTCGGTGGCGGATGGCGGGATTGCGAAAACGGGCAAGGATGGCGTTGCTGTAGCGTTGCGCATCAAAGCCCTCCATGGACTGCAGAGTCGGCGCGATCTCGGCGCGCATCGACGTTTCCACGAACGCGGCAAGTTCGGAGTGACGCATGGCGTCGGCCACCGTCTCCAGCTGTAGCAGGCTGCCGAGATACGCCAATGCAGAGTGGGGTGCATTGAGCAGGCGCAGCTTGGCGCGTGCGTAGCCGGCGAGGTCTTCGCTCAGGGTGACGCCCGCGCGTTCGAATGCAGGGCGGCCGTTGCAGAAGCGATCTTCGATCACCCACTGGCTGTAGCGCTCACGCTGAATCGGCCAGGCATCGTGCACACCGAGCTGATCTTGCACACGCATCCGCAGCGCGTCGTCGGTGGCGGGCGTGATGCTGTCGACCATGGAGCGCGGGAAGGTCGCGTGCTGCGCGATCCACTCCGCAAGCGCGGGGTCGGTCTGTTCTGCAAGCCGCACAACGGACCGCTCTAGCAGCGTGCCGTTGTCGGTCAAATTGTCGCAGCTGAGCGCGGTGAACGGCGCGGTGCCGCTGTGCATGCGCTGCTGCAGCCCGGCGACGAGGTAGCCGATGGCGCTGCGCGGATTTGCGGGGTTGGCAATGTCGTGTGCGATGTCGGGATGCGTGAGGTCGAGCGTGTCGCCGGCCAGGCAATAGCCCTTCTCGGTGACGGTGAGGGTGACCAGGCGCACCCCGGGGTCGGCAAGCCGCGCGAGCACGGCAGCGTGTTCGTCCGCGGCGCAGAGCACTTCGCGGATGGCGCCGATGACACGCAGTTGCGGGTGTTGGTCGAGCAGGGCGAGGGTGTACAGACCATCCTGCGGACGTAAGGCATCGCGCAGCTGCGGGCTATGTAGCGAGACGGCGCTGATCGCCCAGCTGGGGTCGTCGTCAAGCAGGTCGTCGATATAGACGGCCTGATGGGCGCGATGGAAGGCGCCTGCGCCGAGATGCACGATGCCGATGCGGGTGTGTTCGAGAGTGTAGTCAGGTGTGAGGACGGCGCTCGGTAGCTGGGGGAGGGTCGTGGCGGAGAGTCGTGGGATGGCCATAAGTGGTCAATTCGAAAAATGATGTGCTGCAAGGTCTCTCGGTCACCGTCGCCGCGTCGCAAGCACGCCCTGCGCTGCGGGTCTTGCGCCGCGGGCGCTCACAGGCACGCGCGCCAATCAGGCAAGCCCAGCCCCTTCGCCCCGAAGGGAAAGGGGCGTTACGGCAGTCGCAGCCGCAGCGATTCTTTGCCCACAGCCGCATGGCGAGCGCGTCAACGTCTGCTACTTGTCGGTCACGGTGAAGCGCTGCCTGGCGCGGATATCCGCACTGGAAGCGCCGATCTGCACTTCGTAGGCGCCCGGGTCTACCGTGTACGCCTTGCGCTGCGCGTCGTAGATGCGCAGCGCATCCTTTGCGTTGATGGTGAAGCGTAGCTCGCGTTGTTGGCCCGGTTGCAGGGCGAGGCGTTGAAAGCCACGCAACTCTTTGCCGGCACGTTCGCGTTGCGGCTTGAGCGGATGCAGATACAGCTGCACCACCTCATCGCCTGCGCGTTGGCCGGTGTTCTTCACTGCGACCGTGGCCGTGAGCGCACCATCAGCCGTCAACGTGCTGCGATCAAGGCGCAGATCGGAATAGGCGAACTGCGTGTACGACAAGCCGTGGCCGAACGGATACAGCGGCGTGCCGCCGAAGTAGCGGTAGGTGCGGCCATGCATGGCGTAGTCGTCGAACGCCGGCAGGGTTTCGCTTTCCTTGTAGAACGTCACCGGTAGCCGACCGCCAGGATTGGCATCGCCGAACAGTGTGTCGGCCACCGCGGTTCCGCCGCGCTGGCCGGGATACCAGGCCAGCAGGATGGCGGGCACGTGTTGCTGCGCCCAATCGATGGCCAGCGCCGAGCCGGCGGTCAGCACTGCCACCACCGGTTTGCCGGTGGCTTGCAGGGCTTCGAGCAGTTCGCGCTGCGGCTTGGGCAGGCGCAGGTCGGTGCGGTCGCCGCCGGCAAAGCCGGGATAGCTCACCTTCATCTCCTCGCCTTCGACATCCCCGGTCAGGCCGCCGACGAAGACCACCACGTCGGCGCTGCGCGCAACGTCCAGCGCTTCCTGCAACGGTGGCTTGGCGCCGGGTTGGCGCCAGGCCAGGCGTACGGCGGCATCACGTTCGCCTTCGAAATAGTCCAGTCGCAGGTCGTAGCTGCGGCCGGCCTGCAGCTGCACGTCGACGCCGTCGGCGTGCAGGCGGTCGCTGGTGCTCCAGCGGTCGATCACCGGCTTGCCATCCAGGTACAGGCGCACGCCATCGTCGGCCGCTGCTTCCAGGTGGTAGGTACCAGTGGTCGGTGGAACCAGCTGGCCGCTCCAGCGGATGCTGAAATTATCTGCCGGTACCGCTTCGCTCGGACCGGCTTCGCCGCGCGCCAGCAGGTTGTCGGTCGGCGAGCCGCGGTCCCACGTGAAGCCGATCTGCGCGTCCACCCGCACCAAGGCGGGCTTGCCGGACAAGTCGCGATTGCGAAAGTACTCGCCACGCAAACCACGCTCGGGCGAGTTGGCTGATGGCCGCAGGTAGTGCGGTTCGATCAGCGGGGTGGCGGCGGGATCATTGCGCCCCTCGACCAGATCGGCGCCGCGCGCGTACAGCACCTGCGCATTCGGGGCCGCGGCGCGGATGCCTTGCAACACGGTGACCGGCGCAGCCGGCGTGCCGTAGTAATTGCCGAGCAGCGCCATGGTGTCGTCGGCGGTGGGGCCGATCACCGCGATGCGTTTGAGCGTGGCGCGCGACAACGGCAGCAGGCCATCGTTCTTCAGCAGCACCAGCGATTCGCGCGCGGTGCGTCGCGCCAGCGCATCGTGGGCGGGCGATTGGTTGACCGAGGCGGGAATCTTCGACCACGGCAACTGTCCGGGCGGATCGAACATGCCCAGGCGCATGCGTGCGGTCATCAAGGTCTGCAAGGCGGTGTCGATCTGCGCTTCGTCGATCAGGCCTTGGTGCACGGCCGCCGGCAGGGTGGAATACTCCTCACCGCATTCCAGCTCGGTGCCGTGCGTGACCGCCAGTGCGGCGGCTTGTTCGCGGGTGGCGACGATCTTGTGGTGCTTCCAGACATCCACGATCGCCCAGCAGTCGGACACCACGTAGCCCTTGAAGCCCCACTGCTGGCGCAGCACATCCTGCAGCAGAAACTTGCTGGCGCTGGCCGACTCGCCATACACGCGGTTGTAGGCGCCCATCACCGCGTCTACCTTGCCGTCCTTGACCAGCGCTTCGAACGCCGGCAGGTAGGTCTCGTAAAGATCGCGTTGCGACGGACGTGCATCGAAGTGATGACGATCGGCTTCCGGGCCGCTGTGTACGGCGAAATGCTTGGCCGTAGCGTCGAGCTTGCGGTAGCGCTCGCCCTGCGCGTTCTTCGGTGCGTCGCTGCCCTCGCCTTGCAAACCCTGCACGAAGGTCACGCCCATGCGCGCGGTGAGGAAGGGATCTTCGCCGTAAGTCTCCTGCCCGCGGCCCCAGCGTGGATCGCGGAAGATATTGATGTTCGGCGACCAGAAGGTCAGCCCTTGATAGCGCGCGTGCTGATGCTGGCGCAGGAACCGATGATGCTTGGCGCGCGCCTCATCGCTGATCGCGGTGGCGACCTCGTGCATCAGCGGCAGATCGAATGTAGCGGCCATGCCGATCGCCTGTGGAAATACGGTTGCACCGCCGGCGCGCGCCACGCCATGCAGCGCCTCATTCCACCAATCGTAGGCAGGCACCCCCAGGCGCGGAATCGCCGGCGCGGCGTTCTGCATCTGCGCGGCCTTTTCTTCCAGCGTCATACGCGACACCAGGTCGGCGGCGCGTTGTTCGAAACTGCGTTGGGTCTGCAGATAGGGCGGCGGTGTCGCGGCATGGGCCGCGCCGGTGCCGCACGCCAATGCCAGCAGCGCGCAGCGCAGGCGCCTGCGCGGATGCGGTCGGGCGTGAAGAGATGGATCCATGGTCAGTCCTCCTTGGGGCGTGCGGGTTGCAGCTGGGCAAACGGCCCGATCATGGTGCCGACGAACCCACCCGCCTGCGCGGTGCTGAGCATGCCGGCATCGTCATCGCGCCGCAGTACCTGCCAGCCGCGGCCATCTGCATCGAAGGCGAAACCATATGCGCCGCCATCGCCACTGATCTGCAAGCGCACCTGCGTGGTGAGTGCGACGTGGGTGTGGGCGAGCGTGCTGGTTTGCGCACCGTCGCGTTTGTCCAGGAACACTTCCAGTCCATCGCCATCGCGGCGCACACCGAGCGCGTACCAGGCACTGGCGTTCTGAAATGCGGCCAATCCCCCACTGACACCCGACTGGATTGGCACGGCTAGTGCGGTGCTGGCGGTGAAGCGCGTATGTTGTTGTCGCCGTGCTAGGAACGCCGGCGTACCGGTGCCGTCCAGGCCCTGGCTGCCGGCATGCAGGGTCAACCAGCCGGTGCGTGTGTTCAGGTCGGCCAACGGTTGGTGCGGGACGCGCAGGAATAGCCATGCGCGCCGCAAGGTGCTGGTGTCGAAGTCGTCGTGCCAGGTGAAGTTGCCCGACAACGGTGCCTGGTCGCTAGCGGCGGCGGCCAGAGCGGGGGCCTTGGCGATCGTGGGAATCGGCGCGCCCGCCGGCAGGATCGAGGGCCAGTCGTCGCGCCACTGCACCGGCAACAGGAAGGTTTCGCGCCCGGTGTTGTAGCGATCACCTGCATACGGGCGGGCGGCCAGGAACACTGCCCACCATTGCCCATCGGGCGTGGTCACAAAATCGGCGTGGCCGGCGTTGATGACCGGATGCGCCCGCCCCGCAGGCAGGGCGTTTTGGCTCAGGATCGGATTGTTCGGCGCCGATGCATACGGCCCCCAGACGTGACGGCTGCGCAAGACAACCTGCCGATGCTGCTGGTCCGGCAGGGTACCGCCTTCGGCGCAGGACAGGTAATACCACCCATTGCGCTGATACAGGTGCGGCGCTTCGATCCAGATCGGTTTGCTGCTCGGATCCACGCCGCGGTCCAACAACACCTTGCGCGGACCGACAGGTTGATTGCTGGCCAGGTCGAAGCGTTGCATCCAGATCGCGCGGTGACCTTCGTACTGTGGCGTGCCTTCCGGCGGTCCGTTGTTGAGCAGGTAGCCGCTGCCGTCAGTGTCGAAGAACAACGACAGGTCGATGCCATCGATGCCGGGCAGCCAGCTCAGCGCCGACCATGGACCGGCTGGATTGCTGGCGCTGGCGATGAAGTTGCCGCCGTTGTCGGCCGAGGTCCCCACCACGTAGTAGCGACCATTGTGGTAGCGAATGGTGGGCGCGAACATGCCACGTGACACCTCCAAACCGTCGTAATTCAACTGGTCGGTGCGCTCGACCACATTGCCGATCTGCGTCCAGTGCACCAGATCGGTACTTTGGAAGACCGGGATCGCTGGAAAATACGTGAAGGTGGAATTGACCAGGTAGTAGTGGTTGCCGACCTGGGTGATGCTGGGGTCGGGATAGAAGCCGGCCAGGATCGGATTGCGGTAATCGCCTGCCGGCAGCGATGTGGCGAACACCGCATCATCGCCGCGGTAGTCGAACCAATCGAAGGCGACATCGGCAGACGCTTGCGCCTGCGCGGTCGCAGGCGCCGCCAAGGCGATGAGCAACGTCGCGCAGAGGGTGGAAAGCGCGTGCATCACCAGTCGCACATCGCGCCGTCTTCCAGTCGCGCGATCGGCAACTGTTTGGGCACGTACGGATACTTCGCTGCAAGCGTTTCGTCGATGTCCACACCATGCCCGGGCGTCTCGCCGCAGTGCAGGCGGCCATCGCGGAACATGTAGTCATGCGTGAACACCGCATTGGCTTCGTCGGAATGGAACATGTATTCCTGGATGCCGAAATTGGGCACCCAGGTATCGAAGTGCAGCGCTGCGCCCATGCACACCGGCGAAAGATCGGTGGCGCCGTGGAAGCCGGTGCGCACCTGATGCAGCGCGGCGAAGTCGGCCAGCCGGCGCACGTGGGTGATGCCGCCGGCGTGGACAATCGTGGTACGGATGTAATCGATCAGTTGCTGCTCGATCAGGTGCTTGCAGTCCCAGATCGAATTGAACACCTCACCCACCGCCAGCGGCGTCACGGTGTGCTGGCGAATGATTTCGAACGCACGTTGGTTTTCTGCCGGCGTGGCGTCTTCCAGCCAGAACAGCCGGTACGGCTCCAGATCGCGGCCCAGGCGCGCGGCTTCGATCGGTGTGAGCCGGTGATGCGCGTCATGTAGCAGCTCGATCTCATCGCCGTGATCGCTGCGCAACTGCTCGAACAACTTGGGCACCACGCCGAGATAGCGCGGTGTGGACCACACGGTTTCGGTGGGCAGCTCGCTTTCGGCCGGTTCGTACGGCTTGCCACCGACGGAGATGCCGTAGGTCTTCTTGATGCCGGGTACGCCGCATTGCGCGCGAATCGCGATAAAGCCCATCTCGCGGAAGCGGCCCACTTCATCGGTGGTTTCGGCGATATCGCGGCCATTGGCATGCCCATACACCAGCGCACCTTCGCGTGAGCGCCCGCCAAGCAGCTGATACAGCGGCATGCCGGCCATCTTGCCCAGGATGTCCCACAACGCCACATCCACCGCGGCAATCGCACTCATCGTCACCGGCCCGCGCCGCCAGTACGCGCCGCGGTAGAAGAACTGCCAGATGTCTTCGATGCGCCCGGCGTCGCGGCCGATCAGATTCGGCACCAGGTGTTCCTGCAGGTACGCGGCCACCGCCAATTCGCGCCCATTGAGCGTGGCATCGCCCACGCCGGTGATGCCCGAGCGCGTGCGGATCTTCAAGGTGACGAAATTGCGGCCGGGGCAGGTGACGATGACGCGTGCCTCGACGATCTCGCGATCGCGGGCAGAACCTTGCAGCGGTGCAGGGGAGTCGGAAGTCTGTGACATCGTGATCTCGCTCAGGGGGAAGGTGCGGCGGTGATGGGAAGTTCGAAGGGGCCGGCCGGCAGGCCGCTGCGGTCGTACAAGGTGCACACCGGGCTGTCGGCCCAGCAGTAGCGCACCCGCGTGGCCTGCATGCCGGCGGGAATACGCAGGCGGATCTCGCGACCGGACAGCGTGGCACGGGTATAGCGGCAACTGCCGGCAGCACCGCCGCATAGCTCGAAACCGATCGGCGCGTCGTTGCCGTAACTCAGTAGCGCGGTGTCGACATAGTCGAAGCCGATGCGTACGTCCTCGCCGTCGCGGCGTGCGCTGCGCGGCACCGGCCCGGAAGCAGCCATCGCTTCGCCGTACACCACATGCCGTGCTGCACGCGCCAAACGCCGGCCCAGCTCCTGCTTGTTGGCCGGATGGATGTCGTAGCGGTCGCCGATATCGATGGCCACTGCCAACCCCGCGTGTGCATCGTCGGCAACGAAGCGCCGCTGCGCCTCGCGCAATTGCGCCCAACCGCTTTCGGCAGGTTGCGTGGGCGGTGCGCCGTAATTGGCCAGCTGCACTACCAGCAGCGGAAGCTCCGCGCCGAAGCGTTGCCGCCAGTCGCGCTGCCATGCGCTGAGTAGGGCGGGGTAATGCACCGCATCGCCAGTATTGGATTCGCCCTGGTACCACAGCGCGCCGCGCAGGCCCAGCTGCCCCAGCGGCGCGATCATGCCGTTGTACAACGTGGTCAACCCGGCAGCCGACGACCACGGCGCACGCGGTGGCGTGCCTACTGTCGGCGACACGATGCGGTAGTGCCAGGGCGCATCCAGCGCCAGCGTGCTGCCATCGGCGAACTGCAGTGCGCGCGATTGCGCATCGCCCAGCAAGCCGCCACGCCGATAGGTATTGAGCACATTGAGCACGATGCTGTTGCGCCCGGCATGCAGCCGTCCGCGCGGTAGCGCGTAGCGACGTGGTTGATCGGCGCCATAGCTGCTGCCCACGCCGCGCCCGTTGACCCAGGTCTGGTCCAGCTCGTCCACCGGCCCCAGTAACAATGTGGCGTCTTGTGCGGCCTGTGCCTGGGTCAGTTCGACGCTGGTGCGGTACCAGACCATGCCGTTGAAGCCGACCAATTGCGGCACGCCCCAGTCGTCCCACGCGCCCAGTGCCGGCGGCGCATTCTGCCAGTGGCCAGGTGCATCCGGCTGCCACGGTTCGCCTTCGCCATGCGCATGCCACCAGGTTTCCCACAGCGCGGCCCAGCGCGGCGCGGCAGCCACCGGGTCGGTTGCGTAACGCGCCAGCACATCCAGTGCAGGGCCATTGTCGCCGGCTGCACGCAACGCCTTGTCGCCGATCCAGGCCTGCAGTTGCGAACCGCCCCATGAGGCGTTGATCAAGCCCATCGGCACATCGACACTTTTTTGCAACTCACGTGCGAAGTAGTAACACGCGGCCGAAAAATCTTTCACCGTCTCCGGCGTGGTGCGCTGCCATGTTGCAGCGCCACCGAAACCGCGTTGCGGTGTCGGGCTGGATTGCGCAGGCACTTTGAACATGCGGATGGTGGGATGGTCGGCATCGGCAATCTCGCTGCGCGAATCCAGCGTGCGATGCACCTGCAGTTCCATGTTCGATTGTCCCGAACACAGCCAGACATCGCCGATCAAGACATCATCGATCTGCTGCACCACACCGTCGGCAGCGCTGGCCTTCAGGCTGTACGGGCCGCCGGCGGCATGCGCGGGCAGGCGCGCCTCCCAGTGTCCTTGTCGGTCTGCACGCGCCTGCACCTGCGCACTCTCCAGTTGCACGGTCACACGCGTGCCTGGCGCTGCATCGCCCCACAGCCGAATCGGCGCATCGCGCTGCAGCACCACATGGTCCTGGAACACGGGATGCAGCAGCGGTGCATCTGCAGCGCCGGCAAGGTGCGGCAGCAGCAACGCCGACAGCGTGCCGATCAATATCTTTACGCGACATGCGCTCACGTCGGATTCCCCGGTGCATACGGAAATGTCAGTGCCTGGTAATACGCCAATGGATGCGCCGGCGGGCTGACGCCTGCGGGCAGCGGACGACCGGACACACTTTGAAAATAAGCGATGCTGGCATCGCACCACCACTGCGCCTCACGCTGCTGGATCGCCAAGAAATCGGCCACCTGCTGGTAGCGCTGTGCATCGATCTTGCCGGCCAGGCCCTGCCAGGTCGCGCGCATCGCAGCCACCTCATTGACGCCATGGTCGTAATGCCACACAAGCTCGTCCCATAGCGGCCTGCCAGAGGCCATGCGGTGATCCCACGGCACATGATGGAACCACAGCAGCAACGGCTCGGGGACACGCTGCACGTCGCCGAACACGCGCGCCACCGGCGGCGCATAGTGCGCAACGGCGTTGCTGCCGCTCGCGCTGCGGTCGAAGCCAATGCCGTCGCGGTCGGCGCGGTGGTAATACACCGGGTCCCAGTCCGGGCGTTCGCTGCCGGCATCCCAGGGTGCCGGGCCGTAATGGTGGCCGCGCCCCATCAGGTCATGCAGGCCGAGCGGGGTCATGTAATCCACCACGGCCTCGCGCGAACGCAGCATCATGCCGACCACTGGCTCGACCACCGCCGGATCGTTGGAAAACGTCATGCGCGCCCATTCCTGCGCAATGGCCTGCGGCGACAGTTGCGGGTCCCCTGCCAGCCGCCCGTATGCATACCAGTTGGCCTGATCGAAGATCGAGCCGCTCCAGTTGCGATCGGCGCCGATATTGGCCACACCGGCAATGCCGGTCAGCCGCGTGCGTTTGATATCGGCGAACAGGCTGCCATCCACCGTCCTTGCGACGGTCGAGCCCTTGCCGCGCGCATGGGTATCGGCCTGCAAGGTTTCGGAAAACAGTGTCCCCAGATAGGCCAGATGCGTGGAAAAACCCAGATATTCCTTGGTGATCTGGTACTCCGGGATCAACGGCGTCTTGCGCATCGCACCGAACAGCGGATGAAACGGCTCGCGCGGCTGGAAGTCGATGGCACCGTTTTTTACCTGCACAATCACGTTGTCGTGAAAGGCGCCATCCAGCGGCACGAACTCGCTGTACGCCTGCTTGGCGCGGTCGTCCGGCTGCTCATGCGAGTCGACGAACGCGCGCCACATCACCACCCCGCCATGCGGCGCCAGTGCATCGGCGAGCAGGTTCGCGCCATCGGCGTGGCTGCGTCCATAGTCCTGCGGGCCGGGCTGGCCTTCGGCGTTGGCCTTGACCAGAAACCCGCCAAAATCCGGAATGCGCGCATAGATGGCGTCGGCTGTGTCGCGCCACCAGCGCTGCACCTGCGGGTCCAGCGGGTCGGAAGTTTTCAAACCACCGATTTCGATGGGGGCACTGAAGCGCGCACTGAGAAACACGCCAACGCCATAGGGGCGAAAAACCGTCGCCAGCGCTGCGGCTTTATCCAGATAGTGCGGTGTCAGGCTCCATGCCTTGGCATTGACGTTGTTGAGCACGGTTCCATTGATGCCCAGCGACGCGTTGGCACGCGCGTAGTCGGTGTAGCGCGGATCCAGATAGCCGGGCAGCGTCTGCCAGTTCCACAGCGACGCGCCGGCATAGCCACGTTCCACCAGCCCATCGAGATTGTCCCAATGATTGAGCATGCGCAGTTGCAGGCGTGGCGATGCACGCACGTCCAAGGCTGCAAGCGATTTCCCGGTCTGAAGCAGGCGCAACAGGTAGAATGTGCCGTACAACACACCGATATCGCTGCCGCCGACAATGAGGGTAATGCGATGCCCATCCCCATTGGCGCTACGGATGAGATAGACCTCGCGGCCCAACTGGCGTGTGTCGAGTTTCAGGGCCGTGATCTGAGGTGCGCTGGCGGCGCCCAGCACAATCGCGCCATCGCGCGTTACCGCGTCCACGTGGGGCGGCGTGTTTCCCAATAATCCCTGCAAGCCACGCGCCAGTTCATCGCGTGCGGCGTGTAGGGTGGGCGAATCGCCAATGATGACCAACTCGCTGGCGTTGTCACGCAATTGCGCGGCATTGGCCAGCGGTTGGTAGCGTAACCATAAATCGTAGCCGTCCTCCGCACGCGCGCTGACGGTGGCCAGCAGGCCGCCACTCAGTAGCGCCAGCCACAGCAACCACTGCAGCGGAAATACACCGACGTCGGCGCCATGCCGCTTCATGTCGGACCCCTCATGCGGCATGCTCCAGCGTCACCCGTGCATGCAGTCGCGTCTCGCCGCTCTGCGTGCTTCCCGGTACCATGGCCCACACCGTCATACCTGCATTCGGCACCCGCGTTACCGCAGCAGTGCCTGTGCATCCCGCAGCTTTCGCACGCATTTGAAGAGGCCACGTTTGGACAAGGTCAGGAAATCGGTCCGCCGCACCAGCCGCGCGACCACCATCGACGAGGTGGCGGCGCTGGCGAAGGTGTCGCCGATGACGGTTTCGCGCGTGGTCAACAACACCGGCGGAGTGCGCGATGCCACCCGCGAACGGGTCATGCGCGCGGTCGACAAGCTGGGCTACACGCCCAATCTTGCTGCCAGTGCATTGGCGGCCGCGCAGAGCACGCGCATTGCGTTGATCTACAGCGATCCCAGCGGCGCCTACTTGCGCGAGTTGTTGCTGGGCGTGTTGCGGGTCGCCTCGCGTACCCCGATCCAGCTGGTGATCGACTGCTGGGACGACCTGGATGCCGATGCCGAACGCAAGGCCGCACGCAAGCTCGCCAAAGGCGTTGCCGGCGTGATCCTGCCGCCACCCTTGTGCGAATCCAAAGCTGCCGTGCTGGAGTTGGTCCGCGCCAAGGTGCCGGTGGTGGCGATCGCCTCCAACTATTTCAGCCCGGATGTCGCGTGTGTGCGCATCGACGAATTCACTGCCGCCAAAGAGATCACCGAACACTTGATCGCGCAGGGGCATACGCGCATCGGCTACATCGCCGGGCATCCGAACCTGTCCGCCAGTACGCGGCGCTTCGAAGGCTTTCAGGCGGCATTGGAAGACGCCGGCTTGCGCCTGGATCTGCATCTGGTGCAGCCGGGCGATTACACCTACAAATCCGGCCTGGTGGCCGCGGAAAAATTGCTGGCGCGCAAATGCCGCCCCAGCGCCATCTTCGCCAGTAACGACGACATGGCCGCCGCGGCAATCTCGGTCGCGCATCGGCGTGGGCTGGATGTGCCGCGCGATCTGTCGGTGGTCGGTTTCGACGACACGTCGGCCGCCACTGCGGTGTGGCCCGAAATCACCACCGTGCAGCAACCCATCGCCGCCATGGCCGATGCCGCGCTGGACATCTTGCTGAAGACGATTCGCGCCAAGGAGCGTACGGCGAAGATGGTCGATCATGTGGTCGCGCACCTGCTGGTCAAGCGAGATTCGGTGGCCGCACCGACAGCGGACGATGCGGTCGAGTAAACATGGCGATCAGACGGCTGCATCGCTGTACGGCGGACGTGGTCATGTCACAGAGCTGCATGTAGCGCGTGGGGATTGCGGATGTGCGTTCACTCACCTGCTTAACGCACGCCACGTTGTCAGCCCTTCCCGGCGGTCGCACTGTTGTACGTGGTGCGCCTCTGCACTGCAGGCATTCGTTGCACACGCGCTGCGTTAAAAACGAAGCGCGTGTTATGGCAATGATCAACGCGTCAGATACTGATTGATCAAGTTTTCGTACGCTTCCTGGCGGCCGCTGATCTGCTTGGGCGCATTGCCGGCGGCATGTGCGGCCAGATCCGCCAGCGTGATCTTGCCTGCGGCAAAGTCGGCGCCGGTACCATTGTCGAAGCTGGCATAACGTTCGGCGCGCCACTGCTCCAACGGCGAGGACGTCAGCAGTGCATTGGCCACTTCCAGCCCGCGTGCGAACGCGTCCATGCCGCCGATGTGCGCCAGGAACAGGTCCTGCGGATCGGACGATTCGCGACGCACCTTGGCATCGAAGTTCAACCCCCCCGGTGCCAAGCCACCCTGACGCAGCACTACCAGCATCGCACCAACGGTGTCGTACAGATCGGTCGGGAACTGGTCGGTATCCCAACCGTTCTGCGGGTTGCCGCGGTTGGCATCGATGCTGCCCAGCAGGCCGGCATCGGAGGCGACCTGCAGGTCATGCTCGAAGCTATGGCCGGACAAGGTGGCGTGGTTGGCTTCGATGTTGAGCTTGAAGTCCTGATCCAGACCGTGCTGACGCAGGAAACCGATCACGGTCGCGCTATCAAAATCGTACTGATGCTTCATCGGCTCCATGGGTTTTGGCTCGATCAGGAAGTTGCCGGTGAAGCCGATGCTGCGGCCGTAGTCGCGCGCCAGGGTGAGGAACCGCGCCATGTTGTCCTGCTCGCGCTTCATCTGCGTGTTGTGCAGGCAGGCATAGCCTTCGCGGCCGCCCCAGAACACGTAGTTTTCGCCGCCCAGCTCCACCGTGGCATCGATCGCGGCCTTGACCTGCACCGCCGCACGCGCGACGACGTTGAAGTCCGGGTTGGTCGAGGCACCATTCATGTAGCGCGGATGCGAGAACAGATTGGCCGTGCCCCACAGCAGCTTGATGCCGGTGTCGGCCTGACGCTGCTTGGCAACACCCACCATGTGCTTGAGGTTGCTCTCGTATTCGCCGATGTCATCGGCATCCGGCGACAGGTCGATGTCGTGGAAGCAGTAGTACGGCACGCCGAGCTTGGTGAAGAACTCGAACGCGGCATCGGATTTGGCTTCAGCCCGCGCCAGCGCGCTGTTGCCCACATCCCACGGATACGCACGCGTACCCGGGCCGAACGGATCGGCGCCATTGCCGCAGAAGCTGTGCCAGTAGGCCACGGCAAAGCGCAGATGCTCGGCCATGGTCTTGTCGCCAATGGTCTTGTTGGCATCGTAGACCTTGAACGCGAGCGGGTTGTCCGACTCGCGGCCTTCGAAACCGATCTTGCCGATGCCGGGGAAATATTCTTTCGCGCCGATGTAGACGGTGTTGCTCATGGGGTGAACTCCTGCAGCAGGGGAGGGAAGAAACAAAAAGCGTCACACCGGAATATCTGCATCAGCGCGCAGACCATCGCCACGTGCCGGTTGCGCAGTGCATCGGCGCGGCCGTCATTCGCCTCCAGTCAAAAAATGTTAGCGCTACCACAACTGCGATTGAAAAAAGCCGCGCGTTGTAGCGAAGCTGAAGATGCCATGCCGATCCCAGGTGAAGCGACCCACCGACTGTACCGAGCCGGCGGCCGAAAGGCTTGCTGCGCTGCGAGATGCGAACGGCGCTGTGGCACTGCCAACGGTCGCATCGGTCGATGGGGACGGCGCACAGGCACGTGCGCGTCGACGCGCCCTACGGGCACCGCATGCGTCCGCACTGCACACATTTGCCGACGAAACCCCGCGCATCCGACAGGTCATTACCCGGCAACGACCGCAGCGCAGCGCTTGCAGCAAACAGGTCTGTATCGGCCCGCCCCGCCGCGGCCGCCAGCGCCTTCCTCTGCGTCAGCGTAAACGAACTCAGAAGGACAGCTGCCAGCCTGCCGCTCCGCACGCAGTCAACCCCGCCGCCTGCCAGCCCCCGGCAGCTACAATGGGCGGCTTATGACCGCTGTCCTGCCGCTGCCGCACCCCCTGGCCGACCCCGCGCCGCGCGACCCGCGCCAGCGGCTGCAGCGTGAACAGCTGCGCCTGGGCAAACGCCTGCAGCGCCAGGTGGGTCAGGCGATTGCCGACTTCGGCATGATCTCACCCGGCGACAAGATCATGGTCTGCCTGTCTGGTGGCAAGGACAGCTACACCATGCTGGACATGCTGCTGCAGTTGCAGCGCAAGGCGCCGGTGCCGTTCACGCTGGTGGCGGTGAACCTGGACCAGAAGCAGCCCGACTTCCCTGCGCATGTGCTGCCGGCCTACCTGGATGCGCTGGGTGTGCCGTTCGACATCGTCGAACAGGACACCTATTCGGTGGTCAGCCGGGTGGTTCCGGCCGGCAAGACGATGTGTTCGCTGTGCTCGCGGCTGCGGCGCGGTGCGTTATATGCCTACGCGCAGACGCACGGCGTGACCAAGATCGCACTCGGCCATCACCGCGACGACATCGTGGCCACGTTCTTCATGAATCTGTTTCACCACGCGCGGCTGGCGGCGATGGCGCCCAAATTGCGCAGCGACGACGGTGCGCATGTGGTGATTCGCCCGCTGGCCTACGTGCGCGAAGCTCACATCGCCGCGTACGCGCAGGCGCGGCAGTTCCCGATCATTCCGTGCAACCTGTGCGGCAGCCAGGAAAACCTGCAGCGCCAGCAGGTCGGCAAGATGTTGCAACAATGGGACCACGAGCAGCCCGGGCGCGTCGAGCAGATTGCCCGCGCCTTGGGCGATGTCCGCCCCGAACAACTGGCCGACCGCACGTTGTTCGATTTCCTGGCGCTGGGCCGCAGCGGCGATGCGCCGCCCGATCTTGCGCCTGATCCCGGCGCGTGGCTAACGGCCAGCGACGCCACACACGATAGCGACTGACGCGGCCGATCCGGCTGCCGGCAGTCTTCCACCCTCCACGTTTTTCTTCATTCGGTCCAACGCATGTTCTTTCGCAATCTCACCCTGTTCCGCTTTCCCACCACCCTGGATTTTTCGCAGATCGACACGCTGCTGCCGCCCGTGCAGCTCAAGCCGGTCGGCCCGCTGGAAATGAGCTCGCGCGGTTTCATTTCCCCGTTCGGTCGTGACGAGCAGGGTGTGCTTTCGCACCGTCTGGAAGATTTTCTGTGGCTCACCGTCGGTGGCGAGGACAAGATCCTGCCTGGCGCGGTGGTCAACGATCTGCTCGAGCGCAAAGTCGCCGAGATCGAGGAAAAGGAAGGCCGCCGCCCCAGTGGCAAGGCACGCAAGCGCCTCAAGGACGACCTGATCCATGAGCTGCTGCCGCGCGCCTTCGTCAAGAGCTCGCGCACCGACGCCATCCTGGACCTGCAGCACGGCTATATCGCGGTCAACAGTTCCAGCCGTAAGAGCGGCGAGAACGTGATGAGCGAGATCCGCGGGGCGCTGGGCAGCTTCCCGGCGCTGCCGCTCAATGCCGAAGTGGCTCCGCGCGCCATCCTCACCGGCTGGATTGCCGGCGAGCCCCTGCCCGAAGGCCTGAGCCTGGGCGAAGAGTGCGAGATGAAGGACCCCATCGAAGGCGGTGCGGTGGTCAAGTGCCAGCATCAGGAACTGCGCGGCGACGAGATCGACAAGCATCTGGAAGCCGGCAAGCAGGTCACCAAGCTGGCGCTGGTGCTGGACGACAATCTGTCGTTCGTGCTCGGCGACGATCTGGTGATTCGCAAGCTCAAGTTCCTCGACGGTGCCCTGGATCAGCTCGAACACAGCGAAGACGATGGCGCGCGCGCCGAACTCGACGCACGCTTTACGCTGATGAGCGCGGAAATCCGCCGGCTGTTCCTGTTGCTGGAAACCGCGTTGAAGTTGAGCAAGGCAGAGTAACCAAGCGTCGACCTGTGGCGGCGTCTTCAGGCGCGAGCCAAAGCGCGGTGGGTCGAGGGCGCGGTGCCCTCACCGCGTGTGGGACACGCCGTGAATCCATTCGTGGAGGTTCGGTGGCGGCATCCACGCCGCCACGCGGTCCCGCAAGCGGCAAGGACGCCGCACCAGAAGCTGGTCGGCTGCTTTCGTGAAGGCGTGTCGCTCGGCTTACGCCAGGCAGACGGGAAGTGGATAGGTTCCGGGTTGGAAGCCTGTGTGCTCCGCCGCTGGCGATGGGAAGGCGATGAGAAGCTGCTCGGATCCAGAGTGATCCACCCAGTGCACCTCATATTGTTGTCTTGCAAACAGGCACACCGACCTGCTCGACGGGTCCTTGCCCACTCACCCTCGCGGGACCTTGAGCGGCATGGACGCCGCGCCAGGGCCGAAACGGACGTACTTGCGCCGTGTCCTGCGATGGTGGCGGGCACTGGCCCTGCAGCCGGGCCGCAGATCTACCGATGTCGGCCGCGCCCAACTAGCGGAGGCCCTGGTTGTTTTGCCGCCCGCTCAAATAGTGGCCAGCATCGAATTGCATCAATCGCAGCGTCTCACCGCCTGACACATTGCAGCGGTATCCTGTGCGCATGTTCAAGCCAGTCCGCCGCCTGATTGCGCCGCTCTCGCAAGTTGTCGAACGCGACTGCGTGCGGGTGCAATTGGCAGCCCGCGAGATCGAGGTGCTGCGCGTGCGCGACCCGCGCGCCCGACGCATCAAACTCAGTGTCGACGAACGCGGCGCGCGGCTGACCTTGCCGTTACGCGCTAGCCTGACTTCCGGCGAGCGCTTTCTGCATGCGCATCTGGATTGGCTGAGCGCGCAGCTGTCGCGGTATCAGCAAGTCGATGCATTTCCTGCGCTTGAGCGCGGCGTGCCCGGGCAACTGCCATTGCGCGGTGTATTGTTGCCGTTGAGCTGGCACGAAGGGCGCTACGCACGCATCGACATCACCGACGAAGGCGCGCAGTTTTACGGGCCTGCCCACCTGGGTGATGCCGGCCTACGCCGCACCCTGAAGGAATTCTACGAAGCGCAGGCGCGCGCCGATGTTGGCCGCTGGCTGCCGCACTATCTGCCCGGTCTGCCGCGCGCACCTTCGCGGCTGCGCCTGAAGGTGATGTCCTCGCAGTGGGGCTCGCTCGCACCGGACGGCTCGATGGCGCTGGATCTGGCGCTGGTGCTCGGCCGCGCTTCCGCGTTCGAGTACGTGCTGGTGCACGAGCTCTGCCACCTGGTGCAGGCCAACCACTCGGCAGCTTTTTGGGCCGAAGTGGAACAACGTTTTCCCACCTGGCGCGAGGAGCGCAGTTATTTTCGCGAACACGGACGCCAGCTCAAGGCGCAGCTGCGGCGGTTGTTGCACGCCGAGTAGGAGCGGCTGACAAAACGACTGCGCTCACCGCCAGGCGGATGCGGCCTGTGATCGGAATCGGCATGTACCGCGCGTCCACTGCGGTTGTGAGCGCGCGGTCCGCGCCCCCTGACAGCTGCGCGCGACGTTGTGTTAGCCGCTCTAAGTCGCCGTTATCGGTGCCTCGCGCACAGCATCAATCTATCGAGAGAATGCAAGCCATCAGCGCGAAGCGGACGTTGCCTGCACCCTCTTACACCACGCAAACCGCACTTTCAGCAGCGCCCGTCATCAGATCGCCGGATGTTTCCTGAGGTGCTCTGGAGGATAGATCTGATTGAGATCTCTGCCACCAATACGGACCTTGATGTACTTGAAGCGGACACTGTCCCCGATCAACGCATAGCCCTCATTTTCAACTGCTCTGACCGCTTCGCCAGAGTCTTCCCCAAAAACGCCTGCAGCTTTAGGCAGATACCCTGCGTCCACGTCGATCCAAACGATGCCCGTACGGGGGGGCGGGCGTCACCCGGACCAGAATGTGCTGGGCTTGATCGGGTAAACGGGGCTGCTGGTCAACGAAGCGTTCCAAGTCCGGCTCGATTTGCGCGGCCACAACCCGGCTACTCTCGGCGGTCGACGAAGGCACTGCATCGCTCGCTTCCTGCGCCGCGGCGCCAACGCTCAGCACGCAGTTCAAGCGTGCTCCGGCCGCAGTAATGTAGGACTTCCTGTTCTGATCTGTGCGCATCTTCGCATCCGTTGCGATCGATGCGTCATCCTCGCGCGCTCGGCGGGAAGGGCCCAGCTGTCACAGTCGTTCAACCAAGATCAGAGTTCCGCCAAAAACCCATTGATCACCGCCGCCACGGCCGCAGGCGTTTCCATGTGCACATGATGCGTACCGGGCAGCAGGTGCAGGCGCACATCGCGCATCATCGCCACGCGGTGGTCGCGTAACGCAGCCGGAAAATACGGCTGTGCGGGCGTGGCGAAGATCGCCTGGGTGGGACAGGCAATCGAGGCCAGCATTACGTCGATCTGTGCGTCGGTCATGCGGATGGCGGCCGGTAGGGTCAGGCGCGGATCGCTGCACCAGCTGTAGCCGCCGTCCACCACGCGCACGCCGCGTTCGACCAGCAGCCGTGCAGCCGGGTCGGTGAGCTGGTTGGCCATCATGCGCGCGCGCACCGGCATCTCCATCGATGGAAACAGCCGCAGCGATCGCTCTGCCAGCGTGCGCGCCGACGCCACTGCATCGCGCAGGCGTGTGGCGGTGCTCTGCACCGGCTCGGCCAGTGCGCCCAGCGCTTCGATGGCGATCAAGGCCTCCACCCGCTCCGGTGCGGCTGCGGCCAACAGGCTGGCAACGCCGCCGCCCAGCGAGTGGCCGAGCAGGGTGAAGCGCTCCCAGCCCAGTGCGTCGGCAATCTGCAACAAAATGGAGATGGCGCTGCTGAGCGTGTACTCGGCGCCCACCGGCAGCCACGTGCTGTGGCCGTGGCCAGGCAGATCCAGCAGCACCAGATCCAACTCCTGCGCGTGCAGATGTGCGCTCAGCGGCACGAAGCTGGCCGCGTTATCCAGCCAGCCAGCAAGGCCAGCACCCGGCGCGGGCCGCGCTCCGGGTTACGCAGCCCGGCAACTCGGCCAATGGCCACTTCGCACGCAAACGGCTCCAACCTCATGCGCGGCGCGCCACGTCGGCCAGCGCGTGCGCATGCGCATCGCTGGCGTTGAGGCAGGGGATGTAGCTCAGCGTGGCACCACGCTCGGCCAGCGTTTCGGCAAAGCCCAGCGCCACTTCTTCCAGCGTTTCCAGGCAGTCGGTGGCAAAGCCCGGGCAGACCAGATCGAAGCTGCGCACGCCGCCTTCAGCCAGTTTCCACAGCGTGGGTTCGGCGTACGGCTGCAGCCAGCGCTCCGCGCCGAAGCGCGACTGGTAGCCCATCTGCCACTCGTCCGCGCCCAGGCCGAGCGCTGCGACAATTGCCTGCGCACTGCGTTCGCATTGCTGCGGATACGGATCGCCGGCATTGGCCACGCGCTGCGGCAGGCCGTGGAAGGAGAACATCAGCTTCTCGCTGCGCCCATGCACCTGCCAATGCGTTCGGATCGACTCGGCGATCGCCGCCACCCAGCCGGCGTCCTCGTAATAGTCCTGGATCACCTCCACCGCGATCTCCGGCGCGCTCGGGCGCCAGGCATCCACCACGTCCTGGATCGAGGCCGTGGTGGTGGTGGAATACTGCGGATACAGCGGCAACACCACGATGCGCCTGATGCCGCGTGCGCGCAGCCCGTCCAGCGTCCTGCGCAGTGCGGGCTCGCCGTAGCGCATGGCCCATTCCACATGCCAGTCGGGCATCACCGTTTTCAGGCCCTCGGCCAGGCGGCGCGTGTAGACCGCCAGCGGCGAGCCGTCCGGCAACCACACCTTGGCGTATTTTTCGGCCGATTTGGGTCCACGGATCGGCAGGATCACCCCGTACAGCAGCGGCTTCCAGAACAGCGGCGGAATCGCGACCACGCGGCGGTCGCTGAGGAACTCGGCCAGGTAGCGGCGCACGGCCGGGGCGGTCGGCGATTCGGGGGTGCCGAGGTTGACGACCAGCAGGGCGGTATCGGGTGTCGTGTTCATGCGCACCATTCTGGCAGAGCCGGGCACCGCTGCCGAGAACAGCGCAACGATGGCTGCGATCGGCCCTCTACTTCCATGCCGGTTGCGCTCACCACCGATTCATTGCGCCGGCACTAACGTCGGGGCATTGCTATCTTTAACGGAATATCCCTTGGAGCTTGTCATGCCTCGTTTGTCGCGCCTGGCCCTGTTGTTGTCGCTGACACTGTTCGCCGGCCATGCCGTCGCCGGCCCGGAAGAAGACCAGCGCGCACGTAATGCGGTGCGGGTGCTTACCGAGATCATGAAGATCCCCGAGCAGGCCATTCCGGACAAGTTGCTCGACGAAGCACGCGCCATCGTGGTCATTCCAGACACGCTCAAGGCCGGCCTGGTGATCGGTGGCCGTCGCGGCCACGGTCTGATGTCCATGAAGAACCCTGACGGCAGCTGGTCGCAGCCGGTGTTCGTCAAGCTCACCGGCGGCAGCATCGGCTTCCAGGCCGGCGTGCAGTCGTCCGACGTGGTGCTGGTGTTCCGCAACGACCGCAGCCTGGACAACATCGTCAACGGTAAATTCACGCTCGGTGCCGACGCCGGCGTGGCCGCAGGCCCGGTCGGCCGCAACGCCGCCGCGGCCACCGATGGTCAGCTCAAGGCCGAAATCTGGTCGTGGTCGCGTGCCCGTGGCCTGTTCGCCGGCGTTGCGCTGGACGGTGCGGTCCTGCAGATCGACGATGCCGCCGATCTCAACGCCTACGGCGGCGGCGCTACCCCGCGCATGATCTTCGAAGGGCGCACCAACGAACGCCCGTCCACCGATGTGATCGCCTTCCGCGACCGTCTGGAAGAGGCCACCTACACCGCGGGCGCCAATCGCGGCACCGATGCCGCGATTGGCGCGCCGCCGGCACCGCGTCCGCAGACCCCGCCACCGGCGCAGGCACAGCAACCGACCACTGTGCCGCCGGCCAACGAAGCCAGCACCGTGCCGATGCAGCCCAGCGTTACGCCGCCGGCCAAGCAAGGTTTCCAGCCGGTGTCGGAGGGCGAAATCCGCACCGAATCACTGGACGGTAAACGCTAAAGCACTGTCATCCCCCTGCGCGGTGCGCTGGGGTATCCTGGGTCTTCCTTTTTTTGAGCAAGCGAGCAGATCATGGGCGGTTTCAGCATTTGGCACTGGCTGATCGTGCTGGTGATCGTGTTGCTGGTGTTCGGTACCAAACGGCTTACCAGCGGTGCCAAGGATCTCGGCAGCGCGGTCAAGGAATTCAAGAAAGGCATGCACGACGACGACAAGCCGGCCGGCAAGCTCGGCGACGACTCCCGCACTGCCGAGCAGGCGCGTGAGGCGCAGGCCGAACGCGACCGCGACGCGCGCTGATCCGGAGCGGCGTCGGTGTTTGACATAGGTGTTGGCGAACTGACGCTCATTGCGGTCGTCGCCCTAGTGGTGCTCGGTCCCGAGCGTTTGCCCAAGGCGGCCCGATTTGCCGGATTGTGGGTGCGCCGTGCGCGCATGCAGTGGGATTCGGTCAAGCAGGAACTGGAACGCGAACTCGAGGCCGAAGAGCTCAAGCGCAGCCTGCAGGATGTACAGGCCTCGCTGCGCGAGGCCGAGGACCAGTTGCGCAACAAGCAGCAGCAAGTCGAGCAGGGCGCCCGCGCGCTGCATGACGATGTCAGCCGCGACATCGACATCCGCAGCAGCGCAACGCCGGTGGCAACGCCGCTGGAGCTGGCGCATGCCGATCTGTCTGCCAGCGCTCATGTCGATGCGGCAGCAGGCGCAGCGGCTGGGGCTGGCCCTGCACCTGCACCTGCACCTGCACCTGCCGCGCCGGTGATTGCGCAAGCCCAACCCATTGCGCCAGCGCCGCATCAAACCCTGGTTCCGGCTCCGCACGACACCATCGTGCCGGCGCCGCACGCCGCGCATCTCAGCAGCGCGCCAGCGCCGCCGGTGACCGTCGCGCCAGTCGATGCCGGCACATCGGCCTCGCCCACGCCTAGCGAGCCGACCAAGATCCAGGAGAAACAGCCGTGAGCCTGTTCGACGACGCACAGGCCGAAAGCAGTCTGATCGAGCATCTGGTCGAATTACGCGCCCGCCTGGTGCGCGCGCTGATCGGTCTGGGCGTGGTGCTGCTGACCTTGCTGCCGTTCTCGCGGGCGATTTACTCGTGGCTGGCTGCGCCGCTGATTTCGCAGCTGCCGCTGGGGCAGACCATGATCGCGATGAACCCGGCCGGTGCGTTCTTCGCCCCGCTCAAACTCACCTTCTTCGTGGCAGTGTTCTTCAGCGTGCCGTGGTTGCTGTATCAGGCCTGGGCATTCGTGGCGCCGGGGTTGTACCAGCGCGAAAAGAAACTGGCATTTCCGCTGCTGGCTTCGGCGGTGGCGCTGTTTTACATCGGCTGTGCGTTCGCGTATTTCCTGGTGTTGCCGGCGGTGTTCCACTTCCTGACCACGTTCAAGCCGGACGTGATCGCCATTACCCCGGACGCCAATTCGTACCTGGATTTCGTCCTGGCCATCTTCTTCGCCTTCGGTGCCAGTTTCGAGCTGCCGGTGGCATTGGTGATCCTGGTGCTGCTGGGCTGGGTCACACCGAAGCAACTCAGTGAGGGCCGTGGCTACGCCATCGTCGGCATCTTCATCCTGGCCGCCGTGCTCACCCCGCCAGACGTCGTGTCGCAGCTGATGCTGGCCCTTCCGATGTGCCTGCTCTACGAGCTGGGCATCATGGCCTCGCGTGCGGTGGCACCGAAGGACGCGGCGTCCAACGCTGCTGGTTGAGCGATGAGCGCGCGCTCTTCGTGCCTGCGATCAATGCCGTATGCGCGATTGTGCCGAGTGTGACTGCACCACCATCCAACCGGAAAAACACGAAAAAAGCCGCTCTTTCGAGCGGCTTTTTTGCTACGCCTCGGCAATGCCAGTGCGAGATTCAGGCAACAAACACATCCGGCCGTGAGGGCGGGGCTGGCTGGGCGATTGTCCCTTCAGGGCTGAACATCTGCTTCCAGGCGGCGTAGACCGAGCCGCCGAACACCGGCATCAGTACGGCCATCAGCAGCAGCTGGGCCAGCCACGCCGCAGCGACCTTCCCGGCCACCAGGGAGACGATCATCGCCACGATCGTCACACCGAAATAGATCGCGAAGATCGCGATGAAGGCCAGCACGAAGAACACCAGCATCGCCGGCAGGTTGTGCAGGCTGGCGCGCAGGCTCTCGCGCAGTGCGTGGCCGCCGGTGCTGCGGTTGAACATCACCTGCGGCGGCATCACGAACAGCGCCAGCGTCATCGCCGCGAAGGTGGCAATGGTCAGCAGCAGCCACAGCAGGATGCGCCCGGCCGGCAGGCTGGCGGCAAGCTGCTCGATCTGCACCGGGTCCGGCTGCGCGCCGGACTGGCTGATCTGGTTGATCTTGATCATCACCTCCGACAGCTGCTGCAGCCCGCTGGAGCCGATCATCACCAGCAGCAGCACGCCCAGCAGCAGGCCGGCGATCAGCTGAGGCAGCAGCGACACCAGCAGGTGCGGCGCGCGGCCGTCTTGCAGGCCGTGCAGCAGATGCGACGGTTTGGCCCTGCGGCCTTCGTCCACTTCGCGGATCGCCCACAGCAGGCCACCCATGAACAGCGGGCCGGCCAGCAGCAGCAGGAACTGCAGGGCCGGGCCCAGCAGCGGCACCAGCACCGACAGCGACACCACCAGCGAGGCAGCCACGCTCCAGATCACCCCCAGCGCGCCAAGCGCCAGCGGCGCCCGCTTCAACAGCGAGAAACCGGTCAACAACCACTCTGCGCCGGCAGATGCCGGCACCTTACGAATTTCGCTCATTCCCATTCCGGATCGATACGCGCGCCGGACCATCCGGCGTCACGCAATTATCACTGCTTTTACGTGTGCGCGACGGGACGAGCGTTCACTGTTTGCAGGCCGCGTGCGTGATGCACGAAACGGCGCAGCAACTTGCGGGCGATAGGGGCGGCGGTGACCTCGCGGGCGACCGTGCGGGCGCAACGCCCATGGCGGGCGATGCAGTCGGCACGCGCCTGTACGTAACCGCGCATGTGGTGAGTGGCGAATTCGGGATGGAACTGGACGCCCCAGGTGGCCCGGCCCCAGCGGAAGGCATGGCAGCGGTCCTGCCGCGAGTGCGCCAGCACGATGGCGCCTTCGGGAGCGCGCACGACCGTCTGCAGGTGGGTGGCATGGGCCGGGAACTGCGGGGGAAGGCCTGCAAATAAAGGATCCTGCTCGGCCGGCGGATGCAGTTCCAGCGCGATGGTGCCGGATTCGCGCCCGGCCGGGTTGTAGTCGACCTCGCCGCCCAGCGCGTGCGCGAGCAACTGGTGTCCGTAGCAGATGCCCAGCAACGGCATGCCCTGATGGGCGGCATGGCGCAGCCATTCGGCACTGCGTTCGCTCCAGTCGGCGCGGTCGGTGACGAAGGCTGCCGAACCGCTGACGATGATGCCCGCAAAGTCGGCGGGGTCCGGTAACGCGTCACCATTGGCGACGTCGATGGCCACGGTTTCCTGCTCGGCCAGCCCAGCCGCCACGCGGATCCAGTGCTGAAAACGACCGTATCGCTTCATCTCCGGCACGGGGTGCCCGGTTTCGATGATCAGGAACGGCAAAACAGACATGCGCGAACACTCGGACACGGCAGATGCCCCCGATTGTAGGCTGCAGTGGCGCGTATTTTTCAAGCAGCGCCCCAGTACGGGCGCTGCGGGTCATTGCCCAATAACATGTCCTGATTCCCTCGCAGCGGGATGCTGATGATGGTAGCCATGGTCGCCGACTGGTGCATGTCTTGGATATCGGCAGACAAACGCACGGCTGCAATGACAGGGCCTTGGCGCCGTCGCTGTGGTCAGGTCGACGCAAGGTTCGGCAGGATTGGTGTGGAAAAACATCGAATCTTGCATAACCATCCGAACAGTGCGCTTGACGGCTGCGGAGCACGTCGTCGTGCTGGCGTGCTGCATCCCACGCGTTCAATCCATGCAATGTAAATGTATTAGGGAACCTCTGAACAACGCGTGGCGTTGCGAGCGAATTTGGGGTTTCGCTTGATCGCGACGGCCACACATGCTGGAAATCAATGGCTTGCCACTTACGGAGACTGCCCCAGGTACTCATCGGAAGCTGGCGAAAGCGTTGTTCAAAGGTTTCTTAGAACCTGTTCACGATCTCCTGAGCAGCAGTGCCAGGAACGCCAGATGGATGAACTGCAAGCTTGTATTGAGCCTTCGCTCGCAGTTCTTCCATAGCCTCCGGTTCTTCTCCAGCCAGGCAAAGCTGCGTTCGACACTCCAGCGCTTGGGCATGACCTTGAAGGTATGCAGCTCGCTGCGCTTGGCAATCTGTACGGTGACATGCTTGCCCAGAATGTCCTGTACGCCCTCGGCGAAGGGATCTCCGGTGTAGCCGCTGTCGCACAGCAGGCGTTTCACCCGACCTAAACCCGATCGGCAGCGTTTCAATGCCTCCAGCGCACCTTGACGATCGGTGACTTCCGCCGTGGTCACCGCAACGGCATGTGGAAAGCCTTGCGTATCCACCGCGATGTGGCGCTTGATCCCCGATACCTTCTTGCCCGCGTCATAGCCTTTCTGGCCGGCTGTATCACTGTTCTTCACGCTCTGCGCGTCCACGATCAAGAACGTGCTGCAGGCCTTGCGCCCCTGTTTCTCGCGGGCCGTGCCAACCTGATTTTTTAAGCGCCCGCTCCAGCAGGCTTATTCCTTCATCGTCCACTTCGCTCCACTTGGCAAAGTAGGAATGCACCGTGCGCCACTTCGGAAAGTCACTGGGCAACGCACGCCACGGGCACCCTGTCCGTAGCAGATACAGCACTGCGCACCACACCTCATACATATCCACTGTCACAGGCTTGGTGCGCTTGCGGGCTTGCTCCAGAATCGGGCGGATTTGCTCGAACCGCTCACGGCTCACGTCACTTGGATCGTTCTTCTCGCGCATTCGTGGAGTTTGCACGGTTTGAATAAGATCGTGAACAGGTTCTTAGGGCCATTGGCCCAACGCGCAGCGGGCTTCGCACACGTCGTCGGCGCTTCGTATTGAAGAAGTCGCTCGCGGGCAGATTGACTAAATGTCCGGGCATGAAAACCCATGCCACCAATCCAACTGCGTTACGCACACACTCGCCTTACGCTCATGCCGAAAAGCCCGCGCTGACGGAGGATCAGGCAGCAGCCAGCAGCAGCGGCATGCATCAACCGCTTGGACGACCGCCTAGAAAACGGCAGAGGATAGAGTCGGATGACCCAAGGGCCTCGACGCCCGACAGGCAGCCCTTTACGGCAAGCGATTCAAAGAAAGAGGAAATCGATGCCAGTGAAGGCGCATGGGACAGGCGCTTTCGGCAGGGGCAGCCGGCTGCCGTAGGAAACGAGCGCATCAAAACCGAGCGATACCCTGACAAGGTGACCGCCGACGTCGGCGCGCCGTCAGCGCAGCATCGGCCACAACGGTCGTCGCAGCATCATGGTGTGGAGGCAAGGGCATTTCTCCGACCGCGCGAACAACTGTCCGAATCGTCCGCCAGAAAGCGACCGCGTGAAGAGCAGGCGCCATCCCGGCAGTCAAAGCGGCCATTCCATGGCATGGGGCTGACGACCGAGGACCTCCGCAGGGCCGAACATCAGCTGGACTTGGCGGCAAAAAAACGGCTACAGGCACAGCGACAGCAACAGCAGCGACAGTTGAGCGAGCCCCACGGAATGGCTCGCAACCACAATGCGGGCCTGTGCGTGTCGATGGCATATGACAACGAGCTGGCGCATCGCATGCGGAACGGGATGGCGCTGCCCTTCCTGGAAGAGAGTGTCAACGCGCAAGTCAACGCGCAGCGCCTGGACAAATATCTTCAGCTGATTGCCACTGCACGGCGTGCCAGGGCAGGCGTGACGCCCCGCGATCTGGATCGTTGCACCGAGCTCGCGGCGCAGTACCTGTCCGGGACCGGATGGTTCGAAGGGGCATCGCTGGCGCAGCTGGCGCATGTGGGCAACAAGCTGAGCAAGCACCCGAACCAGCCCGCATGCATGGAGGCCATCGCGTGGATCGCCGGAGAGCTGACGCAGGCCGATGATTTGGTGGGGCTGGGAGGCTACCCGTCAGCTCTGTTTCTGAATGCCTTCTCGAAGAATCTCGACAGCGGCCGGTGTGAACGCGCGGTGGCGCGTCTGGCACGCCATCTGCGGCGTGAAGACAAAGCCCGACAGACTCTGAATGCGCAGAACATCAGCCTGGCACTCAATGCCTTCAGCAAGTGGTCCGATAACCCGGACTGCCAGGCGGTGGCGCCCCGGTTTGCCGCACTTGTCGCCAGCGACGACCGCCTGCGTTCTGCCATGGATGCCCAGGGCGTGGCGACCGTGCTCAACGCCCTGTGCAAATGGCCCGACACGCCGGACTGTGGGAATGCCGTCAGCGCGCTCGCCGAGCGGTTGGCCGACGAGTCCAGATTGCGCAATGAACTGAAGCCGCAAGAACTGGGAAATGCGCTCAACGCCCTGAGCAAATGGGCCGACACCCCGGTCTGTGCGGCTGCCGCCAGTGCGCTGGCCGAACGATTGGTGGACGATCCCGGCTTGCGCAAGGCCCTGGACCCCATCAACGTGACTCAAGCGCTCAACGCGCTGAGCAAATGGGCCGATCTACCGGTTTGTGCGGAGGCCGCCATCGCACTGGCCGAGCGGCTGGCCGACGACCCCGAGTTGTGCAAGGCCCTGAACGCGCGAGGCCTGTCCACCGCGCTCAACGCCCTGAGTAAATGGCCCGACAACCCGGTCTGCGCGGCTGCCGTCAGTGCGCTGGCAGAGCGGCTCGTCGCCGACCCCGAGCTGCGCAAGGACCTGGAGCCGCAGGGCGTATCCAGCGTGCTCAACGCGCTGAGCAAATGGCCAGACACCCCGGTCTGTGCAGCCGCCGCCAGTGCGCTGGCCGAGCACGTGGTCGACGATCTCGAATTGCGCAAGGGTCTGGACCCGCAAGGTGTGTCCAACGCGCTCAACGCGCTGGCCAAATGGCCGGATCTACCGATCTGTGGGCAGGCCGTCAGCGCGCTGGCCGGGCGGCTGGCCCACGATACCGAGCTGTGCAAGGCCCTGGACCCGATCAACGTGACCCAAGCACTGGACGCGCTGAGCAAATGGCCGGATACACCAATCTGTGGGCAGACCGCCAGTGCGCTGGCCGCGCGGCTGGCCCACGAAAGGAGGTTACGCAAGGCCCTCAAGCCGCAAGAACTGGTCATCGCGCTCCATTCCCTGAGCAAATGGCCCGACACGCCGATCTGCGCAGAGGCCGCCAGCGCGCTCGCCGAGCGGGTGGTCGACGAGCTCCAGTTGCGCAAGGCGTTCGACGCACATCAGGTTGTCAATACGCTCAAGGCCTTGAGCAAATGGCCTGACAAGCAGCTCTGTGCGGTTGCCGCCAGCGGGCTGGCCGAGCGGCTGGCCGACGAGCCCCAGTTGCCCAAGGACCTGCACCGGCAAGGCGTGGTCATCGTGCTCAACGCGTTGAGCAAATGGCCGGACACGGCGGTTTGTGCAGAGGCCGTCAACGCGCTGGCCGAGCGGCTGGTCGACGAGCCCGACCTGCGCAAGGAACTTGACCCGGTCGACGTGACCAACGTCTTGAACGCCTTGAGTAAATGGCCGGGCACCGAGGTCTGTGCGGAAGTTGCCCGCCTGTTGGCAGGGCGCCTGGTCGGCGATCGCCTGTTACGCAAGACCTTCAATTCACTGGACGTGGCCAACGCGTTGAATGCCTTGAGCAAATGGCCTGACACCCCCGTCTGTGCCGCCGCTGCCGGTGGGCTGGCCGAGCGGCTGGCCGCCGATCCCGGGTTACGCAAGGAGCTCAATCCAGTAGACGTGGCCAATGCGCTTAATGCCCTGAGCAAATGGCCCCGCACGCCGGTCTGTGCGGCCGTTGCCAGCGCACTGGCCGCACGGGTGGTCGCCGAACCCAGGTTGCGCAAGGCCTTCGACGCGCAGCAAGTGGCCACCGCGCTCAACGCCCTGAGCAAATGGCCCGACAACCAGGCCTGTGCGGCGGCCGCCAACACGCTGGCCGAGCGGCAGCTACGCGAGCCAGATGTGCGCGACGTGCTCAAGCCGCGAGAAATGACCAACGCGCTTAACGCCCTGAGCAAATGGCCTGACACGCCGGCCTGTGCGGCCGCCGCCAGCGCGCTGGCCGCACGGGTGGCCGACGATCCCAGGTTGCGCGAGGCCTTCGACGTGCAGCACGTGGCCACCGTGCTCAATGCCATGAGCAAATGGCCCGACAACGCGGTCTGTGCGGCCGCCGCCGGCGCGATGGCTGAACGCTTGGCCGACGAACCCGAGTTACGCCACACTCTGACCGCGCATGGCGTGGTCATCGTGCTCAACGCCCTGAGCAAGTGGCCCAACGTGCCGGTCTGTGCGGCCGCCGTCAGTGCGCTGGCCGAGCGGCTGGCCGACGAACCGGAGTTACGCAAGGCCCTGAGCGCGCATCGTGTGGCCACTGCGCTCAACGCGCTGAGCAAATGGCCGGACATACCGGTCTGCGCGACCGCTGCCAGCGCGCTGGCAGAGCGGCTGAGCGACGATCCCGACCTGCGCGAGGCGCTGGACGCTTCCAACCTGCCCCAAGTGCTCAACGCGCTGAGTAAATGGCCGGACGTGCCGGCCGGTGGCGAGGTGGTCGACGCGCTGGCCGAGCGATTGGTCGACGAGCCCGCGTTGCGCAATGCGCTCGACCCGATAGGGATGGCCAATGCGCTCAACGCCTTGAGCAAATGGCTCCAGATGCCGGTCTGTGCGGCTACCGTCGAGGCGCTGGCTGCACGGCTGTCCAACGATCCCGGCTTGTGCAAGGCCCTGAGCTCACAAGGCCTCACCACCGTGCTCAACGCCCTGTGCAAATGGCCCGAGATGCCGGTCTGCTTGGCCGCCGCCAGCGCGCTTGCGGAGCGTCTGAGCGACGATCTTGTCTTGCGCAATGCCCTGGACTCGCAAGGCTTTGGCAACGCACTCAACGCCCTGAGCAAATGGCCCGACTCCCCGGTCTGCGCGGCCGCCGCCAGCGCGCTGGCCAAGCGGTTGACCGACGATGCCGGCTTGCGTCATGCCTTCGACCCTATCAACGTGAGCCAAGCGCTCAACGCCCTGAGCAAATGGCCCGGCACGCAGGCCTGCGAGAGCGCCATCGACGTCTTGGCTGCGACGCTGGCCAACGCGCCCGGCTTGCGCAATGCCCTGAGCGCGCAAGGGGTGGCCATCGCGCTCAACGCGCTGAGCAAATGCCTCGCCAGGCCGGTGTGCCGGTCGGCATTCGTGCTGCTCGCCGAGCGTGCAGGCTCGGCCGAGCTGCCTTGGCGGCAGTTCGAGATGCGTGGGATCGCGGTGGTGGCCAACGCGATGTCCCGGCTGTCGCCTCTGGACGAAGAGGACGATGAGCAGTTCCGGACCCTGGCTGTCGCCAAGCTGCAGGCGATGGCCGGGCACCTGGACCTGCACCGCGAGCGGTTTGCGTCCGCTTCGGCCACCGATATCGGTGTGCTCTTCAAGGCCCTTGCATCGGCGCGGCTGCAGCGCCAGATGCGTTCGCTGGGACAGCCAGCACTGGAACGGGTGTCGGCCCTGATCGGGGACGATGGATTACGCCAGACCAGCCTTGAGGGGATCGGCAGCCTCTGCATGGGACTGTTGCCGCTGATCCGCAGTCCGGAGTTGACCCCCCGTCATCGGGGCCAGGCATTGCACGTGTTCAATACGTTGCAGCCCATCGTCGCGCGCAAGATCGACCTGTACCTGCGCAGTGACGGCGCGCGCGCTTCGGCCGCCGTCGAACAGCATGCAACGCGCTGCCCGGCGCTGACCTTCTACCAGGTGCTCAAGGCCTACGCGGTGGTGAGCCGGCAATGGAAGGCGCGCCATCTTGACGGCCCGCGCAAGCAACTGCGCCAGCGCCGCGATGAACTGTTGAAGTGGGTGGACCTGACGCTGGCGCGCACGCGCGAGGCGATCGAGGCGGACCTGGGCGAGATGAGCTGGAACCTGATCGCGCAGATCGAGGCCGGCGAGCAGGTGTTCGACGCCCTGGACCTGCGCATGGCCAAGGACGCGCCGGCGATTACCCAGGCCCATCCACCCACCCGCTTCGACCTGGACAGTGGGCGCTTGAGCATGGCCTCGGTTCCCGGCCGGCCGGTGGCGCCGGCGCCCGGCCGCGGCAGCACGACCCATGTGGTGGTCGATCTGGTGGGCAAGGAGCTGTCGACCAACCGGTCCGAATCGGACAAACCGTATTCGCTGTTTGCGCGCCTGACCGGGCTGCCGCTGGTGGAGGTGCAATTGCCTGGTGAGCTATCGACCTTCATGCTGGCGCGCACGTTCAACTACAACGGCGAGCCCTGGCGCTTCGACCTGTTCGGCGGCAGCCGCGCGGCGCGCAGCAAATCCGGTAGCGGCAGCCTGGTGCTGTCTCACAGGAAGGAGTCGGCGTCGCTGTTACCAGCATTCCGCTATGCCGACACCGCCCCGGGTAGCAGCCTGATGCACCTGGCGGCCAAGCTCGCGCCGCAACGCGAGGACTGGTCGCGCATGCAGCGCTCGCTGCTGGAGATGGTGCCCAGCGACCATGTCGTGGAGGGCACGTTGCGCCTGGGCGTGTTCGATGACGTGGAGGGCCCTGCGCATCCGTTCAAGCCGTTGGCCGTGGATGGCACGGCCCTGGCGTTGTGCCCCAACGATGGCTGCGGCTTCCTGAAACTGGAGGTGGCCTTGGCCATTCCGGCCTTCCGCAAGCATTACGATGCCTGGCACGCGGTGCAGGCGAACCAGGCCACCGAGGAGCAGCGCGATCTGGTGGCCAAGGACAAGGGGCCTTCGATGATGCCGGCGCAGGCGTTGCACCATTACCCGCGCGATGCCGCGGCGCTGGAAGAGGCGCACGCGGCGATGCAGGAACGGCTGCAGACACTGGAGCCGGCAGGCGATGATCCGCTGTGGGTGTACAGGCCGCTGATCGGCGGTGGCTACAAGGGTCAGCGGGTGCGTGCGGTGCCTTCGGCCGACGACAAGGTGCATCTGCCGCAGCAGCGCAGCCAGGCCTTCGACGTCACGGGCGGCCCGTTGCTGCTCGGCAAACCTCCCTACGACAAGCAAAATCTGCTGCCGGTGCCGGAGCAGCGCATCGCCACCGTGGCCAAGGGCGACGCCACCGCCGCGTTCCTCTCCCAGTGCTTCGGCATCCAGTACAGCTACACCGGTTTCGATGATCGCTCCGGCGTCGATCCGCAGATGCTGCACAGCAAGGGCATGCTGGTGGTGGTGCCGGAGCAGCAGTGGCCGGCCGCGTTCAGCGACACCGACCTGGCCTGCTCCAAGGAAGATCTGAAGACGCTGTCGTGCTGGACAAACGGCCGTGACCGCGGTGCGTTGCCGCGCGACATCCTCAGCACCGGCAGCCTGCGGCTCAAGGACATCGTGGAGCCTGGGCGCCTGGGC
The DNA here is from genome assembly GCF_004136375.1 of Xanthomonas oryzae pv. oryzae. Classification (NCBI taxonomy): domain Bacteria; kingdom Pseudomonadati; phylum Pseudomonadota; class Gammaproteobacteria; order Lysobacterales; family Lysobacteraceae; genus Xanthomonas; species Xanthomonas oryzae. Next base: position 421,539 of record NZ_CP031697.1, read on the forward strand.
GCACTGCCGATCGACGAGTTGCGCAAACGCGACATGGACACCGACGGCGACGACGCCTTCATCTACGCAGGCTATCCCAAGCTGGCTGCGCTGATTTCGCGGGTGATGGATCGCAAGGCCAGGCTCGGTCGGCAAAAGTCCTTCAAGCCGCCGAAGACGGCCACGCCGGCCATCGACCCGGTCAGCGGCCACTACCAGCCCGGGCGGCTGTCGGAAATCATGGCCCTCAAGCGCGGTCAGCGCATCACCTCGGCGGCCGCCACGCTGGCGGCGCGCTTCATGGGGCAGCCGGACGAGCTGCGCGAAGCGATGGCGCGCGACATGATGTTCGGCACCTACGATGGCATCGAGCGCGGGTTGCGCGACGGTTTGCGCGAGCTGCTCGAAGAGCAGGTCCGCGATCCCCAGGTGTTGGCCACGCTGCGCGTGCAGGCGCGCGAGGCGATCAAACGCGCCCACCTGCCCGAGGCGCGTGAAGCTGCCGAGTTGCTGCACGCGCAGCTGCGTGCGCTTGCGGCGGACCCGGCCGCCGACAGCGCCGCGCCGGCGTTGCCCGAGGCCCTGGCTGAGGCGTTTCCCGGCCTGGCCAAGGCCTACGAGGCCGCTTCTGGCGTCGACGCGCGCATCCACGCCATTCTGGACAACTATCCGGTGTGCCGGCTGTCGCATGCGCAGTTCCCGGACGGGCAACCCGGGCTCGTCCCCGGCGAGCCGGAACTGACCATGCGCAACCTGTTCACCATCGCGATCAAGGTCGGCACCGATGCACTGAAGTCCGACACCGGTACGGCACTGTTCGCCAAGATCGTGGAGGCCTGCGAACGGGCCGAGCGGGGCTTCGCCGAGCGGGTCCGCAGCCTGCCCTACAGCAGGGTAACCGCCCGGGCCATGCAGGATGGGCGCTTCGATCCCGAACAGACCAAGCTGCTGCTGCAGCGCATGCCGTCGATGGCCGCTGGCGTCATGGAAGACGCGCTTGAGGCGCTACAGCAGGCCGGCTGGATCGACCGGTCTCAGCCGCCGGCCGAGCGTCTGCGCGACGTGCAGCCGCAGGACATTGCGCTCAAGGCACAGACCTTGCTCGGGCGCGCTCGCCAGATGGAGCCGCAGGTCACCGACATGCTGCAGAACATTGCCGCGCGCCATGGTGGGCAACTGGCCGGCACGCAGCATCAACTGAAGTCATACAGCTCGTTGCAGGAAAAGCTCAAGCAGCGAGTGGCGTTGAAGAAGCAGTCGTTGGAAGAGGCGGCAGCCAGCGTGAACGACGCGCTGTGCTACAGCGTGGTGCTGGAACCGCAGGGCTTTACCGCCGGCCTGCGCGCCGTGCTGGCCGCACTGGACGATCAGGGCCATGCACGGGTCAAGCTGACCAATCAATTCACCGAGTACTCGCCCTCCTTCAAGGCCATCAATCTCACGCTGCGCAGCCCTGAGGGTGCGCTGTGGGAGATCCAGTTCCATACGCCGGAGACCTTCGCGCTCAAGGAGCGTTTCCACGATCTGTACAAGCGCACCCACGCGCTGGCGCTTGGCGGTGCGTCGCGGGCCGAGCAGCGCACGCTGCAGGCGCCTGCGCTGGAGGCCTTCAAGCGCGTGGCCTCGCCGCCAGGGTGCGAGGAGATCGACGACTGGCAGGAAGAAACCGTGCCGGCGTTGGCAGGCACGCCGCCGGCGCTCGCCTCCGAACAGACCCCCGTCAATGCAGGCGCATCGCCGGCACACAGGGTGTTCAATGCCGCCACAGGCAAGCAAGCGTCGCTGACGCCGGTGCTCAACACGCTGGCCGACGGCTTGGGCGCGCGGCTCTGGGGCAACGTGCGCTACAAGGCCAGCCAGGGCCGGATCGAGCAGGTGCAACAGGCGCCGTTCCAGAAATCGCTCGCCTCGATCAAGGACAAGATCCGGCGCCATCTGCGCGCCGGCATGACTGCAGAACAGGCCACGCGGAGCGTGGGCGATGCGCTGCGCTATGTGCTTGAGTTGCCGTCCGAGGGTTTCGTGGCGAAGGTGCAGGCGGCCCAGGACGCGCTGCGTCGGCAAGGGATGACGTGCGTGAACTTGCAGAATTACTTTACCTCGGGAGACGGCAGCTACCGGGGCATCAATGCCAGCTTCACCGATGCCGAGGGCTACGCGTTCGAAGTGCAGTTCCACACGGCCGAGAGTTTCAACGCCAAGGCGCAAACGCATCTGTCGTACAAGCGGATGCAGTTGGCGCAGGCACGCCTCGACAAGGAGCGGCAAAAACCTCTGCCCGATCCGGTCAGGCAGGCAAAACTGACGCAGGAAATCGCAGGGCACAGAACGGCGATGCACGAGATGACAGCCAAGGTGAGCAAGCCCGCCCACATCGAGCGCCTTGGAGGTCGCGCATGAGGACCAATCAACGCGCAAGACCTCGCGCACCTGCGGCTCTCAAGCGTCCAGCTGTGAGCCGGACGACAGCTCCGCCCTCAAGCCATGAGCGCCGGGTTCCACGGGTGCGGGAATCGAGCGCGCGAGACTCGCAGGCGCGGGCGAATGCGTTGATCGCCGTTATGGCGATCGACCGCGACGTGTCCAAGAACGGCGTGCAAACCGGAGGTGTTGCTGCGTGCATGCCACGCAACCGTGCACCTGAGCGAACACGGGCGACCAGCAGGGATCGGTCCTGCCGCCAGCACGGACGTTTTCAACCGAATCCTGCCGGCCCTCGATGCCTCGCCGCGTCGAAGGTCCCTACGGGTCATGCGCGCGCAAGCGGCGTGGTCGTCAGGACGAAAGACGCGTCTATTCCCGCGGCGGCAACACCGACAGTACTTCTTCGATGGTGGTCAGCCCGGCGGCGACCTTCTCCAGGCCGGTCCGGCGCAGCGTGCGCAGGCCTTCGCCGCGGGCAGCCTGGCTGAAGCTGGCAAGTTCCGTGTCCGGGCGGATCAGGGTGCGCAGGTGCGGGGTAACCGGCAGCAGTTCGTACAGGCCCACCCGGCCCAGATAGCCGGTGCGGCGGCATTCCAGGCAGCCGACCGGCGCGTGCACGTTGAGTGGTTCCGGCAGCGCTTCGCCGGGTTCGCGGATGGCCGCCCAGTCGGCGTCGCTGAGCGTGTGCGGGCGCTTGCAATGCACGCACAGCGTGCGTACCAGCCGCTGCGCCAGCACGCCGTTGAGCGTGGAGGCCACCAGGTAATGGGGTACGCCCAGATCGAGCAGGCGGGTGATCGCAGAGGCCGCGTCGTTGGTGTGCAACGTCGACAACACCAGATGCCCGGTAAGCGAGGCCTGCACCGCCATTTGCGCGGTTTCCAGGTCGCGGATTTCGCCGATCATGATGATGTCCGGATCCTGGCGCAGCAGCGTGCGCACGCCGCTGGCGAAATCCAGGTCGATGTTCTGCTGCACCTGCATCTGGTTGAATTCCGGCGCGATCATTTCGATCGGGTCTTCCACGCTGCACACGTTCACATCCGGCGTGGCCAGGCGTTTGAGCGTGGAATACAGCGTGGTGGTCTTGCCCGAGCCGGTCGGGCCGGTGACCAGCACGATGCCGTGCGGACGCTCGACCAGCGCGCTCCAGCCCGCCGCTTCTTCGGGGCTGAAACCCAGCTGCTCGATGCTCTTGAATGCCGAATCCGGGTCGAAGATACGCATCACGCACTTTTCGCCGAATGCGGTGGGCATCGTCGACAAGCGCATTTCCACTTCGCGCCCGCCGGGCGAGCGGGTCTTGATGCGGCCATCCTGCGGACGCCGGCGTTCGGCCAGATCCATGCGGCCCAGCACCTTGATGCGGCTGACCACCGCGGTCATCACCGACGGCGGCACTTCCAGCACCTTGTGCAGTACGCCGTCGATGCGGAAGCGCATGCGCCCGGCGTCGCGGCGCGGCTCCAGATGGATGTCGCTTGCCCGCTGTTCGTAGGCGTACTGCAGCAGCCAGTCGACGATATGCACGATGTGGTGGTCGTCGGCGTTGACGTCGCCGGCGCGGCCCAGTTCCACCAGTTGTTCGAAGCTGGGCAGGCCGACGTTGGATTCGGTGCTGCGTGCATCGCTACGCGCGCCGCGCACCGACTGCGTGACACCGAAGAACTCCATCGTGTAGCGATGCAGATCCAGCGGGTTGATCAGCGCCAGCTCGATGCGGCGCCGGCTCAGATGCTGCACGTCGGCCAGCCAGTCCAGCGCCAGCGGCTCGCTGGTGGCGATCAGCACGCGCTCGGCACCCAGCGCCAACGGCAGGATGCGATGGCGGCGCGCATAGGCGTGCGAGACCACGCCGGTCACGGCGGCGACATCGATGCGAGTGGGGTCGATGCGCAGATAGCGTAGCCCGGTGCGCGTGGCCAGCCACTCGGTCAGCCGCTCCAGTCCGAGCTCGCCGGCCGGCGGTTGCGCCGCATGCAATTTCAGATTGGCCAGCAGCACCAGCGGATGCACATCGCTGGCACTGCGCGCGCCGCTGGCGGAAAACTGCACACGCTCGTGTTCGTGGGGCACCACCATGCCGTCGGCCAGCAGGGCCGCAGCCACCGGGTCGAACATCAGCCGGCCGCGCGGCAGCAATGCCACGGCGTTGTCCGGATCGGCGGTGCGCCGCTGTTCCATGCGTGTCTTCCCCTGCAGCGGTGCTCCGCGGCAAAGCGCCGCGGGTCGGCCGGTATACTAGCGCACCCCTTCCGCACGGCCTCTGCTGCATGTCCGATTCCCGGCGCGTTCCAATCACTTTCCAGGGCCTGATCCAGACCCTCAACCAGTACTGGGCCGAACAAGGCTGCGTGCTGATCCAGCCGCTGGACCTGGAAGTGGGTGCGGGCACATTCCACCCGGCCACGTTCCTGCGCGCGCTGGGCCCGGAGCCGTGGAATGCGGCCTATGTGCAACCCTCGCGCCGCCCCACCGATGGCCGCTACGGCGAAAATCCCAATCGCCTGCAGCGCTATTACCAGTACCAGGTGGCGATGAAGCCCAACCCGGACAACATCCAGGACCTGTATCTGGGCTCGTTGCAGGCGTTGGGTATCGATCCGTTGGTGCACGACCTGCGCTTTGTCGAAGACAACTGGGAGTCGCCCACGCTCGGTGCCTGGGGCGTGGGCTGGGAAGTCTGGCTCAACGGCATGGAGGTCACCCAGTTCACTTACTTCCAGCAGGCCGGCGGGCTCGAGTGCAAGCCGGTGCTCGGCGAGATCACCTACGGGCTGGAACGGTTGTGCATGTATCTGCAGCGTTGCGACAACGTCTACGCGCTGGTGTGGACCTACGGCCCGGATGGCGCCGCAGTGACCTACGGCGATGTGTATCACCAGAACGAGGTGGAGCAGAGCACCTACAACTTCGAACACGCCAACGTGGCCGAGCTGTTCCACCGCTTCGACGCCTGCGAAGCCGAAGCCAAGCATCTGGTGGAGGTCGGCCTGCCGCTGCCGGCGTATGAGCAGGTCACCAAGGCCAGCCACGCCTTCAACCTGCTGGATGCGCGCCGTGCGATCAGCGTGACCGAACGCCAGCGTTACATCCTGCGCGTGCGCGCGCTGGCCCAGGGCGTGGCGCAGGCGTATTACGCGCAGCGCGAGAAGCTTGGCTTTCCTGGGGTAAAGCAGTAGCCAGAGCCCCTCTCCTGCGGGAGAGGGGGTGGGGTGAGGGTACGGGGCGCAGCCCTCGTGCACTCAAACTCCACAGAGCCTCGCCCGTACCCTCATCCGCCCTTGCGGGTCACCTTCTCCCAAGGGGAGAAGGACGCAACAAGCCCCTCTCCCCTCGGGAGAGGGGTGAGCGTATGGGGCACAGCCCTCATGCACCCAAACTCCACAGAGCTTCGCCCGTACCCTCATCCGCCCCCTCCGGGGCACCTTCTCCCGACGGGAGAAGGGAATACGCAAAGGTCCATGTCATATGAGCGAACAACTTCCCCTGCTGATCGAACTGGGCACCGAAGAGCTGCCGGTCAAGGCGCTGCCGGATCTGGCGCAGGCGTTTTTCGATGGTGTGCTCAGCGGCCTGGAAAAGCGCGGCATTGCCGTCACCCGTGGCGCTGCCAAACCGCTGTCCACCCCGCGTCGTCTGGCGGTGCTGCTGCCGGGCGTGGCCACCGAGCAGCCGGAGCAGCGCTCCGAAGTGCTGGGACCGTATCTCAACATCGCCCTCGACGCCGAAGGCCAACCGACCAAGGCATTGGCGGGTTTCGCGGCCAAGGCCGGCATCGACTGGACCGCGCTGGAGCGCACCAGCGACGCCAAGGGCGAGCGTTTCGTGCACCGCGCGGTGACCCCGGGCGCGCGTACCGCCGAGCTGTTGCCGGAGATCCTGCGCGAGGCCATCGCCGCGATGCCGATTCCCAAGCCGATGCGCTGGGGTGGGCACGAATACGCCTTCGCACGGCCGGTGCAGTGGCTGGTGCTGCTGTTCGGCAACGAGGTGATCCCGGCCGAATTGCTGGGCGTGCGTGGCGATCGCATCACGCGCGGCCACCGCTTCATGCATGAGGGCGCGGTCTCGCTGGCGGTGCCGGGCGACTATGTCGAAGCCTTGCGTGCGGCGCATGTACTGGTGGATCCCGATGCGCGCCGCACCCGCATCGTCGAAGAAGTGGAAGCGGCCGCCAAGCAGGCCGGCGGCAGCGCGTGCATCAGCGACGACAACCTGGAGCAGGTGGTCAACCTGGTCGAATGGCCGTCGGCGGTGCTGTGCAGTTTCGAACGCGATTTCCTGGCGGTGCCGCAGGAAGCGTTGATCGAAACCATGGAGATCAACCAGAAATTCTTCCCGGTGCTGGACGACGGCGGCACCTTGACCGAGCAGTTCATCGGCATCGCCAACATCCAATCCAAGGACGTGGCCGAAGTCGCCAAGGGCTACGAGCGCGTCATCCGTCCGCGCTTTGCCGACGCCAAGTTCTTCTTCGACGAAGACCTCAAGCAGGGTCTGCAGGCGATGGGCGATGGTCTGGCCAGCGTCACCTATCAGGCCAAGCTGGGCACGGTGGCCGACAAGGTCGCACGCGTGGCAGCGCTGGCGGAAGTCATCGCGCCGCAGGTGGGCGCCGACCCGCTGCAGGCACGCCGCGCTGCAGAATTGGCCAAGAACGACCTGCAATCGCGCATGGTCAACGAATTCCCGGAATTGCAGGGCATTGCCGGCCGCCATTACGCCAAGGCCGCCGGTGAGCCCAGCGAGATTGCGCTGGCCATCGACCAGGCCTACCAACCACGCTTTGCCGGCGACGACATCGCACTGTCGCCGCTGGGCAAGGTGCTGGCGATTGCCGAACGCCTGGATACCTTGGCCGGTGGATTTGCGGCCGGGTTGAAGCCGACCGGTAACAAGGATCCGTTTGCGCTGCGGCGCAATGCGTTGGGGTTGGCGCGGACGGTGATTGAGAGTGGGTTTGATCTGTCCCTAACTGAATTGCTCAAGAAAGCAGTCGGTTTGGTTAATTCCGCTTTGGCTTGGTCGCAAGCTAGCAAACAACAGACAGCGGTTGAGGCTGCCAAGGTGCAAGGTGTCCATGTCGCAGAGCGTCAGAGCGGCGGATTATGGGTGCCAAACGTAGAGGCAACTTCAGCAGAAATCCTCGACTTCATCCTCGACCGCCTACGCGGCTATTACGCCGACAAGGGCGTACCGGCTACGCATTTCAACGCGGTCGCCGCATTGTTCTCCGGCACGTCCGAAGCCGTGACGGCACCGACCGGCGTAGGAGCGCACCCGGGCGCGACCCACGGCTCCCTTTACGACTTCGACCGCCGCATCGATGCCATCGGCATCTTCGCCACGTTGCCCGAAGCCCAAGCGTTGGCCGCGGCCAACAAGCGCATCCGCAATATCCTGCGCAAGGTGGAAGGCGAGATTCCCGGCGACATCGACACTGCGCTGTTGCGCGAACCGGCCGAAGAAGCCCTGGCCGAAGCGGTGGAAGCCGCCATCGGCGCTACCGGCGATGCCTTGCATCGCCACGACTACGTTGCCGTGCTCGCACGCTTGGCGCGCCTGCGCCCACAAGTGGATGCGTTCTTCGACGGCGTGATGGTCAATGCCGAAGACCCGCAGCTGCGTGCCAACCGCCTTGCCCTGCTGAAGAAGCTCGGCGACCGCCTCGGCAGCGTCGCCGCCATCGAGCACTTGTCCAGCTGATGTCCAGTTCGACGGGCGCGCTGCACTGGCAGACGGCGCAGGCCGCGTTGGCACGTCGCGACCTGGGTGTGGCGGGGTCCGCACTGCAGGCGTTGCTGGAGGTCGAGCCGACACATGTGTCGGCGCGCGTGCTGCTGGCCGGCACCGTGCTGGCCAACGGCCGCATGCGCGAAGCGGTGGCGCAGCTGCAGCTGGCCGCACGCGATGTCGACGATGACGTGGCGATGCGTTGCCGCGTGGCGCAGGCCTTGTTGCGCGTCGGCGCACATCGCCAATTGCACGCGCTGCTGCGGCATCCCTCGGTGATGCAGTGCCGCGACGGCGCGACCTTGGCCTTGCTCGCACACGTGCACCAATCCTTGGGCGAACACGTCGACGCCCTGGCGATGATGCAGCGCGCACAGGTCTGCGGATTCGATGGGCCGGACTTCCGTTTTTTTCTCGCAGTGCAACTGCAGTTCAATGGTCGCCTGGATGACGCAGCGCAGGCTTTGGAGCAAACCCTGGCGCTGGTGCCGGGCTACGGCCGCGCGGCACTCACGCGTGCGCGGCTGCGCCGTCAAACCGTCAGCAGCAACCATGTCGACCAATTACGCCAGCAGTTGCAGCGTTCCAAACCCGACAGCGAAGATCGCGCCGGGCTGGCATTTGCGTTGTACAAAGAGTTGGAAGATCTCGGCGACACCGATGCCGCCTGGGACGCACTGCAGCACGGCAATGCGGTCATGCATGCGCGCCTGCGTCACGATGCCGATGCCGAGGCGTCGCTTTACGCACGGTTGGGCACCCTGGCTGAACAAGGTGTGTTCGCAGCGCAGGCCAGCGACGCCGATGCCGTCGCGCTGCAAGGTCCGCAGCCGATCTTCGTGCTCGGCCTGCCGCGCTCGGGCACCACGGTGCTGGAGCGCATGCTGGGCAATCATTCGCAAATCGTGTCGGCCGGCGAATTGAACGACTTCGGCCACCAGCTGCGCTGGGGTGCGGATCAGGCTGGCCGCAGTCTGCTGGACGCGGGATTGCTGCAGGCGTTCCCAACGCTGGATTACACGCAGATTGGCGCGCGGTATCTCGAACAGACCCAGTGGCGTGCCGGACCGGCGCGCTGGTATATCGATAAATTGCCCGCCAATGCGGTGGCGATCGGTGCAATCGCGCGCGCGCTGCCGGGTGCGCTGATCGTGCATCTGGTGCGCGAGCCGATGGCGGTGTGCTTCTCCAACTACCGCGCGCTGTTCGGCGATTCGTATGCCTACAGCTACGACGTGCACACGCTGGCGCGCCACTATCAGGCGTATCACGGGTTGATGGCGCAATGGCGCGCGGCATTGCCGGGCCGGGTGATCGATGTGGACTATACGCAGATGGTGCGCGATCCATCCACGGTGTTGCAGCAGTTGATGGCACGTTGCGGCTTGGACATCGAACCTGGGCAGAGCGACATCACGCGTAATGCGGCGGCGTCGGCCACGCTGAGCAGTGTGCAGGTGCGCGAGGGCGTGCACAGTCGCAATGTGGAGCACTGGCGGCGCTATGCCATGCAGCTGGAGCCGCTGCGGCAAGCGTTGGCAGAGGCTGGCCTGATCGATGCCGGCTTGCATTAACAGCGGCATTTAGATCTTGGGCGCAGCAGCAGACGCGCTGCGAGCGCACTTGATCTGCCTCTACTCCGATGCTTACCAATGCAATCGCCTCGGTGGACAGCAGTGACGCTAGCCGAGCCGCTCGCGCAACGTGATAAATGCATGCTCTTGCATGCAGGCGCGCAACAGGGCCGCAGCTGCGTCGCAAGCCCTAAAACGCCAGCGGCAGCCGTTATGGCTGCCGTTGGAGGTACGCATGCACAGTGCGGTGAATCAATGCGCGCCGAAGCGCCAGTTCAATTCCAGCATGTAGGCACGGCCGTAGCCGGTGTAGTTGAAGATGTTGTAGTACGGGTAATAGGTGTCGGTGCGGTCGCGTGGCGGACGGGTATTGGCCAGGTTATTGACCGTCGCCGTCAGTGAGATATCGTCGCTGATTGCATAGTCCAGCGTCGCATTGAACGTGGTCCAGGCCGCCACCTTGCCGGCGTCCTTGGTCGCGTAGCCGGCATCGCTGCGTTGTGCGGCGGAGTTGGGCGTGCGGCCGTAGCGTTGACCGAACAGCGTGGTCGTCCAGGCATTCTTCTTCCAGGTCAGCGAGGCGTTGGCGATGCTGTGGAATTCCTGCGAATAGAACGGATTGCTGAGCAGGTCGATGACCGGATCCTGGGGGAATTGCTGGCTTTCATGCTTGAGCGTGAGGTTGTATTGCGCATCGACGAGGAAGGTTCCCCACGACGCGGTGCTCCAGTCGTAGCTGGCCTTGGCGAGCACGCCTGACACCTGTTCGGTGGAGATGTTGATCGGGTTGACCCGGATGCTATTCAAGCGGTTCGGCACGGTTGCGTCGGGCCCGGTGCGGTCGATGCGCGACAGGGCGTCCACGCAGGTGGGCGAGGCGATGTCCAGGTTTCCCAGGCGGCATGCCGACTCTATCTGCAACAGCTGGTCGTAGTTAATGTCGCTGACTTCGTTGGTGATGTTGATGTGATAGTAGTCCGCGCTGGCACTGAGGTGAGCGCTGGGCGACCACACCAGGCCATAGCCCCAGGATTTGGCGGTGATCGACTTCAGCTCTGGGTTGCCGCCACGCCGTCCGGCAATCGTCGTGTCGCTGTAGCTGCAATCGGCAATCGGCTTGTTGGGTTCTTCGATCGCGCAGCGGTAATAGTCGTTGACGCTCTCGTAGAAGCCGCTGTCGCCAGCGAAGGTATAGGCCATATCGGGGGCCTTGAACGCGGTGGCGTAGTTGCCGCGCAACAACAGCGCATCGACCGGCCGGAACTCCAGTCCCACCTTATAGGTCAGCCTGGAGTCGCTGCCGCCGCCCTGGTTCTTGTAGTCGTCATAGCGGCCAGACAGATTGGCGGTCAACGTGCTGAGGATGGGCACGTGCATTTCTAACGCGACCGCCCAATTATCGCGCTTGCCGCTGCCCTGGGTGCCGGTCAGCTGGTAGAAATCGCCTGCGATCACGCGTGGATCGGTTGGATTGTTCCAGTACTGATTGCCGGCCTGCAGCACGCCGGCTACGCCGACCGCACCGGCAGGCAGGGTGAATAACTCGGTATTGGTCAGCTGCAAGTTGAGGTTCTGGGTCCAGGTTCTGGACTTGGTGTGGATCTCGTCGTTGAAGCTGCGGTACTGCGCCGGCGTCAATGCGCGATAGAAGTTGGCATCGTTGGGCGAATAGATCGGGTAGCCGTATTGCTCGCTCAGTTGCGGGCCGAGGAACTGCTGGCGGAAAAAGTCCTCGATACGGTCGGCCAGTGGCCATTGCTGGCGGCTTTCGATACGGTATTCGGAGCGTGCGTAGTAGGCGTCGTAGGTCCAGTTGCTGCCGCCCAGGCCGCCCTTCATGCCGAGCGCGATATTATACGAATCGGCAGTCTGGCGATCGTTGTTGAAGTCGAGATTTCCGGTTTCCTCGGGCGCGAAAATACGCTTGTAGGTCTCCAGCTGCTGGGTGTTCTGGTTGTAGAACAGGCCGCCGGTGTCGGCGGAGGTCAGCCAGGACCGCGAGCCGCCATTGACTTCTACCTTGGTGCGGTTGAGAAGCAGTGTCGCGTACAGCTCGGCATTGTCGTTGAAGGCATAGCTCAGGTTGGCGTAACCGCTCGCACTGCGCTCCTTGTTGAGAATGCTTGAGTAGCCGAGCGCGCTGCGGCTGCCGCAGTAGTTGCCGCGCTTGGAGCGGTTGTCGAGCGTGACCGAGTGGTTGAACAGCGCGCCCAGCGCAGCGCAATTGTCTGCGCCCGGGTCGATATAGCTGTCCGGGGGGCCGGGGATGCTGTGCAGCGCCACCTGTGAGCCATAGCGCAGGGTCGGATCCGGGTTGTCGTTGGTCGAATCGAAATTGCGCCGTTGAAAACCGTAGATCGGGTCCTGATTGTTGAGCTGCAGCCCCCAGACGATGTTGGCGCCGCCGATCGCGTTGCCGCCGGTGAGCTGAAAGCGCTGGTTGTTGCCGCCGCCACCGTCGTAGGTGCCCATGCGGTAATTCATCTGCATGCCGTCCATGCGCTTTTTCAGGATGATGTTGACCACCCCGGCGATTGCACTGGAGCCGTAGATCGAGGACTGATTGCCGGGCGCCACGTCGATGCGCTCAACCATGCCGACCGGCACGCTGGCCAGATCGACGAAATTGCTTTGACCGTTGTAAAGCAGCGGGTAGTCGGCCATTGGCCGGCCATCGATGAGCACCAGCGTAAAGCCAGGGTCCAGGCCGAGCAGGCTCAGCGACTGGGCACCGGGGGTGAAGCCGCCGGTGAACTGGCCGTCCTGGACCGAGCCGGTGGCCATCGGCTGCGAGCGCAGCACGTCGTAGACGTCCTTGAAGCCGCGGCGCTGGATGTCCTGGGCAGTGATCGAGAACACCGAGGTTGCAGTTTCGATCTGGGAGCGGGGGATCAACGAACCTGTCACGGTGACCTTGTCCAACTGTGTCACGTCGTCCTGGCTCTGCGCTATTGCGAGGGACGGCAGCGCTAGAGCAGCACACACGGCATTAACCAGAAGGTGGCGCTTCATCGGGTTTCTCTCTCCTAAGCGGCGCGACTTGCAGAAAACGCGGCGAGAGCAAGTCCCGCAACGATAACCGCCAACGAAACGTTGAAGGTGCGCGGACTTTACGCAGTAGGGCCTGCCTGGTAAAGCCAAGCCTGTCTAGTTTCTGGTTGTTTCATGCCGAGGCCGGACAGGTTGTGCCGATTTCCCCGTCGCGGCCAATGCGCCATGTCCCGCTCGATCACGGATCGCTCGGCGTACAACCTGGGATTGCACAGCAGACGGTCGCATGCCTTGAGCAGTGCACGTACCCGCGTCGCGCCGGGCCAGGCACGTGCAAGGTCGATCAGGGTCAGCCGACCTCCGTGCAACAGCGCTTCAATCGCGCCGAGCAAGGCGCGCTGTCGTAATGCGTGCATGCCGGACAGTGAGTCGGGCAGGCACTTCTGCGATACTTCGCTGGCGCGCATGGTCGGCACTGTTCTCTGGCTTGGTCACCTTGAAGCGTGCCCCATGCGCGCACCTTCTTCCACGGCCTGGCCCACCAAGTGCTTGATCTCGCAAGAAGAAATGTGGGGAAGCCTCAGAATCCGGACCATCTGTTCTTCGGTGAACTTCGACTTCTTCATGCAGAGCTCTTTGGAGTGGAACTCTACTTTCAAGTGGATCGAATTAACGAGGACGCTTCACTGGTACTACTGTAGGTGCAGTCGGCGATCAGCATGTTGGGCTCTTCAACCGAGCGCAAGCCATGAGTCCGTCGTCCACACAGTCACTGATCGCTCATCGGATCCAAGTTTGCCTGGAAAGATCGAACACGCGGTCCCCCATCGCAATGGTCTGCTCGCGATGAGCGATGATGATCCTGGTGATCTCCAGATCCATAACTGCGTCGTTGACAACTTTTTCGTTCTTGCTATCCAGATGGCTGGTCGCTTCATCGAGCACGAGGATCTTAGGCTGCGTGTATAGTGCCCTCGCCAGTAGGATCCTTTGCTTCTGTCCACCGGACAAAGTCGAGCCCATATCGCCGACCAGGGTTTCGTAGCCCATTGGCATCTTCACTAGGTCATCGTGGAAACCAGCAGCACGCGCTGCCGCTTCGATCTCGGACAGCTCCGCCGAGCTGTCGAAGAACGCCACGTTGTCGGCGATTGTCCCAGAGAATAAGCAATCATCCTGCATCACTGCCGCCATTCCCTCGGCGGGGATTGCGCTGCGGCACACAGGTCTGGGCTGCTCGGTTACTGTCACTTCTCCTTCCTGCGGCGCAAGCAGGCCAAGGACGATTTTGGCAAGCGTGGTCTTGCCACATCCGCTTGGACCGACCAAGGCAACAGACTGGCCGGGTGCTATGGTGAAGCTCAAGTTCCTGAGGATCCACGGTTCCCATTCGGAGTAGCGACAACACCGAATAACGTTGCCAGCCGACGCGGAGCGATCACATTGTCGGCGGCGCAGTGCCACCACCGTCCACACACGGCAGCGGCAAGCGCGCAGGTCCTCACCTACCTCATCATCCGCTTACGCGCGATGCGCTGTGGCCAGGTAGTCCGCGCTCTGCATTTCGATCAGGCGCGAGGCGGTGCGTTCGAAGGCGCCGGCCAGGCGCTGGCCGCTGTACAAGGCCGGCGGTGCGTCTTGTGCGGTGCAGACCAGATTGACGTGGCGGTCGTACAGCTCATCGATCAGGTTGACGAAGCGGCGCGCGGCATCTTCGTTCATGCGGTCGAAGTGCGGAATGCCGCCCAGCAATACCGTAGTGAACTCGCGCGCGATCTCGATGTAGTCGCCGGGTCCGCGCGGGCCTTCGCACAGCGCGGCAAAATCGAACCAGGCGATACTCTTGCCACGTGCACGCACCGGAATCTTGCGCGATTCGATTTCGATATTGCCCGCGCGCGCCTCGGCGTTACCGCTCAACTCGCTCCAGCGCTGCGCAAGCCAGGCATCGGCTTGCGCGTCCAAGGGTGCGCGATACACCGGCGCGCGCGTCAGTGCGCGCATGCGGTAATCCTCGGTGCCTTCTGCATAGAGCTCCACGCAGAACTTCTGTAGCAGCGCGATCGCTGGCATGAAGCTGTCGCGCTGCAATCCGTTGGCGTAGAGATTTTGCGGCGCGGTATTGGATGTGGTCACCAGCGTGACGCCTTCGGCGAACAGGCGTTCGAGCAGGCGCGCCAGCAACATCGCATCGCCGATATCGGTGACGAAGAATTCGTCCAGCACCAGCACGCGCAGATTCTCGCGCCACTGCTGGGCGATTCTGGCCAGCGGATCGCTTTGCCCGGCATGCTCGCGCAACTGCTCGTGCACGCCGCGCATGAAACGGTGGAAATGCGTGCGGTATTTCTGCTTGATCGGCAGGCCGTCGTAGAACAGATCGACCAGAAAGGTCTTGCCGCGCCCGACACCGCCCCAGACATACAGGCCACGTACCGGTTCGGGTTTTTTCCAGAACGCCGATAGCCGATCGAGCCAACCGTCCTGTTCGCCGTCCACCAACGCTTCGTGAATACGGTCCAGTTCCGCCAGGGCCGCCCGTTGCGCGGGGTCGGCGCGCCAGTCACCGCGTTGTACGCCGGCGGCGTAGCGCTGCGACGGGGTCATCTCACTCATTACATTCTCCGCGGGCCGGCTGCAGCCTGACCCGCTCAACAGCGCATCGCAGGGCGACGCGCATGGGCCGTGCCGCGGTCAGACTGCGGCCGGCAACCAGCGCCGGACACCATGCTGGATCGCACCGCGCAGGTCGATCAATTTGCGGTGGAAGAAATGGCTGGTGTCGGGCATGCGCACCAACTCGGGGGGCTGTTCCAGGGTGTCCAGCCAGTCGTAGACCGCTTGCGGTTCGACGATCTCATCGGCATCGCCCTGGATCACCAACCACTGCGCCGGCGGCTGCATATCGCTGAAATCCCAGCGCCCGGCCGGCGGTGCGATCGAAATCAGCACCTGCGGTGCGATGGATCCGGCAGCACGCAGCGACACGTAGGCACCGAAGCTGAAACCGCCCAACCACACTGTGTCGCCCGGGCGCTGCGTGCGCACCCAGTCGGCGACCGCACGCAGATCGTCCTGCTCGCCATCGCCATGATCGAATGTGCCCGCCGAATTGCCGACGCTGCGGAAATTGAAGCGCACCACGGTGATGCCCAGCTCGCGCAGCGCGCGCGCGGCCATGGTGACCACCTTGTTGTGCATGCTGCCGCCCTCGGTGGAGAGCGGATGGCAGAAGATGGCGGTGACCGCGCGTGCGGCAACACCCGGCTCGGGCAGATCGACCGCGACATCCAGCGGGCCGACCGGCCCCTGCAGCGTCAACGCAGCCGATTCGGTGGGGAATGAGGGATTGGACATGCCTGCATAATAGCCGCACCGCCGGCCGCGTTCATCGCCCTGCCTGCACACTTCGTTGCGTTGCCCATGCATTTGCTGCTGTTTGCCGTTGTCTGCAGTGTCCTGGTGTCGGTGCTGTTGAAGCTTGCGCCGCGCCGCCAGATCGACGTGTTTCAGGCCATTACCTGGAACTAGGCCACCGCCGCACTGCTGGCGTGGCTGACGCTGCACCCTGCGTTGGACACGCTACGTGCTACGACCACGCCGTGGTTGGCGCTGCTGCTGTTGGCCGTCGCATTGCCCTCCATCTTCCTGGTGATGGCGCGGTCGGTCGCGGTCGCGGGCATTGTGCGTCCCGATATTGCGCAGCGCTTGTCGTTGGTGCTCTCGCTCGCCGCCGCCTTCACCGTCTTCGGCGAACCGGTCGATGGCTGGAAGCTGACGGGTCTGGCACTGGGCCTGTTGGCAATCGTGTGTATCGTGCGACGACCGCGTCACCAAGACGCCGCAGATCCGACACCGGTGACAATTGGCCGGCCCTGGCTGGTTGGCGTCTGGAGCGGTTTTGCGCTCATTGACTTGCTGCTCAAGCACATTGCGCAGGCCGGGACACCATCGCTGACATCGTTGACGTTGTGTTTCGCGCTGGCCTTCCTGCTGATGCTTGGCGTGTAGAGCATGCGGGCGGCACGTGGCGCAAGGCTGAACATCCGCAGCATCCTTGCCGGCGTGCTGTTGGGTGCGCTCAATTTCGGCAACATCCTCTCTTACGTGCGCGCACACCAGCGACTGCCGCACAGCCCGGCGATCGTGTTTGCCAGCATGAATCTGGGCGTGGTCGTAGTGGGTGCCCTGGTCGGCAGGCTGGGAGTTGCCGAACGCCTGGGTCTGCGCGGCTGGTTGGGGCTGGCACTGGCGGCCCCCGCGATCGCTGCGATCGCATGGGGGATGCGTCTGGCTTGACGCTCGCGCTTTCGGACTGCGCGACGCCGGTTCGCCACCCGTCTTCGGCACCGCAATGGGATCGCTACGATGGATGGACAGTCCGAAAGGAGTAAGTGATGCGCACGAATTTTCTTCCGCGCAGCTATTATCGCGGCGCTGCAGAACAAGCCAGCTCAGCTGCTGCCGATGTGCCAGCAGCCACTCCGGAGTCATGTTCATCCCACGTGCTGCATCAAGCTCCCAGGACTGATGCGGTGAACAATACCTCCAGGTCGCCCCGCGCAATGCTCGCGTCAGCGCGCAAGTCGCTAGCTAGCCTGCGCAAGCGACTGCCTATGATGTGCCTGGGTTCACCGACCACCGAAGCAACCCAGACCCCGGGTAAGGCATCCACACCCCACGCCTCCGTGCAGAGTCCGCCGCGACCGCAGATGGCGCAAGCCGGCCTCGACGCGCCAGCGCCGGATGCCATGGGCGAACCCTTCTACCTGAATCCGCTGCGCCCCCCACCACGGCATCAGGCGCCGGTGGCGCCTGCACGTACTAGAGAGCCCGTGCAGGTGCGGCCAAGCCGCAACGAAGAGAGATGGCAACAGCAACAATCTCCCCATCGACGCAATGCAACCACCCAGGCGCCGCGGCAAATGGAACCTACCCGCGCTGCAGGGCGCGTGCCGGTTCGCGAATACGAACAAAACGGCAGCAGTCACTGGCGACAGCAGGCGCCGGACCGCATCGTCACTGACCGAGTGAGGCAGCCGCGCCTCCCAGAGTCGCCCCCATTGCCGGCGTCACTAAGCGTGTCGCCGACGTCGTCCTCGCCGACTCAAGGCAAGCGGCAGACGCTATTGGGCAGGCTGAATGCGCAATTGGTCCCGTATAACCAGAGGAAATATCAGATCGATACCCGTGAAGACCCTACGCCTACAGAAGAGGAGCGGGAGTTACTCAGAACGCGTCAGGTACTCATCGACCAACGCAATGAAATCCGTGACATTCAGCTCGACAGTATGCTCACAGGGCTTGCCCCTATGGAAAATATCCACCCGCCGAAGACAACGACCAGTCGTGTGAGTGTTGTCCAACACAAGGTGATTGAGACCAATAGGCGCGCATTCTTGGCTGTCGAAGGCAAAGAACTCGACATGGGCTTGATCGGCAGGGATTACGCAAGGGCGCAGCGTCGCATTGAGCCGCTGGAGGCCAGCGGGGCCGATTACAGGAAGATCAAACGTCTGAAACGCATGATGGAGGGTTACCAAAACTGGCTGGCGTTGCGGCAGATGATCGATGACATCAATGATCAGCTCGCACTGCTGGGCGCACCACAGCTGAGCGACAGCGACCCTAGTACACCGCGAGAGCGGGAGGATGCTGCTCAGGAGCAGCTAGACAGGCACGGAGACTCAATGGAGAACGGTTACCGATAATGAAAATCCTGACGGCCAGGAGCAGTGGCACTGAACGCGCATCGCAGCCCCCGGCCCGCGTGCGTGATGCAGCATGGGCCAAGGGACTGCGCACGCTTGGTAGCACAGCCACCATCAACGCGCCCAATGCGGAAACGGGTCGTCCAGCAGCTGCCATTGCGCCGGCCCCTGACGCAGTTCCTGATCGCTGAGCAGGCAGGCATCCAGCGCAGCGCGCGTGCGCGATGCGTCCATCTCCACGCCGATCACTGCCAGTTCCTGGCGGCGGTCGCCCCAGAGCGGATGCCACAGCCGCTGCATCGCGGCGTATTCGTTGGCATCGCCCACCTCATGGGGTTGCGGCAGCGGCGCGGTCCAGCAGTGCGTCTGTTGCCGCTGCCAGCCGAGGTCGGTGTAGGGCAAGGGCGTCATACTGGTCTGCAGCGGCTGGCCGATCGATTGCGCATCCACGCGGTGGCGCGCAGCGAACCAGAAACCGGCTGCATTGGTCTGGGTGGCGCCGCCCACGCTGGACAGTTCGCCCACCCAATCCATGCGACTGGCCAACCAGAAGAACCCCTTGCTGCGAATCACCTGCGGCAGGCCGCTCTGCACCATGTGCGCGAAGCGCTGCGGATGAAATGGCCGACGTGCGCGGTACACGAAGCTGCTGATGCCGTATTCCTCGGTTTCCGGCGTGTGCTGGCCGCGCAGTTCCTGCATCCAGCCCGGCGCCAGCTGCGCACGGGTGAAATCGAAACGCCCGGTGTCGAGCAACTGCTGCAGCGGCACCTCGCCATGCGCCGCATCCACAATCGCCGCCTCGCGGTTGAGCGCACGCAGCACCGCGCGCAGGCGCTGCAGCTGCTGCGCATCGATGCGGTCGCATTTGCTGATCACCAGCACATCGGCAAATTCCACCTGTTCGCCAAGCAACTGCACCAGCCCGCGCGTGTCGTCCGGGCCGGCTTGCTGGCCGAGCTCGGCCAGCGTGGCGGCCGAGCCGAAGTCCTGCAGAAAACGGCTGCCGTCCACCACCGTCACCATGGTGTCGAGCCGGGCAATGTCCGACAGGCTGAAACCGTCGGCATCGCGCACGGCGAAGGTGGCGGCGACCGGCATCGGCTCGGCGATACCGGTCGATTCGATCAGCAGATAGTCGTAGCGACCCTGCTCGGCCAGCCGCCGCACTTCCTGCAGCAGATCGTCGCGCAGCGTGCAGCAGATGCAGCCGTTACTGAATTCCACCAGCGTCTCTTCGGTGCGCCGCAGCGCCGCGCCGCCCTCGCGTACCAGCTGCGCGTCGATGTTGACCTCGCTCATGTCGTTGACGATCACCGCCACACGCAGACCGTCGCGGTTATGCAGGATGCGATTGAGCAAGGTGGTCTTGCCCGCGCCCAGAAAGCCGGACAACACGGTGACGGGGAGGCGTGAATCGCGCTTGGGGGACAGGGACATCCTGAGAGCCTGGCTGAAGTAAGGTGTTACTATATAACAATTATTCGACAGGACAGCTCACATGCGCGCCACCGCCTCCTTGCTGGATAGCTCGGCCATCGCCTTGTCCGGGTTATGCCTGTTGCATTGCCTTGCCCTGCCGCTGCTGGCGGCCACGCTGCCGCTACTCGGTGCCTGGAGCCGGGCCGAGTGGGTACATGTGGTGTTCGCCATGGCAGCTGTGCCGCTGAGCAGCTACGCGCTATGGAGTACGCACCGCCGGCACGCGCTGCCGACATCGGTCTGTTTGCTGGCGCTCTGTGGGTTAACCGGGTTGGTACTGGGTGCGAGCGGCCTGGTCGGCGACGCGCTGGAAACACCGATCACGGTCACCGGCAGCCTGCTGCTGGCCAGCACGCATCTGCTCAATCTGCGCCTGCGTCGCCGACACGGAGGGTGCGCGCGCTGACGGCAGGGTCAATGACCGCTACAGTGGCCTTTGCCGCAGCGGCTTGCGCGGGCAGGTTGCGACGCGCGCGCAGGTGATGACCGATGGGGGCTACAGCGAGAAGCCCAGCAACACCGGGTCGTGATCGGAACTGCGCCATGGCCCGGGCAGGTTGCGCTTGGCATAGCCGGCGGCGTCCATGACATCGGCATTGATATGCCATTCGACCGCGCCACGCAGTTGCTTGGCCATTGCCGGGCTGAGCAACGCGTGATCCTGCCGCCCGCTCATGCCGTCGTCAACGAAGCTGTAAGGCTGCTTCACCCCGGCCACCGCAAACGCGTCTTGCCAGCCGCTGGCGCGCAGGCTGCGCATCGGCATTTCCATTGCATAGGC
This sequence comes from Xanthomonas oryzae pv. oryzae, assembly GCF_004136375.1. Taxonomy (NCBI): domain Bacteria; kingdom Pseudomonadati; phylum Pseudomonadota; class Gammaproteobacteria; order Lysobacterales; family Lysobacteraceae; genus Xanthomonas; species Xanthomonas oryzae. The sequence continues at coordinate 442,217 of NZ_CP031697.1, forward strand.
ATTGAAGTCGCCCACCAGCACGGCGCGCTTGGTCTGCGCGCCGGTGGGGTCGGTCTGTAGCCATTCGTGCAACCCCTTGGCCGATTCGGTACGGGTGGCGTTCCAGCAGGCCTGGCCGTCTTGCTGATCGGCATCGGCACCGCTGGCGTTACCGCAGCCCTTGGACTTGAAGTGATTGGCAACCACCACGAAGGTGGCCCCACGCGTACTAAGGAAGGCCTGCGCCAGCGGCACGCGGCTGTGATTGTCGAACGGCCCGCCGGTCAGCGTGGCCGGCTTGCCGACCGGGGTGACCTGCGAACTGCGGTACACAATGCCAACCCGGATCGCGTCCGCGCCCGGGCCGCTACCGCTATCGATGAAGTGCCAATCCTTGTCCTTGCCTGCAGCGTTGAGCGCGGCCACCAGCTGCGCAACCGCCGCATCGGCAGCGTTGCCATCGTTTTCCAGTTCCATCAGTGCGGCCACATCGGCGCCCAACGGCACAATGGTGGCGACCAGCTTGGCCAGCTGCGCCTGGAACTGTTCGTGCGTGCGTGCGCCGCGTTTGGTCGGGAAGCCACCGCCGCGGCCATTGCCGTTGAAGAAATTCTCCAGCTTGAATGAAGCGATGCGCAGATCGCCACCCACCTGCGGCGCAACGGCAGTGGGCATCGCCGGCAAGGTCAGCGGGCTCAGCACCTGGAGACGGTAGTTGCCGTCGTAGCGTTGATCGACGATGCCATCCACCGATTTGAGAAGGCTGCCGCTGCGCAGCACCGGATCGGCCGGCAGATACGACACCGTCTTGGGGCTGCGGCCGTTGCGCGCATCGTCCAGCAGCACGCGACGGCGCGCATTATCGGCCTCCACTTGCGCGAATGCCGGCGTGCCGCCTGCAGCCACTTCGCTTGGCTGCCACAGGCGTCCGCCGAACGCGGCAACCAATTGGCCATACGTGTCCAGGTGGTCGCTGCCGTTGAGCGTGAGCGCGGCGATGCGCACGTGCTCGCCTTCGAGCGCTTCCCAATTGGCCGGCGGGCCGCTGAGCATGCGCACCGGCACCGGCTGTCCACTGGCGAGCCGCTCGATGCTGCTGGTGTCCACCGTGGTCAAGCTCGCCTCGCCGCCTGCCGAGACTTCGCGCACGGTGCCGACGATACGCACGCGGTCGCCGACGGCCAGCTCGGCATTGCCGGCACCGGTGACGAACAGACCATGCGAGCGCCGCGGTTCGAAACCAGGTTGCTGCACGAACAGGCCGGCCAAGCCCACGCGCGTGTCGGCGATGATGATGCCTTCCACCTCCACCACGCGGCCATCGTACGGGCTGCGGCTGTCTTCCCCTTGCACATCTGCAATCGAGAGTGGTTGCGCTGCACCGGCGGCGGCGCTGCAGAGCAACGGAGCCAACAGACCAACCAAACCGAACACAACCAGCGGGCGACGCGACATCGAACGACTCCAAAGAAGTGGATCAAACGCAAACGCCGCCCGAAAGGCGGCGCGTGGTAACCGAAAGCGCTGAGGCAGGCTAGCAAACCACGGTAAATGACGGCCAGGCGCGCCCGCCACAACGTGGGATACGGCCAATGTATTGCGTTGGTGCCATGCTGTTCGTGCCCGCGCCACGCGCTGCACGCGACGCACTCAAGCAAGATGACAAGGCACGCGATGCGCCGCGTCAGTCGTAACACCCCCGCCCCCCAAAAGACTTGCCAGGACCTTACTTCAGATTCCCCAGCATCCAATCGACGGTGGCACGCACCTGCTCTTCGGTCAGCCCCGGGTTGCCGCCCTTGGGGGGCATGATGCCGCCATCCGGCCCGGCATAGCCCTCGATCGCGTGCTTGTACAAGGTGTCCTTGCCCTGGGCGATGCGTGCATCCCAATGCGAGTGGTCGAGCGTCGGCGCCTTGCCTACACCCGTGGTGTGGCAGGCGGTGCACAGGTTGTTAAAGATGGTCTTGCCGTCGGTTGTGCCGCCGTACGCGGACTGCGAAGCGGCCTTGGCCAGCGCTGCGGCCTGGGCCGCGGCCTGGGCGGAGGCGCCAGTGGCGCCGGCATAGACCGCACCGGCAGGCGCAATGCGTTGCTGCACGCGCTTGGCGGCAGTAGGCGAGACTTCGTCGGGAACAGCGCGTTGCAAATAAGCTGCCAGAGCGATTAGGCCCAGGGTGATCACCACGAGTAAACCGATCACCATCGAGAATTTTTTCAGGAACTCGAGGTCGTAATTCCGCACGCGCTCACCCCTGGCTGTTGGTCGAAGACCTCTGCTAACGCCGGAGTATAGAGCACAGCTCAGGCCAGTCTGACCAGCCTGCATGACAGTTTTCGCAGCGATGTGCGCTGCGCCCCCGGTGCGCTGATGCTTCTATCGGCACGCATGATCGCGTCGGTTGGAGAATTGCCGCAGCGCCGCATTCACCCATTGGTCTCCGTTGATGGTATTGCGCATCATTCCCAACAACCACAGTGGCGCGGTTTTGGTTCGCCAGGCCCGCCCGAGGAGTCGCCGCGATGAAATCCTTCTCTGTTGTCCTGCCTGGCCTTGGCCAGGATCAGTTTGTCCGCCCAGGCCCATGAAATCTGGATCAAGCGCGAGAGCAGCGGCCCTGTACGCATCTTCTTCGGCGAAGCGGCGCAGGAAGCGCTGGACCACGGCGAAGAGCAAGATCAAGCGCGTGGTCAAGCCGAACGTGTTCGGCACTGCCGGCAAGGCCGGTCCACTGCAGTGCGGAACTGAGTTCCTGACCGCGCCGTTGGCCGTAAGCGGGGATGATTGGTTGAGCGACGACAGCGTGTTCGAGCCATGGAAGGGCGAAGCCGGCGGTTTCGAGACGGTGAGCTACTACGCACGCGCCGGCCACGCCACGCTAGCGGCAAAGCGCGATTTCGAACTGGTCCCCACCGCTGCGAGTCGCAGCACGCTGACGGTGCTTTATCGCAACAAACCGCTGCCCAAGGTGGAAGTGACGGTGATCGACCCGCAGAAGTGGCAGAAGACGCCGACCTCCGATGCCAAGGGCCAGGTGACCCTGCCCAAGCTGCGCGCCGGCCGCCACATCCTGGTCGCCACCAACAAGGAACCGGTGAGCCGCGAGATCGCCGGCAAGCAGGTGTCGATGGTGCATCACATCAGCACGCTGACGTTCCTGGCCAAACAAGCGTGGTCGATATTGCTCCCGCGCAATCATCGACCGGGCGTGGCCGTTGCCAAATCGCGGCAGGAGCGAACCGTCAGTGGCGCTTCCGGCGTCACGCGCGCGCGCCGATTGCGTGTGCTAACCACGCCGGCTTGGCAACTGCGCGCTGCGGCATGTCGCCTGCTCCAACTGATCCGCGCGCGCAGGGGGCTTGATGTCCAGCGCATCGTCCTTGCCGCAGCCCTGGTTCAAGCGCCCCTGGCTCGTGGTGCTTGCGCGCACGCTGGCGGCGATCTTCGGCGGCTATGCGCTCGCCAGCGCCACCAATCCGTTGCTGGCGCTGGTATTGCCGACGCCACGCAGTGAAGCGGTGTTGACCAGCATGCTGGTCGGCATCGTGGTGTGCGCGTGCGCGCCGCTGTGGGCGTTCGCCACTGCCAGCGTGTGGCGTGCGTGGGCCGGCATTGCAGTACCGGCGGCGCTGATGGGCGCGCTGGCGACGTGGCTGCAACGCAGCGCAACATGAAGCAAGGTTTTCGCCAATCGATGGCGTGGCTGCACACCTGGACCGGGCTGCTGGTCGGCTGGGTCTTGCTGCTGATCTTCATGGGCGACACGGCCAGTTATTACCGCGACGAAATCAGCCGTTGGATGCGACCGGAATTGCCCACCACCACGGTGAGCACCACCACTGCGCTGGGCAGCGCCGAGCAGTATCTGCAGACGCACGCAGCCGATGCCGTGCGTTGGAACATCACCTTGCCGGATCCGCGTACTCCGGTGGTGAGCATGTACTGGCAGAACCCCACACGCGCCGACGGCAAACCGGCCGGGCGCCGGCAGATGTACGGCAACGCCATCATCGACCCGGCCACCAGCAAGGACATCGCCGCACGCGACACGCTGGGCGGCGAATTCTTCTACCGGCTGCATTTCGACCTGCACTATGTGCCGGTCGTGTGGGCGCGCTATATCGTGGGGTTCTGCGCGATGTTCATGCTGGTGGCGATCATCAGCAGGTGGCGATCATCAGCAGAGTGATCACGCACAAGAAAATCTTCAAGGACTTCTTTACCTTCCGCCCGGGCAAGGGGCTGCGGTCGTGGTTGGATTTCCACAACGTCAGCGCTGTGAACGCATTGCCGTACAACGCGATGATGACTGACAACGGCGTCGTGACCTTGATGTTCATGTACCTGCCGTGGGGCATCAAGGCGCGCCATGCAGGCGATGACATGCGCTTCTATGGCGAGGCGGCCAATCGGGTGGCCGATACGCGTAAGGCGGCCGACGTGCCGGCGCACATGCTGCCGCTTGAGCAGTTCGTGGCACGTGCGCGCAGCGACTGGCGCGGTGGCGATGTGGGCAGCGTGGCGGTGTCGTTCCCCAACGATGCGCATGCCGCCGTGGGCGCAACCCAACTGGCCGAACACCTCTCCACCGATGCGCCGTCGATCCTGTTCGATGCCGTCAATGGCGAGCGCTTGCAGCGCAGCGGGCCGCCGGGCGGTGCCAGCCAGACGCGCGGTGTGATGGTAGGACTGCATCTGGCCCACTTCGTCGGTGCATGGCTGCGCGCATTGTTCTTCGGCTCTGGCTTGCTGGGTTGCCTGATGGTGGCCAGCGGTGTGGTGATGTGGGCAGTGAAAGAGCGCCCCAAGCAGTTGAAGGCCGGACGCATCGGCTTCGGCCTGCGCCTGGTGGACGCACTCAATATCGGCACAGTGGCCGGCTTGCCGATCGCCTTCGCCAGTTTCTTCTGGGCAACCGCGTGTTGCCAGTGAGTCTGGAAGCGCGTGCACAGATGGATGCCAATCTGTTTTCGCTGCGTGGGCCGCCGCGTTGCTGGCGGCATTGGTATGGCCGCGGCGTGCGATGTGCAGCTGGCAGTTGTATTTGGGCGCGGCGTTGTTCGCATTGGTGCCGGTGCTCAATGCGATCACCACCGATGTGCATCTGGGCGTGACGCTGCCGGCCGGGCAATGGTCGCTGGCCTGCGTCGATCTGGTGTGCCTGTTTCTTTGTATCTGCCTGGGCATTGCCGGCTTTCGCTTGCAGCGTTGGAAGGCACCGCAGCCTGCGTCGGCGCGGCGCGCGCGTGCTGCTGCCACAACGCCGGTGCAGCACACAGCGCCGCTCCAGGAAAGCGCGTGAGCGTGCTGCTATTGCTGGCGCTGAATTTTTCCGGCTTCGCTGCGCTGTGCCTGGCGATGGACACGCATCGGCAAGCGTTGCACGGCCGCGTGTCGGGTGCTGCACGCTCACGGCAACTGCGTGTGCTGGGTTGGTTCTTGCTAGTGCTGACGTTCGGCCTGGCGGTGCAGGCGCAGGGCTGGGGCATCGGACCGGTGCTGTGGCTGGGCACGTTGACAGCAGCTGCAGCGCTGCTGTCGCTGTGGCTGTTGCCGTATCGACGTGGCGCGATCGCGCCGGCTGCGTTGGCCGCGCCGGTGCTGGCGGGTGTGGTGCAGGTGCTGACTGGTTGAAAGTTAGTAGCGGCCAATCGACGGTTCACTGCGTGCGTTTGCATGTCTACCGGAGGCGACGCTCAGGATGAAGAGCACGAAGAACTGGCCGACAGGATTGCGCAGCGAATGCGAGATGCGATGACATTGGCCATCAATCCACGCATGCGCCGGTTGCTGTCAATCGTGTTCTGGATGGCGACCTGCGTCTCGTGCAGTGCTGGCGTTGAGATCCTCTTCGCTGCGCATTGAGTGTTCGCCGCAAGCACGTGCCGTGACGTTTGCGATACCGATATCGCGTGATGCGCGCCCATGGTGCGCACTCGTCGGCGCGTAGCAAGCTATACCACTGTCGGCGGATCGCCCCAGCTGCGGCCATCTCTGGGAAGACGGCCATCGTCGAGCACCTGCAGCACGCGCTCGGACATGCAGCATGTCCAGAAACAGCACCACGTTGATGCCTTCAGGATGCGCCATGCTCGGGAAGATCGCGCCGGGAATGTCCGCTTTCCGCAGCAGGTCGCCGAGCACCCAACTCAGAAGCAGCTGAGTGGCACAGCACTGCGCGCAGGCAGTGCATTGTCAGCTGGTCGGTTGCATTGCGCCCACCGCGCGCAGGCAGAAGCCGCAGATCGCTTCGACCAGCTGCTCGCCCTGCTGCGGATCGCCACGGCTGGGGGCGATCGGCCCGACCAAGGCTTCGGTAAACGCGCCGACGATGCAGGCCGCGGCGGCATCCAGCGACTGCTGCGGGAACTCCCCAGCCGCCACACCTTCCGCAAGCAGCTGGCGAAAAACCTCCCCGAACAGGCGCCGGCCACGGATACGCGCGGCGTCCACCTCGCTCTCTACCGGCTCGGCGATAAAGGCGTAGGCCAGCGCTGGGCCAGCCAGGGCGCGCCGTACGAAGGTGGCGATCGCGCTGCGCAAACGCCCGGCAGCGCTGGCCTGAGTGGCGGCGATAGCACGCAGGATGGTTGTCTCACGCTGTACGGCCTCGTTGAGAACTTCCACGAAAAGCTCCGCTTTTGATGGGAAATGCCGATAAATCTGCCCGGTCGAAACGCCCGCAGCGGCTGCCAACGCAGTCACCTGTGCGTTGCGGTAGCCGCCTTCGGCGATCAGGATGCGGGCCGCGTGCAGGATGCGTTCGCGGTTGCCGGCCAGGCGTTCTTCCATCAGTGCGGAGCGTCGATAGGCCATGGTGTGATTCTGGGTTCAATAGTTGAATTTTAGTTCACTTTTTTGTTGCGGACCGCTAGTCTGGTCCTATCCGCCGCGCGGCCCGCCCGCTCCCACCCGGCACATTCCGATCCCTGTGGAGTTGTCGCATGCATGTGCCGTCCCTGAACTTCGAGCTTGGCGAAGAGATCGATCTGCTGCGCGAAAGCGTGGCCGCCTTCGCCAACCACCATATCGCCCCGCTGGCCGCGGCAGCCGATCACGATAATGTGTTTCCCACGCAGTTATGGCGCCTGTTCGGCGAGCAGGGCCTGCTCGGCCTGACCGTCGAAGAAGCATACGGCGGCAGCGGCATGGGCTACCTGGCGCATGTGGTGGCGATGGAAGAGATCTCGCGCGCCGGCGGTGCGATCGGGCTGTCGTACGGCGCGCATTCCAACCTGTGCCTCAATCAACTGCGCAAGAACGCCAGCCCCGAACAGAAACAGCGCTACCTGCCCAAACTATGCAGCGGCGAGCATGTAGGCGCACTGGCGATGAGCGAGGCCGGCTCCGGCTCGGACGTGGTGTCGATGAAGCTGCGCGCCGATGCGCGCGGCGACCGCTACGTGCTCAACGGCAGCAAGATGTGGATCACCAACGGCCCGGATGCCGACGTACTGGTGGTGTACGCCAAGACCGACCCCGACGCGGGCGCGCGCGGTATTACCGCCTTCATCATCGAAAAGGGCATGCCGGGCTTTTCCACCGCACAGAAGCTGGACAAGCTGGGCATGCGCGGCTCTAACACTTGCGAACTGGTCTTCAGCGATTGCGAAGTGCCTGCAGAGAACGTGTTGGGCACGCTCAACGGCGGCGTGCGCGTGCTGATGTCCGGGCTGGATTTCGAACGCGTGGTGCTGGCGGGCGGCCCGCTCGGGCTAATGGCCGCGGCGATGGATGTGGCGCTGCCCTACGTGCACGAGCGTAAGCAGTTCGGCGAGCCGATCGGCAACTTCCAGTTGATGCAGGCCAAGCTCGCCGACATGTACGTGGGGCTCAATGCCTGCCGTGCGTATGTGTATGCGGTAGCGCGCGCCTGCGATGCCGGGTGCACCACCCGCCAGGACGCCGCTGGCGCCATTTTGTATGCCGCCGAAAAAGCGACCTGGCTCACCGGCCAGGCGATCCAGGTGCTCGGCGGCAACGGCTACATCAACGACTACCCCACCGGCCGCTTGTGGCGCGATGCCAAGCTGTACGAGATTGGCGCGGGCACCTCGGAAATCCGCCGCATGCTGATCGGCCGCGAGTTGTTCGAACGCACCGCCTGACGGAGTCACCATGAGCGTGATCGATAGCCAGCTACAGGTCAGCAGCGAAAGTTTCCAACACAACGCCGCTGCGATGCGTGCGGTGATCGACGACCTGCGCCATACACTTGCGCAGACGGCGCGTGGTGGCAGCGAGGCGGCACGTGCCAAGCACACCGCACGCGGCAAGTTGCTGGTGCGCGAGCGCATCGACGCCTTGCTGGATCGGGGCAGCGCGTTATTGGAAATCGCACCGCTGGCCGCGCATGGCATGTATGACGATCAGGTGCCGTGTGCGGGTGTCGTGGCCGGCATCGGCCGTGTGTCCGGCGTGGAATGCGTGATCGTCGCCAACGATGCCACCGTCAAGGGCGGCACCTATTACCCGATGACGGTGAAGAAGCATTTGCGGGCGCAGGAAATCGCGCAGCAAAATCGGTTGCCGTGTATCTATCTGGTCGATTCCGGCGGTGCGTTCCTACCGCTACAGGACGACGTATTTCCGGACCGCGACCACTTCGGGCGCATCTTCTACAACCAAGCCAATTTGTCGGCCAACGGCATCCCGCAGATCGCCTGCGTGATGGGGTCGTGCACCGCTGGCGGTGCGTATGTGCCAGCGATGAGCGACGAAACGGTGATCGTGCGTGAGCAGGGCACCATCTTTCTGGGCGGCCCGCCGTTGGTGAAGGCGGCCACCGGCGAAGAGGTCAGCGCAGAAGAACTCGGCGGCGCCGAGGTGCATACGCGCATTTCCGGCGTGGCCGATCACTTTGCCGACAACGATCTGCAAGCGCTGACGCGCGTACGCGCCATCATTGCGCAGCTCAACTGGCGTAAGCCCGCCGCTTCATTGGCGCTGCAAGCACCGCGGCCGCCGCGCTATGCGGCCGACGAACTGTATGGCGTAATTCCAGCCGATACCCGCAAGCCCTTCGATGTGCGCGAAGTGATCGCGCGCATCGTCGACGACTCGCGTCTGGACGAGTTCAAGCCGCGCTATGGCAGCACCCTGGTCACCGGGTTTGCGCATCTGCATGGCTATCCAGTGGGCATCATTGCCAACAACGGCATTCTGTTCTCGGAGTCCGCGCTCAAGGGCGCGCACTTCATCGAGCTGTGCACGCAACGCGGTATTGCGCTGGTTTTCCTGCAGAACATCACTGGCTTCATGGTCGGGCGCAAATACGAACATGGCGGCATCGCCAAGGACGGCGCCAAACTAGTGATGGCGGTGGCCTGCGCCAAGGTACCCAAGTTCACGGTGGTGATCGGTGGCTCGTTCGGTGCCGGCAACTACGGCATGTGCGGCCGTGCGTATTCGCCGAACTTTCTGTGGATGTGGCCGAACGCGCGTATCGGCGTGATGGGTGGCGAGCAAGCGGCCAGCGTGTTGGCCACGGTGCGTCGCGATGGCATCGAAGCCAACGGCGGTGCATGGTCGGGCGAAGAAGAAGATGCGTTCAAGGCGCCGATCCGCGCGCAGTTCGAGCAGCAAGGTCATCCGTATTACGCCAGCGCACGGCTATGGGACGACGGCATCATCGATCCGGCCGATACGCGTCGCGTGCTGGGCCTGGGGTTGTCGGCGGCGTTGAATGCGCCGATCGAGCCAACGCGTTTCGGCGTGTTTCGCATGTGAGTAGGTGCGTGCGTTGCAGGCGCATTCCTGCGCGTTGCGGCGGCAGATTCTGCCGTGCAGGCTGGCAGTGAGGTTCTGTCGTAGATGCGCCAGCAATCGCGGGCGTTTGCGCAGCTGGCTTGCAGGCAACACAGCGCCGTGTGGCAACAAACCTGCTTGCGCCAGCTGTAGGTGTGAAGCAGACAAGACGTTTTTCTTCGTAGGACGACCCGCCGCTACGGCGACGTGCAGAGACTGATCCGATGACCCAGCGCGACCCTATCGCCGCAGCAACGCAAGCGCCCTTCGACAAGATCCTGATCGCCAATCGCGGGGAGATCGCCTGCCGGGTGATCGCGACCTGCCGCACCCTCGGCATTGCGACGGTGGCGGTGTATTCGGATGCAGACCGCAATGCACGGCATGTGCGTCTGGCAGACGAAGCCGTCCACATCGGTGCCTCCCCGGCGCAGCAAAGCTATCTGCGTGGCGAAGCGATTCTCGAAGCGGCGCGCGCAACCGGTGCGCAGGCGATCCACCCGGGTTATGGCTTTCTCTCGGAAAACGCCACATTTGCCGAGGCCTGTGCGCACGCTGGCATCGTCTTCATCGGCCCACCGGCAGCGGCGATTCGCGCGATGGGCGACAAGAGCGCTGCCAAGGCGCTGATGCAACGTGCCGGTGTGCCGCTGACGCCTGGCTACCACGGCGATGAGCAGGCGCCGGCATTCTTGCGTGCGCAAGCCGACGCAATCGGCTACCCGGTACTGATCAAAGCCAGTGCCGGTGGCGGCGGCAAGGGCATGCGCCGGGTGGATGCCAGCGCGGCCTTCGAAGATGCGTTGGCTAGCTGTCAGCGCGAAGCGCAGTCGGCGTTTGGCAATGCGCATGTGCTGGTGGAGAAATATGTCGAGCGGCCGCGGCATATCGAAATCCAGGTGTTCGGCGATACGCATGGCCAGGTGGTGCACCTGTTTGAGCGCGACTGCTCGGTGCAGCGTCGCCACCAGAAAGTGCTGGAAGAAGCGCCTGCGCCCGGCATGAGCGAGGCGCGGCGCGCGGCGATGGGCAAGGCGGCGGTGGATGCGGCGCAAGCGGTGGGTTACGTCGGTGCGGGCACGGTGGAATTCATCGCTGGCCCGGACGGCGATTTCTATTTCATGGAAATGAACACCCGACTGCAGGTGGAGCATCCGGTGACCGAGTTGATCACCGGCACCGATCTGGTCGAATGGCAATTGCAGGTTGCCGCTGGCGCACGCTTGCCGCGTCGGCAGCACGAGTTGCGCATTCACGGGCATGCGCTGGAGGCGCGCCTGTACGCCGAAGATGCCGAGCGCGGTTTTCTGCCGTCCACCGGAACGCTGCGCCAGCTGCAGTTGCCTGTCGCCAGCGCGCATGTCCGCATCGATGCGGGCGTGGAGCAAGGCGACACCATCAGCCCTTACTACGACCCGATGATTGCCAAGCTAATCGTCTGGGAGACCGATCGCCCCGCAGCGCTGGCGCGCATGCGCGCGGCATTAGCGCAGTTCCATGCGGTGGGCGTCACCACCAACCGTGCATTCCTGTCGCGCCTGATTGCGACCGCGGCGTTCGCATCGGCGAGCCTGGACACCGCGCTGATCGAGCGCGAACACGCCGTGCTGTTTCCACAGGCGCGCAGCCCGGACACCGCATGGTGGTGCCTGGCGGCGGTGTTGATCGCAGATACGTTGCCGGCCGCGGTGGCTGATCCGGCCGATCCGCACTCGCCGTGGCAGCAAAACGATGGTTGGCGTATCGGTGCACGTGCAGTCCAGCGTGTGATTCTGGAAGCAAATGGCGAGCGCCGCCAACTCGATGTACGACCCGATGCCGATGGCTGGCAAGTCACCAACGCAGGCCAGACGCATACCTTGCGCTACCACCCGCACGATACGGGCTTGCGTGTGGAGATGGACGGCCGGCAATGGCGTGTACAGGTGTTGCGTGACGGCAGCCTGCTGACCCTGATCGACGCCGCGCAGCGGGCAACCTTCCATTACCACGATGCGCTGGTGGAAGCTGATCAACCGGCGCAGGACGCTGGCGGGCTGACCGCACCAATGCCCGGCCGCATCGTCTCCCTGGCCGCAACGGTGGGCCAGCCGGTCACCCGCGGGCAGGCGCTGGTGGTGCTGGAAGCGATGAAGATGGAGCACACCCTGCACGCGCCCAGCGATGGCACGGTCCAGGCGTATCTGGTGGCCGAAGGCGATCTGGTGGCCGACGGTGCAGCGCTGGTGGAATTCGTGTCCGCATCTGCGTAGCGACGCATGGCTGCGTGACCAACGGCACGTTCGCTTGTCCGTGGGCTGCCGCTAACGTGGCACATCGGCCGGCTTGGCCGCAGTGCCACCGGAGGTCTCATGCAACGCCTGCTTCTTGTTTCCAGCATGCTGCTCGCGCTATCTGCCTGCAGCGACAAAACCGCGCCCGCATCCAAGAACGCTGCAACGCCTACCCCAGCGACGGCAGCACCCGCTGCGCCTCCCGAACTGATCACCCGCGATGCGTTGTTCGGCAACCCCGAGCGTGCCAATGTCAGCATCAGCCCGGACGGCAAGTACCTCAGCTGGGTGGCGCCGCTGGAGGGCGTCCTCAATGTGTGGGTTGCGCCGGTGGATGCGCCCGATCAGGCCCGTGCGATCACCAAGGACACCGCACGCGGCATTCGCAATTACTTTTGGACCTATCAACCCAATACCTTGCTGTATCTGCGCGACAACGGCGGCGATGAAGATTTCCACCTGTTTTCAGTCAATTTGACTGACGGCAGCAGCAAGGATCTCACCCCGTTCAATAAGACCAATGCCGAGGTGTATCGGGTTAGCGCGCAGCATCCCGAATCCATCATGGTCGGCATGAACGACCGCGATGCCAAGTGGCACGATTTGTATCGCGTGGACCTGGCTTCCGGCACGCGGACGTTGGTGCAGAAGAACACCGAGCGCCTGGATGCGTACCTGCTCGATGGCGACTACCAGCTGCGCTACGCTACGCGTGCCACCGACGATGCCGGCAGAGAATTGCTGGTGCCAGATGGCAAACGCTGGAAGAGCGTGGACCGCATCCCGTTCGAGGATGTCACCAACACCGCGCCGGACGGCCTGACCGAGGACGGCAAGACGCTGTACATGCAGGATTCGCGCAACCGCGATACCGCAGCGCTGTATGCCATCGACACCGACAGCAACGCACGCACGCTGCTGTTCGAAAGCCCACGCGCCGATGTCGGCAACACCTTGAACGACCCCAAGACCGGCGTGGTGCAGGCAGTGTCCACCGACTACCTGCGCGAAGAGTGGAAGCCGCTGGATAACGGCATTGCCGCAGATTTGCAAAAACTCAAATCGCTCGGCAGCGGCGACGCCAACGTTGCCGCACGCACGCTCGACGATCGCATCTGGATCGTTGGCTATTCCGCTGCCGAAACGCCGCTGACCTACTACCGCTACGATCGCGCCAATGGCGGCAAGCTGACCAAGCTGTTCTCCGCACGGCCCGCACTGGATGGCAAACCGCTGGTACCGATGTGGCCGCAGGAGCTGACCGCACGCGACGGTCTCAAGCTGGTCAGCTACCTCACCCTGCCCGCCGAAGCCGACGCCAACCACGACGGCAAGGCCGACAAGCCGGTGCCGTTGGTGCTGTTCGTGCACGGCGGCCCGTGGGCGCGCGACAGCTACGGTTACGGCCCGTACGAACAATGGCTTGCCAACCGCGGCTATGCAGTGCTGTCGGTGAACTTCCGTGGTTCCACCGGCTTCGGCAAGGCCTTCACCAACGCCGGCAACGGCGAATGGGCCGGCAAGATGCATGACGACCTGCTCGACGCGGTGCAATGGGCGGTCAAGCAGGGCGTCACCCAACCCGACGACGTCGCCATCATGGGCGGCAGCTATGGCGGCTATGCCACCCTCGTCGGCATGACCTTCACCCCGGACGCTTTCAAATGCGGCGTGGATATCGTGGGCCCGGCCAATCTCAACACCTTGCTCGGCACCGTCCCGCCGTACTGGGCCAGCTTCTACAAGCAGCTGACCCGTCGCATGGGCGACCCCGCCACTGAGGCCGGCAGGCAGTGGCTGACCGAACGCTCTCCGCTCAGCCACGTCGACAAGATCAGCAAACCGCTGTTGATCGGCCAGGGCGCCAACGACCCTCGCGTCAAACAGGCTGAGAGCGACCAGATCGTCAACGCGATGAAGGCCAAAAACATTCCGGTCACCTACGTGCTCTTTCCCGATGAAGGCCACGGCTTCCGCCGCCCGGAAAACAGCAAGGCGTTCAACGCCGTGACCGAAAGCTTCCTGAGCCAATGCCTGGGCGGCCGCGTGCAACCGATCGGTGCGGACCTGGAAGGCTCCAGCATCACCGCCCCGGAAGGCGCCGACAAGATCAACGGCCTGCCCGATGCCTTGAAGACGCATACGCAGGCGATTCGGAAGTAGGCGACCCATGCCGGGCATGACTCGCCGTTACGGCGAGTCATGCCGCTTGTGATGTGTACGCCGTGCCTAGGAAGCACTCGTGGCGGTTCATCTACCGAAGCCGGTATTCCACCGATCCGGCGCCAACGTAACCGGCTCGCCTCGCTGCTTTTACTGCTGTCTGCGCAGTAGCCACACACTTGAAAAACGGCGACATGCATTGATCATGCGCCGCGAAATCTGGAAGATCCGTCAGTGTTGCCCAAGATCGTTGGAGAGATCCCGATCGCCACCGGACTGGGCAGTCTCAAGATTCAAGTGCAACACGTGATTTGAGTGCTGCGATTTCTTCCTCCATTGCCTCGCTTGGTGTCTTCCATCCGAGCGTCTGACGAGGGCGGGTATTCATCAGCAGTGCGATGTGATTGAGATACTCTTGGCTGACAGTGGACAGGTCGGCGCCCTTGGGCAGGAATTGGCGCAGCAGGCCGTTGGTGTTCTCGTTACTTCCCCGCTGCCACGGCGCATGTGGATCAGCGAACCACACGTCGATGTTCAATCCTTGCATCAGCTCGGCGTAGCACGTGAGCTCGGTACCGCGATCGTAGGTCAGACTTGTCCGCATTGAGGCCGGCAGTTTCTTCATTTGCCGGGTAAACCCTTCCAGCGCATCTGCGGCCGTGCAGCCATCCATGCGGCACAGCACGACAAAGCGCGTCTTGCGTTCCACCAACGTGCCCACGCAAGAACGATTGAATGCGCCCTTGATCAAGTCGCCTTCCCAATGACCTGGGACCAAGCGCGTCTGCACTTCTTCGGGGCGATGCACAATCCGCAACTCCTCCGGCACCCAGCTGCGTGTGGCCGCCGTTGTACGCCGTCATCCGCGTTTGGGCTTGTGCTGACGCAGGGCCTGGACCAGTTCCTTCTTCAAGCCCCCACGCGGATGCGCGTAGATGCTAGCGTAAATGGTTTCGTGGCTGACGCGCTGGGCAGGATCATCCGGATACATATGCGAGAGCTTGGCAGCAATCTGCTGGGGCGACCAGCGCCATAGCACCAGATGATCTCGCACCAGCTGGAATAACGGCGTTCCTGGCGTCAGTCGCCGCTGCCGGACGCTAAGCTGACGCCGTGCGCGGTAGCGCTTGCCCGCACTGCGCGCGCAATAGGTGGTACTGTCCTGCTTGGCCAATTCCCGACTCAATGTCGACGGGCTCCTGCCTAAAATCCTGGAAATCGCGCGCACACTTTGACCGCGCCCCCTCTCGATCTGGAGCATTGCGCGCTCTTCCGCACTGAGGTGTTGATAGCTTTTTGACATGTGCATACCCTAACTGCTGAGAGGGTGTTGCACTTGGAGATTGAGTCTAAGCTGATCCAGGCCTGGGCCGGGCACAAGAGTTTCGTGCGCAAGGATGGCGATGACAATGGCGACGGCACGGACTTCCGCGGCACGTCTCGGAGCAATGAAACGCACGCCTCCACGACCGATCCGCACGCGCGTCTGTACCGCAAGGGCAAGACCGCCAGTGAGTTGCGTTACATGGGCCATACGCTGGCCGACAATCGCCACGGACTGATCGCCAATGCACGGGTGACCCATGCCGATGGTCACGCCGAGCGTGAAGCGGCCAAGGCCATGATCGGTGACGCCCGCCAGGCGAACCCGGACGGTGCACTGACGCTGGGCGCGGACAAGGGGGACGACGCGGCCGAATTCGTCGAGGCATTGAAGGAAATCGGAGTTGCCCCGCATATCGCGCAGAACACCAGCAATCGTCGCTCGGCGGTTCCGGATGAGGTGGCTGCACGCGTTGGCTATGCGATCTCGCAGACCAAGCGGAAACTGATTGAACAAGGCTTTGGCTGGGCCAAGCTGATCGGCACCATTGGCCAAGTGATGGTGCGGGGCCTGGAGAAGGTGGATCAGGTGTTCATGTTGAACATGACCGCCTACAACCTGGTACGCATGCGTACCCTGGGACAGATGTGCCTGCAGGCCGGGGAAACGGCATGAAAAGGGCAAAAATCAGCTCAAATCGGCTCAAATCAGGCAATCAAGGTCATGCGCCGGTGACTTCATGGTCAATTTTTCACCACTTCTGAGGTGCGAAGAGACATGCCGATGGTGCCGACTCGCTTGGCGGCTGGTATTTCAGCAGCCTGCTAAACCCGATCGGCAGCGTTTCAATGCCTCCAGCGCACCTTGACGATCGGTGACTTCCGCCGTGGTCACCGCAACGGCATGTGGAAAGCCTTGCGTATCCACCGCGATGTGGCGCTTGATCCCCGATACCTTCTTGCCCGCGTCATAGCCTTTCTGGCCGGCTGTATCACCGACGTCCCCCCAAGTTTGAGTAGCACCTCAGTTTGCAGTCCAATTCCCTACCCCGAGGAGATTGGACGTGAAGAAGCGCTTTTCCGAAGAGCAGATCATCGGCTTCCTGCGCGAAGCCGAGGCCGGCATGCCGATCAGACCTGTGCCGGCGGCATGGCTTCAGTGAGGCGTCCTACTACCTGTGGCGCAGCAAGTTCGGCGGCATGAGCGTGCCCGATGCCAAGCGGCTCAAGGACCTGGAGGCCGAGAACACGCGACTGAAGAAGTTGCTGGCCGAGCAGGTGTTCCAGAACGACCTGATCAAGGATGCGCTGCAAAAACAATGGTGAGCGCACCGGCGCGTCGTGCGCTGGTGCGCGAGTGGATCGCAGGTGGCGCCAGCGAGCGCTGCGCCCTGGCAGCGATCGGCATGAGCGCCAGTGCGCTGCGCTATCGCCAGCGCGAGGACCGCAACGTTGAGTTGCGCGAGCGCATCCTTGCGTTGGCGCATCGCCATCGCCGCTATGGCGTGGGGATGATCTCTCTCAAGCTGCGGCAGGAAGGTCGTCTCGTGAACTATAAGCGGGTGGAGCGGCTGTATTGCGAGCAGCAGCTGCAGGTCCGCCGCCGCACGCGTAAAAGGTGCCGGTAGGCGAGCGTGCACCGTTGCTGCGGCCCACCAAGGCCAACCCGGTGTGGTCCATGGACGTCGTGTTCGACCGCACCGCCGAAGGCAGGGCAATCAAATGCCTGGTGATCGTGGACGACGCAACCCACGAAGCGGTCGCCATCGACGTGGAGCGTGCGATCTCGGGACACGGCGTTGTGCGCGTGCTGGATCGGTTGGCACACAGTCGTGGCCTGCCGAAGATGATCCGCACCGACAACGGCAAGGAGTTCTGTGGCAAGGCCATGGTCGCCTGGGCGCATGCCAATGGTGTGCAGCTACGCCAGATCCAGCCTGGCAAGCCGAACCAGAATGCCTACGTCGAATCCTTCAACGGCCGGCTACGCGACGAATGCCTCAACGAACACTGGTTCCCAACGCTGCTGCATGCGCGCACCGAGATCGAACGCTGGCGCCGCGAATACAACGAACACCGCCCCAAAAAAACAATCGGCGGAATGACGCCGGCGGCCTATGCCCAGCAGTTGGCCAATAGCGATATCATCAACCCCGGACTCTAAACCCGACTGCTACTCAGGATGGGGGGACGTCGGGGCTGCTGCACGACTGGTCGGCGAACCGTCTTCAGGCGGTGTCCTGATCGTCGGGATGCTCGGCGTGCGCAGGACGAAAGACGCGCAGTTCGGCGGCGTCCAACTGGCAATCCTGCGCCCAAGAGATTCCTGGCTCAGCGGAGTGATATCGACGCCGGCCCTGCACCGCGATGCAACGAACCTTCGATCGCGCGACCGAGCGAACATCGCCCGCCCGGCCACGCAAAGCGCGTCCTCGCTAGCAGCAAGGACGCGCAGATGGGCTTACTTGATTTCCACCGCGCCCGCATCGCACACAGCGGTGTCGCGTGCAACGCCACGCTGGTCGATCGTGCGGCAGTTGCTACCGAGATTGCGCACCGGGCTGTTGGCCGCGGGCAATTGGGTGAGCGTGGGCCCACCGTTGGCCGCTGGTGCGCCCAGCAGCGGATTGGTGGCGCGCACGATGCAGGCCAATCGCAGCGATCCACGCGATTGCCGTCTGGTGCTCTATGCCAAGACACCACAGGGACGTCAGCAACGCAATCGACGCTCACCCGCCAAAGTCTCGCGTGCATCATCCAGTTTGAAAGCCGCAGCGCGTGAGCGCGAGCCGTGGTTGATCGTTGCCTCCCCACAGTTACACGCACCCAGCGCAAAGCAATTGGTCAACCTGTACGCACGACGGATGCAGATCGAGCTGGCATTTCGGAATCTGAAGTCGCATCGCTACGGTCAGGCGATGGAAGACAGCCTGACCCGTCGCGGCGAGCGGTTGCAGATCCTGTTGTTGCTCACCACGCTGGCCAGCTTCGCCAGTTGGCTGGCGGGACTGGGATGCGAAGCCACCGGTATCGCCCGGTGGCTATCGCCACGCAGCAGCACACGCAAACTCTACTTGACGCTGCGCGTCGGCCGTGAGGCGCTGGTCAGGTGCTGGCCGATGGAACCTGTCTCACGCTGGCTAGAACGCTTGCGCACACTGCCCGACGCAGTGCGCGAGCAGATGACATTGGCGCTGTAAAACGTGGGGAAACCTAAGAACCCGAACGACGAGGCCACTTCGGCCGGCGATTCGCCTTCGCCCATCCGTTGCAACGCCATCAGGCGCATTTCTTCCAGCGCTGCCCGCGATACCAAGCGTCCGTCTCTCTTCTTCATGGATGGTTGGACAGCATGACGTCGACAGTCGTTCCCTAATTTACTGCTTTATTATTTCTACTGTGTTATAAATAATCATACCTTTGTGCCACTATTGGAAGACCTTCAGGCCGCGCGGGAGAGCTGTGTTGAATAGGACACTGGAAGTGCGTTTTGAACAGGACGGGGAAGTAGTTGCTGCCGCCCTGTCCCATGCGGATCGCAAACAGCCCGCACACTGGTACCTGAAGGGGTTGCTACTGCCTGGAGGGCGCAAGAGCGTGGAGCCCATGGCCGCGCGGGTGCACCCGCAGAACGTGCGCTCAGCCCATCAATCGATGCACCATCTGGTGGCCGATGCCGACTGGAGCGATCAAGCGCTGCTGGCGGCGGTGGCGGCACAGGTGCTGCCGACCCTGAGCAGGAAGAGCGCAGCGTGTCACTGGATCGTGGACGACACGGGATTTTCAAAGAAGGGGGTGCATTCGGTCGGTGTTGCACGCCAGTACTGCGGCCGCCTTGGCAAGACGGACAATTGCCAGGTTGCCGTGAGTTTGTCGATCGCCAACGAACACGGCAGCCTGCCAGTGGGCTATCGGCTGTATCTTCCCGAGCAGTGGGCTCAGGACACTGTGCGGCGCAAGAAGGCAGGCGTTCCGGATCAGGTCGTGTTTCAGACCAAGACAGCGCTGGCCATGGATCAGATCGACAGCGCGCTGGCGACAGGGATGGCGGCAGGCGTCGTGCTAGCCGATGCGGCCTACGGCACCGAGACCCACTGGCGAGACCAGCTCAGCGAACGCGGCCTGCTGTACATGGTCGGCGTCCGCAGCAACACGAAGGTCTGGTGGGGATCGCACCAACCTGCGCCCATGCCGCCAGCCAGCCCTAAGAACCTGTTCACAATCTTATTCAAACCGTGCAAACTCCACGAATGCGCGAGAAGAACTATCCAAGTGACGTGAGCCGTGAGCGGTTCGAGCAAATCCGCCCGATTCTGGAGCAAGCCCGCAAGCGCACCAAGCCTGTGACAGTGGATATGTATGAGGTGTGGTGCGCAGTGCTGTATCTGCTACGGACAGGTTGCCCGTGGCGTGCGTTGCCCAGTGACTTTCCGAAGTGGCGCACGGTGCATTCCTACTTTGCCAAGTGGAGCGAAGTGGACGATGAAGGAATGAGCCTGCTGGAGCGGGCGCTTAAAAAATCAGGTTGGCGCGGCCCGCGAGAAACAGGGGCGCAAGGCCTGCAGTACGTTCTTGATCGTGGACGCGCAGAGCGTGAAGAACAGTGATACAGCCGGCCAGAAAGGCTATGACGCGGGCAAGAAGGTATCGGGGATCAAGCGCCACATCGCGGTGGATACGCAAGGCTTTCCACATGCCGTTGCGGTGACCACGGCGGAAGTCACCGATCGTCAAGGTGCGCTGGAGGCATTGAAACGCTGCCGATCGGGTTTAGGTCGGGTGAAACGCCTGCTGTGCGACAGCGGCTACACCGGAGATCCCTTCGCCGAGGGCGTACAGGACATTCTGGGCAAGCATGTCACCGTACAGATTGCCAAGCGCAGCGAGCTGCATACCTTCAAGGTCATGCCCAAGCGCTGGATTGTCGAACGCAGCTTTGCCTGGCTGGAGAAGAACCGGAGGCTATGGAAGAACTGCGAGCGAAGGCTCAATACCAGCTTGCAGTTCATCCACCTGGCGTTCCTGGCACTGCTGCTCAGGAGATCGTGAACAGGTTCTAAGGGCGGTCGGCCCCGCACACGACCGATGCGCGATAGCGCACATGCGCCGATCTCGGTACATGAAGTCGCGCAGAGCTTGCCCGCAAGGACGTATCGGCAGGTCAGCTGGCGCCAGGGCAGCGACGCCACGCTCAGTTCGCGGTTCGCGGCGGTGCGGGTTCGTGCCGCACACAATCGCCAGGCACATGACGAGCAGTGGCTGCTGATCGAGTGGCCGCCGGGAGAGTCCGAGCCCCGCCACTACTGGTTCTCGACGCGACCAAAGCAAACGCCGGTCAAGACACTGGTTGCCACGGCACAAGGCCGATGGCGGATTGAACGCGATTATCAGGAGCTGAAGTCGGAGTTGGGCCTGCATCACTATGAAGGGCGCAACTGGCGTGGTTTTCACCATCACGCCAGTCTGTGCATCGCCGCATACGGGTTCTTGATGCGCGAGCGCCTGCGCAGTAAAAAAAACTCCGTCGCATTCAAGATGCCTGCAGTATCCAAAAGCGTCCGCCCGCGCGGGTCTGGCCCCAATGCAACGTCACCATCCCAACTCGATTGCCACGCTGGCCTTCGGACTGGCTAGGCTTATCGCCAGAAGCCTCCCACACTGCCCGTGTTGCGGGGTCTCACCGTACCAACGGATTTGTATTTAGTAACACAGTAGAACTAAGTGGAGTACCCGTATGGCGAGAGCAGCAGCGGCACGTGGTAGTGGCCGTCGTCGGCGATGCCGAAGGCGATCGGCACCTGTTGCAGAAACGGTGGGTCGGACAATGCCATGCCGGCGGCCTGCAAATGGCCGGCCACCTCGAATTCCAGCCGGTAGCGGCCGGGTTGCAGTGTGAGTGCGGCCAGGTCCGGGCAGCGGCCGTCCGGATGGGTGACGCCTTCGAAGTGCAGCGTGTCGCCGGCGAACAGGCGCAGCGGCACGCCGGCGGCGGGGCGGCCGTTGGCGGTGTCCAGCACATGCGTGCAGAGCGGGCTCATGCCACCGCCTGGGTCGGTTGCGGCCATTGGCCGACGAATTCGGGCCGGCAACCGCACCGTTGTGCGATACCAGCGCAGATAGTCCATCCAGCGGGCGCGCGGAATCTTGTCCAGCGCGTCCCATGCGGCACTGCCGTGCTGCGCCTGCCGCCACGCGCGGAAGGTGAGCGATGGCACGCAGGTGATGTGCTTGGGCGTGCGCAAGGTCTGCATGCGCGCGTAGGTCACCCAAGGGCCTTCCTGGTCGGCCGGGTTTTCGTCGATCACCAGCACGTTGTGCACACGCTCGCGTTGCAGCGCGAACGCCGCGCCCAGGCCGCTCTGACCGGCGCCGACGATGATCACGTCGTCGACGTGCCCGGCCGGATGCACGCGCGGTTGCATCCAGGCATCGCCGCCCTGGTCCAGGCATTGCAGGTCGCGGGCGAGGGCGCGTTCGAGTTGGGCCAGGCGCATGGCAGTGCCTCCAGGCGCAGGTGAACGATCTTGCCGATTTCGGCGATGGCGGTGGTGATCTCCGCACTGCGCGATGCCTCCAGCCGCTGTTCCAGCGCGGTGAGACTGCCGGCCTTGTCGTGCAGCAGCACGCAGAGCACGAACGAAAATCCGAAACGGTGGCGATAGGCCTGATTGAGCGCGTGGAAGCGCTTGAATTGGCTTTCGCCGAGCCGATCCAGCACGGCCGATGCCTGCTCTGCGGCCGATGCTTCGGTGAGCGTGCGGTCGATCGCCGCATTGCCGGCCAGCTCGGGGTGCGCGCGGATCAGTGCGACCTGATCTTCCGGCGATGCATCGTAGACAACCTGCATCAGGCCGCGATACACATTATCGAACCGACGCCGCCGCAGCGCACGCTCCGCCGCCCACGGCGAGTACTCAAACAGGTCGCGGTAGCGCGCCACGAAGGTCGCATCGCCCAGCTCACGGTCGTCGCCACGCTCATGCGTGCGTGCCTTGCAGCGAGACCTGCGCGGCCACCACGTTCCAGCCATCGGCACAGCGTGCCCAGGTCTGGCGTTGCCGCCCGCGTGCAGCACTGCCGTCTCGAATGCATTCGGCGTGCGTGGTGGCGAACTCGTGACCGAAGCCGTGCACCTGCACATGCGCCAGGTGGCGCTGCGGCGAACCACCGCGGCCGATGCGAAATGCAAGGGCCGCATCGATGCCGTACAGCACGTCGCCCACGCCATCACGCACCGCGCTGGGCGCTGCATGGAACAGCGCATCCATCGCGGCGATGTCCTCGCGCATCAGCGCTGTTTCGGAGGCATGGAAGGCGGCAGTCACTTGCGCGATCACCCCGGGCAGATCGATCTCGGAGGCTGCAATGCTCACGCCGGGTGCACCTGCAGCCAGTGGCGCGCGATATCGATGCGCCGCGCAATCCAGGCGTCGCCGCTGGCCGGCACGTGATCGACAAGGCGTGCGAGGGCGGCCACGCGCGCGGGCTTGCCGACGATGCGCCCGTGCAAGCCGATCGACAGCATGCGCCCGCCCTCGCTACGCAACTGCTCGAAGCCGTCGCGCAGATAGCGGAAGAACGGCTCGCCGTCGGCAACGCCGTTGCAGGCGACGAATCTCATGTCGTCGGCGTCCAGCGTGTACGGCACGATTACTTGCGCGCGGCCGTGGCGGCTGTCGTAGTACGGCACATCGTCGGCATGGCTGTCGGCGTCGTAGACAAAGCCGCCTTCTTCGGCGATCAGGCGTGCGGTGTTGGGGCTGGTGCGACCCTGATACCCGCCCAGCGGGCGGCTGCCGGTGACGCGCGTATGCACGGCGATGGCTTCGGCAATATGCGCGCGCTCGGTCGCCTCATCCAGGTGCTGATAGTCGATCCAGCGCAGGCCATGGCTGGCGATTTCCCGCGCGGCGGCCTGCATCGCGGCCACCGCTGCGGGATTGGCGGCCAACGCCTGTGCCACACCGAACACGGTCACCGGTACGTTGCGTGCGGTGAACTGCCGATGCAGCCGCCAGAAGCCGGCGCGGCTGCCGTATTCGTACAGGCTTTCCATCGCCATGGCGCGTGCGCCGGAGTGCGATTGCGCACCGACCATTTCGGATAAAAACGCTGCGGAGCCGGCATCGCCATTGAGCACGCAGTTTTCCGCGCCTTCTTCGTAATTGATGAAAAACTGCACTGCGATGCGCGCATCGCCCGGCCACTGCGCCGCAGGCGGCGTGGCGCCATGGCCGACCAGATCGCGCGCGCTGCTCACGCCTGCGGTTCCGCGTGCCAGGCGGCCAGTGCCGCTGCCACCGCCAGGCCTTGCGTGCAGGCACAGCCTTCGGCGCGCAGCACCGCTTCCAGCGCGGCTAGGGTGAGGAGCACCTTGTGCTTCATCGCGTTGTAGCCCATCGCGCCGATGCGCCAGATCTTGCCTTGCAGCGGGCCGAACGCGGTGCCGATTTCGATCTCGAAATCTTCGCGCATGCGGCGTCGTACCGCCTCGCCGTCGATGCCGGGCGGAATCACCACGCCGGTGACATTGGTCATGCGATGCGCATCGTCGCCGAACACGTCCAGCCCCAACGCGCGGATGCCGGCACTGACCGCACGCCCGGCGGCCGCGTGGCGCGCGAAGCGTGCATCCAACCCTTCCTGCAAGGCCACGCGCGCGCATTCGCGTGCGCCGTACAGCATTGTGGTGGCTTCGGTGTGGTGGTTGAGGCGCTTGTCCGACCAGTAATCCATGATCATCGCCAGATCGAAATAATTCGAGGCGATGCGCGGGCCGCTGCCGTTGAGGATGTCGGCGCGCACGATGCCGCGTTCGACATGGCGGCGCGCGAAGATCGCCTCGGCCGCGCGTTCGGAGATGGTGATCGGTGCCGAGCCGGATGGCCCGCCCATGCATTTCTGCAGGCCGCCGGTTAACACGTCCAGGTCCCAGCGGTCGCTGGCGATGGGCATGCCGCCGATGGTGGCGGTGGCGTCCACATAACTCAGCGCACCGGCTGCGCGGCACAGCGCGCCGAGCCCATCGAGCGGCTGCGCCATGGTGGTGGAGGTGTCGCCGTGCACGGTGGCCACCAGCTTGGGCGCCACGCGCTCGATCGCCTTGGCAATCGCCGCCAGCGGCACCACTTCGCCCCACGGCGCATCCACCGTGTGCACGTCGGCGCCGAGGCGGCCAAGGAGTTCGATGAGCAACAAGCCGAAGCGGCCGAAGTTCAGTACCAGCGCGCGGTCGCCCGGTTGCACCAGCGACACCAGCGCCGCTTCGATGCCGGCACGCGCGGTGCCATCGACCAGGAACGTCCAGCGGTTGTCGGTGCCGAACAATGGCCGGTACAGCGCCATCACCTCGTTCATGTAGGTGGTCATTTCCGGATCGAACTGGCCCAGCAGATCGGCCGCCATCGCGCGCAGCACGCGTGGATGCGCATTGACCGGGCCCGGGCCCATCAACAAGCGCTGTGGGGGATCGAGTTCGGCGAAGGTGTGCAGGTGATGCAGATCAGGTGACAAGTGGATCTCCCAGGTGTTCGATGAAATGGCGCATGACCGCCAGTCCGAGCTCGGCATCGGCCGGGTCGACGTGTTCGTCCGGATGATGGCCGATGCCGCCGGCACAGCGCACGAACAGCATCGCAGTCAGGCACAGCGCCGCCATCACCATGGCGTCGTGGCCGGCGCCGGAGACCAGCTGCCGCGGTGCGATGCCTTGTGCGGCGACTGCGTGTTCCAGGCGCGTGATCAGCGCCGGGGCGCCTGGGCTGGCGGCCAGTGTCTGCAGCGGCGCGATGGCGATGTCGCGATGGGTGGCGATCTGCGCGAGTGCGTGTTCTATCTGTTGCACGGCGGCATCGCGGCTTGCATCGCTGCCGGCGCGCACGTCCAGCGTGCAGTCCACACGGCCTGGCACCACGTTGGTGGCGCCGGGTGCGACCTGCAGCTTACCGACGGTGGCGACCAGATCGCTGCTGCCTGCGCGTGCGATACGCTCGATGGCCATTCGGCGGCCGCGCTCAACGCGTCGCGGCGCAGCGCCATGCTGGTAGTGCCGGCATGCCCGGCACGGCCGTTGAAGTGCCGCGCGAAGCGCTGCTGCGCGGCGATGGCGCTGACGCTGCCGACGGGCAGTGCTTCGGCTTCCAGCACCGGGCCGTGTTCGATATGCGTTTCCAGATACGCCAGCACGCTGCCCGGCGCGCGGGCGGCGTGCTGCACGTGGGCGATGTCCAGGTTCCATTCGGCCAGGGCGCTGGCGACCGTGATGCCGGCGGCGTCGGTGACCGCCAGCGTGGTGGGGTCGAGCGTGCCGGTGACTGCGCGGCTGCAGAACGTGGAGGCCGGGAAGCGTGAGCCTTCGTCGTCGCCGAAAGCGACGACGTCGATGGCGAACGGCAGCCGGCGCTCCTGTGCATGCAGCGCAGCGACGCACTCGATCCCGAGCAGGATGCCGAGTGGGCCGTCGTAGCGCCCGGCATCGCGCACGCCGTCCAGATGGCTGCCGATCAGCAGCGCGGGTGCGTTTGGTTGTGTACCGGCGTAATGGCCGACCAAGGTGCCGAGCGGATCGATGCGCACTTGCATGCCGGCCGCCTCCATCCACGCGCCGACCTGTTTCACCGTGGCGCGGTGGGCAGGGTCAAGTCAGCCATGGAACAGTCCGGTAGCGGTCTCGCTATAGGTGCAACGCCCAGCGCATCGCAGCGCGCCACGGCACGCGCACCGCCGGGAGCGGTGGGGTCGGCGGTCGCGTGGCGGGAGGGCCGGGCAGCGGGCATGGGCAGGATCAACGGGGCTCGTGGACCCTATTCGACAGCGGTAACGTCGCGGGCATGCGGTCATTACCGTTCCAACCAACCTGTTTCCTGCTTGTTGCTCATAAGTCAGAAATATAGGAGGCACTTGGATGCCTGAAGAACGAGCGCACCAATTCTGGTCGAGCTGCAATGTCGGACAACTGATCATGCACCCGATCGGCCAGCTTCTCGCCACTGCGCAGCGGGCGGCGCGCTACGCCCGTGCGCTTGGTGTAGCTCCACACCAACTCGTCGGGATTCAAGTCCGGCGCGTCACCCGGCAGGAAATGCAGCGTCAACCTGCCCTTCAGGCTGTCCACGTCATCGCGCACGCCACGGGTCTTGTGAGCAGGCAAACCATCGAGCACCAGATGGATTGGACGGCGACGGCCCTTCATCATTCGCTTGAGCAGAGCCACGAACAATTCACCGTTCATGCCGCCGCTGTACACGGCGAACCAGAACCCGCCCTTGCTGTTCACCGCCGAGGCCGCACTGATGCTCTGGCGCTGCCCCGGCACCGCGACAACCGGCGTGACGCCCTTGACGGCCCACGTCCGTCCTTGCACCGCATCGGCACGGAAGCCAGACGCGTCCCAGAAGTCAATCTCGGCCTTTTCCCGCTTGGCGTGCTTCACGATCGCCGGGTAAGTCTGCTTTTCCCAATGCGTTACCGCCAGTGGATCGCGCTGATAGGCGTGTTGCAGCGGCTTCTGTGGGCTCAGCCCCAGCCGCGCCAGCAACGTCCCGACGCTGGCCAGACTCAACCTTGCGGCACATTTATTCTCGATCAGTTCAC
This sequence comes from Xanthomonas oryzae pv. oryzae, assembly GCF_004136375.1. Lineage (NCBI taxonomy): Bacteria > Pseudomonadati > Pseudomonadota > Gammaproteobacteria > Lysobacterales > Lysobacteraceae > Xanthomonas > Xanthomonas oryzae. The sequence continues at coordinate 469,295 of NZ_CP031697.1, forward strand.
GCACGACCTGCCGCGTCCACAAACCGAAGTCGAAGCCATGCTGGCGAGGGTTCTTACCATTGACCCAGCCGAACACCTGGCGCTCCTGCGCCGGCGTCAACGTCCGCGGGCGACCGCTGCCCTTACGCGTCATCAATGCGCCAGCGCCGCCCTCCTGTGCTCGCGCCAGCACTGTGTACGCCCAGCCGCGATGCAACCCGAACGACGAGGCCACTTCGGCCGGCGATTCGCCTTCGCCCATCCGTTGCAACGCCATCAGGCGCATTTCTTCCAGCGCTGCCCGCGATACCAAGCGTCCGTCTCTCTTCTTCATGGATGGTTGGACAGCAGACGTCGACATTTGTTCCCTAATTTACTGACTTATTAGTAAACGTGAGTTGAGAAGCCTAGATCCTGCCGTAACGCAGCCACGCACTCGTCAATAAATATACGCATCTTCGATGAGCCGCGACGACCTTCGGCATAGACCACCTGCACCGGTTCCGCCGCAATCTCGAAGGCGTCCAGCACGCAGACAAGCGTTGCGTTTTGCAGGTGTTCGCGCACCTGGTACGACGGAACCTGTGTGAGGCGCGTGACCGTGGCGTTGGAAATGCCGAGCCGCCGCGCCACAGCGGCAACGCTCGCCTGCTCTGCGAGCGCAGCAAAAAGCGTCATTTCCTGGGTGCGATCCACGTGCGCCGCACGCTCGACGATGTCGGAGCGTAGCAACCTGCCGAAATGTCGATGTGCAGTACGCCGATCGCGCATCAGCAGGCTGTGCGGGCAGATGTCCGGCATTGCAGCCACCGTAATGGTGAATCCTGATTAGGGCCTGTTAACACATCCGAAGCCCATCAACGATCAGAACGAAGCTGAGGAAGCCAAGGAACATGACATCCAGCTTCTCGAAGCGCGTGAAAATCCGTCGGTAGCCCTTCAAGCGACGGAACAGCCTCTCCACTTCGTTGCGCCGCTTGTACATTTCCTTGTCGTACTCCCAAGGATCGACCCGATTGGACTTGGGTGGAACCACCGGCACGAAGCCAAGATCGAGCGCCAACTGGCGGGTTTCATTGCCTTCGTAAGCGCGATCCATCAGCAGATGAACCGGCCGCTCCACTGGCCCCAGGTGTTCAAGCAACGCGCGGCCTGCGGGTGCGTCATGTGCGTTGCCAGGCGTCAATCCGAACGTGATGGCTGTTCGAGCATCTGCGGCAACCATATGAATTTTGGTGTTCCATCCGCCGCGCGATTTCCCGATGGATTGTGGGCCGTTTTTTTTAATGCGCCAGTGCCATCCGGATGCACCTTGATGCTGGTGGAGTCCAGCGAGACCGCTTCGATTTTGATGCGCACGATCTGGCAGGTCTGCAATTGGGCGAACATCCGGTCCAGCACACCGGACTTGGCCCAACGGTTAATGCGCGTGTACACCGTATGCCAGTTGCCAAAGCGCTCGGGCAGACCGCGCCATTTGCAGCCATGCTCTGCGACGTAAAGAAGGGCGTTGACTACCTGCAGGTTGGTCATGCTGACATTGCCGCGTTGCAAAGGTAGGCAATGCTCGATGAGTGGGCGGCTTCAACTCTGATTCGCAACACCAACGCTTGTGAAGTGGTCCAGGCGACCTGACCTGAGCGACTTCATTGCCAAGTGGAGTTGCCTATGTCCTCCAGCCGCCTGGACCTGTCGGAACGATACCGCCTACATGCGCTACATGAAACCGGGATGTCGATGCGCGCCATCGCCGATGCATTGGAGCGTGCGCCCAGCACGATCAGCCGCGAACTGCGCCGTAATCAGCACGCTGCGCGGTACCGGCCCGATCACGCGCAGCGCATCAGCGAGCATCGGCGCACACAGGCCAGCCGGCGTCCACGCATCGACGCTGAGCGTATCGGCCAGATCGAGGACCTGCTGAGGGAGGACTTCAGTCCCGAACAGATTGCCGGTCGCACCGGCTTGGCCAGTCACGAATGGATCTATCGGCACATCTACGCCGATCAGAAGCGCGGTGGTCAATTGTTCATGCATCTACGCAAACGCCGCCGCAAGCGCCGTCGGCGTGGCATGCGCGATGGCCGCGGGCAGCTGACGCATCGGCGCAGCTGGACACAGCGCCCCAGTGTGGTTGAGCAGCGCAGCCGCATCGGCGACTGGGAGCTGGATACCATCAGGGCCTCGCACGGAAAGGGTGTGGTGGTCAGCATGACCGAACGCCGCAGTCGTCTGCATCTGCTGGCTTACTCCCCCGACGGCACCGCCGAGAACGTGCGCAACGCCATTGTCCAGCGACTGGGCGGCCTGCGCCATACAGTTCACACGCTCACCGCCGACAACGGCAAGGAGTTCGCCGATCATCGGCTCATTGCCGCCTGCTTGCAGAGCGATTTCTATTTCGCAGATCCGTACTGCGCATGGCAGCGCGGCAGCAACGAGAATGCCAACGGGTTGACACGCCAATACTTGCCACGACAGACCGATTTCAGCACCATCACCAATGCGCACCTGCGATGGATCGAGCAGCGGCTCTACAATCGTCCGCGCAAGATACTTGGATTCAAAACGCCCCTCGAAGTCTTCTCCGAGGAGGTCCTCAACAGCGTTGCGAATCAGAGTTGAATTCGCCGTGCAAATTGTGCTGGCGTGATCTCCATGCCCAATAGTTTAATCGCTCGAGACATTAATGTTAACAGGCCCTAGCACGATCTTTCAGCACAGTCGCAGCCAGTGAGAGCCGACCGGTCGATGCTAGGACCGTCGCTCCACCGAGACCAGATCATGGCCATGAATCGTGTGCAGTTCCAAGCCGGGCTGTCGTTGCCGGCGTTCCTCAAGCGCTATGGCAACGCGCAGCAGTGCGAGCAGGCGTTGGAGATCTCGCGCTGGCCACAGGGCTTTGTTTGTCCGCGTTGCGCCGCTACCGCGCACAGTCGATTCCAGCGTCACGGCACCACGTACTGGCAGTGCACGGCCTGCTATCGCCAGACCAGCCTGCGCTCGGGCACGGTGATGGACAACAGCAAGCTGCCGCTACGCACCTGGCTGCTTGGCATGTATCTGCTGGGCCAGAGCAAGACGAACCTGTCGGCGCTGGAGTTGATGCGACACCTGGGAGTGAGCTACCCGACAGCGTGGCCAATGAAGCACAAGCTGATGCAGGCCATGACCCAACGCGAGGCGAACCGCAAGTTGGGCGGGATCGTGCAACTGGACGATGCCTACCTGGGCGGAGAACGCAACGGTGGCAAGGCCGGGCGCGGCTCGGAGAACAAGCGTCCTTTCGTGATCGCCGTGGAGACCACTGAAGACGGTCGTCCATTGCGCGCGGTGATGGATCCGGTCCCAGGCTTCACCAAGGCGGCGCTGTCGGAATGGATCGGGCAACGCCTGCATCCTGGAGCAGATGTCTACAGTGATGGACTCGGTGCGTTTCGAGCACTGGAAGCCGAGCACGCGCACACGGTGATCGAAGGCAGCGGTCGAAGTCGCTGCGAGGCAGAGAACGCACGCTGGGTCAACGTGGTGTTGTCCAACCTAAAGCGTTCGCTGGACGGTGCCTATCACGCCTTCAAATTCGCCAAATACGCCCAGCGCTACCTGGCAGAGACGATGTGGCGGTTCAACCGCCGTTTCGATCTGACCCGGCTGGTGCCCAGCTTGCTGGCCGCCGCAGCCGCCAGCAAGCCGTGGTCCGAGCGGGCCCTGCGTGATGTCACCATGTTCACCGCTGAAAGTGCGTGCTAATCAGGTGGTGAATTGAGCGCGGCGGTGCTTCTGGCCGAGCGATGCGCCACCTAGTGTCGCGTTCCGTTGATACACGTTGGATATCGCGTACATGGCGCGCCCGGGTGCCGAAGAGATCCAGCTCGACCTGATTCTTGATTGCCGCAGCAATGTGGCAGCGTACCCCGCATTTCAAGCGTATTTTCGGACTTATCAGCCGCCGTTGCTGGCCGTGTGGGGCCAGCACGACCCAGCCTTTATCCCGGCTGGCGCGCAGGCCTACCGCAGGGATCTGCCAAAGGCCGAAGTGCACCTGCTGGACACAGGGCACTTTGCACTGGAGACGCATGCGGTGCAGATTGCCGACTACATCAGTGATGTTCTCTCGCGTACGCTCAGAGCAGCGGGATAACGCGGTCAGTTTGTATCCGCAATGCGGATGCAGCGGCAGGGATGCGTGCAGGCGCAGATTGCAGGGCAATCGGGCATGCTAACCTACTGGGATAACCGCCGAGATATGCCGATGATCGCCTCGCACCGATGGACAGCGTTGTTCGTGCTCGTCATCCTGATGCCGTTGCCTGCGTTTGCAGGGACGCCGGAGGGCGGTTACCGGCAGCCGCCAGAGCCGCTGCTGAGCGTGATGCGCGCGCCGCTCAATCCATCGCCGCGGCCGGATCCTACCGGCAGGACCTTGTTGCTGGTGCAGCGCACCCAGTATCCGCCGATCGCACGGGTGGCCGAGCCCTATCTCAAGCTGGCCGGCGTGCGCGTGGAGCCGCGCACGCATAGTCGCCACGACATGTCCAACGGATACGGCATTCGTTCCTGCCTGGAGGGCTTCAGCCTGGTGGATATCGCCAGCGGCAAGCAGACGGCCGTGAGCTTGCCGGCCGGCGCCTGTCCGGCATTGCCGGTGTGGTCGCCGGATGGGCGCCGGTTCGCCTTCAACAATACGGCGGCCGACCATGTCGAACTCTGGGTGGGAGACGTTGCGACCGGGCAGGTACGCAAGATCGACGGTGTGCAGCTCAATCCTGTGCTTGGCGGCGAGATCCAATGGCTGGGCGGCAGCAGCACCCTGCTGTTGAAGACCGTGCCGCAGGATCTGGGTCCCGCACCGCGCAAGGCGGCGGTGCCGCCAGGCCCGGAGGTCAAGGAAACCATCCAGGGCAAGGGCGAAAGCAGCACCTATGAGGCCCGCGATACGCTGTCCAGTCCGCAGGACGAGGCGTTGTTCACCTATTACGCCACCGCGCAACTGCTCACGGTAGATGCGGCAACCGGCAGTCAGCGCAAGCTCGGGACGCCTGCGGTCTACAGCAACGTCGATGGCGCGCCCGATGGTCGCCACGTGCTGGTAGAACGGTTGAAGCCGCCGTATTCCTACGTCACCACCTATGCGCGGTTTGCCCACGATGTGGCGGTGTTGGACCTGGAAACTGGCAACGAGCGTGTGCTTGCCAATCTGCCGGTCGCGGACCGGGTGCCGGTGCAGGGCGTGCCAACCGGTCCACGCGCCTACGCCTGGCGTGCCAATCAACCAGCCACGCTGGTCTGGGCCGAGGCGCTGGACGGCGGCGACTGGAAAACCAGCGTGCCCGCTCGCGATACGTTGATGACGCTGGCGGCACCGTTCACCGCCAAACCGCGCGCGCTTGCGCGCGTGCAGCAGCGGTATGCAGGCCTGTCGTGGTTTGCAGAAGGCGGGCAAGCCTTGCTGGACGAGTACGACGAGAATCGCCATTGGCGGCGCACCACGCTCGTGGATGCCGACCGCCCCGGCGCTGGCGAGCGCGTGTTGTTCGACCTGTCCACCGACGATCTGTATGCCGATCCCGGCTTGCCCGAAATGCGCGTGCTCGCCAACGGCCAAGCCGTGCTGCGCGAGGCGCAAGGTGCGTTGTTCCTGAGTGGGCAAGGCGCCTCGCCCGCGGGCGACCGGCCGTTTCTGGATCGCTACACGCTTGCCACCGGCAAGAGCCAGCGGCTGTTTCGCAGCGACGCGCATGTGGACGAGGTGTTCTTCGGATTTGCAGGCGACGAGACGTCGCGCCTGCTGACCTGGCATCAGTCGCTGACCGACCCGCCTAACGTGTATGTGCGGACCTTGGGCGAACCGCTACCGGCGCCGGCTGCGGGCGAAGCCGCCTTTGCGTCCACTGCCACGCCGGTGACGCATTTCGCGGACCCGACCCCGCTGGTGAGGCAGATCAAGAAGCGTTTGGTGAGCTACAAGCGCAAGGACGGCGTGGACTTGTCGTTCACCCTGTACACACCGCCCGGCTACAAGGAAGGCACGCGCGTGCCGGCCATCCTGTACGCCTACCCGCTCGACTATGCCGATCCCTCCAAAGCTGGCCAGGTCAGCGGCGCCAGCGAGCGCGATTTCACTCGTCTCAATTACTACCAGCTGCTGCTATTGGCCGGCTACGCCATTATCGACGATGCCGCTTTCCCTATCGTGGGCGACCCCAAGACCGCCTACGACACCTACCTGCAGCAACTGGTCGATGACGCCACCGCCGCGGTGGACAAGGCCGTGGAGTTGGGCGTGGTCGACCGTCAGCGCATCGGCGTCACCGGCCATAGCCACGGCGCGTTGATGACGGCCAATCTGTTGGCGCATACAGATCTGTTTCGCGCCGGTGCCGCCACCAGCGGCAGCTACAACAAGACCTTGACGCCATTCGGATTCCAGAGCGAACGTCGGTCGTTCTGGAAAGCGCCGGACGTCTATGCGCAAGCGTCGGCATTCTTCCACGCCGATAAAATCAACGAACCGTTGTTGATCGTGCATGGCATGGACGATGCAAACCCCGGTACCGAAACCACCCAGGCACCGCGCTTGTTTCAGGCCATTCGGGGCAACGGTGGCACCGCACGCCTGGTGCTCTTGCCCTTCGAACCGCACTGGTACAGCGCACGCGAATCCAATGAAGACCTGGTGGCCGAAATGCTGGAATGGTTCGACCGTTACGTCAAAAACGCACCGCCGCGCGACGCGCAGCACGCCAACGATGTGAGATGACGCGCAACGCACACCAAGGCGGCACTTGCCGGGCTAAAGCGGCTAACAAAACGTCGCGAGCGCTCGTCAGGTGGGCGTGGACGGCGCGCTCAGAACCGCAGTGTACGCATATGGTACATGCCGTTCCGAGCACCGGCCGCGCCCGCCTGACGGCTGCGCAGTCATTTTTCAGCTGCTCTTAGTCTGCCGACAGCGACCCAAGGGTGAAGCCAGACACCGCATTTACCTTGCCGCGCCACAGCACACCGCGGTTGCTGGGCAGTGGCTGGCCGCCGGGCGAGAAGCAACGCGATTCGATCAGGTGGATGAACTGCGGCGGCGTGCTGCCCTGCTGCGCATCGTCTTCGAAGTCGTAGATGCTGGCGTGGCTGGCGAACGCGCGACGGATCTCTTCTTTTTCATCGGCCGGGCCGGGATAGGCAGCAGAGAACTCCTGCGCGAATGCTTCGAAATACCGCTTGCCGCTGACCAACTGGCCGGAAATGACGATGCCTTCGAGAAATAGCGTGACGCCGAACTGCACGTTCGACGTGTTGGCAATGCCGACCAACTTCTGCAGATACCAATCCACGCTCTGCCCATCGAACGCCAGCTTGACGTCTTCCAGCGACGGTTGATTTTGATCTTGGTCTGTCATGTTGCACTCCCTGAGTAGATTCGACGACGCGTTAGACGCAACGCACATGTGGATGGATCGCCATTGGCGTGCCTAAGCATCGCACACCGATCGCCGAAGTTGCCGCGGTTGGGTTCGCTAAGTGTCCTCCGGTACGGCCGTCTTGCGACATATGGACGCTTTCATCTGATGCGCGGGCCATGGTGCGGCGCTATGCGCCACCTTTTCCCGGCGGGAGAAGCAAGTGGTAGCCCCTCTCACTACGGAGCGAGGCGGCACGGCTTGCGCGGCACTGGCGCGCGTGGTCTGGAGCGCACGCGCCGCGGAGCGCGGGCTGGGGCGCGGAGCGGGGGTGGGGTGAGGTGAGGGTACGGCGCGAGCCACCCGACCCACCCGACCCAAGCAGGCATGCAAATCGCCACGCTCGTTACACTTACCCGGCTCACTCCCACACGACACCCGCAACATGCAATTGATCGATATCGGCGCCAACCTCACCCACGACTCGTTCGACCGTGATCGCGATGCGGTGCTGCAGCGCGCACGCGATGCCGGCGTGGGGCAGCTGGTGATCACCGGCGCCAGCCGCGAGCATTCGCCACTGGCCTTGCAACTGGCGCAGCAACACCCCGGATTCCTGTACGCCACCGCCGGTGTGCACCCGCACCATGCGGTGGAATGCACCGCCGAATGCGAAGCGGAAATGCGCACGCTGCAGGCGCATTCGCAGGTGGTGGCCGTGGGTGAGTGCGGGCTGGATTACTTCCGCGATTTCGCGCCGCGCCCGGCGCAGCACAAGGCGTTCGAACGCCAGCTGCAGTTGGCTGCCGATAACGGCAAGCCGCTGTTCCTGCACCAGCGCGACGCGCATGAAGATTTCCTCGCCATCATGCGCAGCTTCGAAGGCCGCCTGGGTGCCGCGGTGGTGCATTGCTTCACCGGCACGCGCGAGGAACTGTTTGCGTATCTGGACCGCGATTACTACATCAGCATCACCGGCTGGCTCTGCGACGAACGCCGCGGCGCGCATCTGCGCGAGCTGGTGCGCAACATTCCGGCCAACCGCTTGATGATCGAGACCGATGCGCCGTACCTGCTGCCGCGCACGCTCAAGCCGATGCCCAAGGACCGCCGCAACGAGCCGATGTTCCTATCGCATATCGTGGAAGAACTGGCACGCGATCGTGGCGAAGATGTGGCGGTGACCGCTGCCAACAGCACGGCAGCGGCACGTGCCTTCTTCCGCTTGCCGGAGCCTGCCGGCGCGAAGGGCAGCTGACAAAATGTAGCGAGCAGTCGTCAGGTGGGTGCGGCCGGCACGCAGGGATTGCAGCGCTCGCGTGCTACATGCCGCACCGAGCACCGGCCACGTCCGACTGGCAGTGGGTGTCATCGTCGTGCCAGCCGTTCCAGACGTGTTGGCGGCCTTGTGCATCGCTCAGCAGAGTGGCGCGTGCGCCGATCCACTGCGCAGCCGCCTGCAAGCGCGACGGTGCCACGTTGAAGGCCAGAGCACGCTGCCCACGGGACGCTGCGCCTGCACGCATTCCAGCGTGGACCAGCCGATGCGGACGGCGTTGCCATGCACGGGCAACGCCAACACATCGCGGTAGAAACGTAGCGTCAGGCCAGGGTCTAGGCAGGGCAGCAGCAGATGATGGAGATGCATGGCAATAAAATTGGTGGAAAGCCGGCATTGAACGACCTCAATCGCGGTTGAGGTCAAGCCGATGTTGCACGTATTTTTGAAAATAGCGCGCCATCATCAGGCTAGGCGAACAGTGCAGAGAACCGCAGCATGCGCGTAAGAGCGGCTAGACAACCGTAGCGAGCGGTCGTGAGGTGGACGCACCCGGCGCCAGGAGCCGCACTCTACGAGTGTAATGCCGATTTCGAGCACCGGCCTCACCCACCTGATGCCTGCACAGTCGTTCTGGTAGCCCAAGCAGTCAAGTGACCGACGCCGATCCCAGGTCACGACATTCGCTTGGCAGCGTTGCACTGACCTCGATTCGCTGACCTTGTTCGATGCAGCAGCATGCGCATGCACGAAATGACGCAGCCATGTGCCAAATCGTTGCGATGACGCCATTGCGCGAAGCGGAAGCAAGCGCCACTCAGCGTTCGTCCGCTACCGCCAAGCACGCTCAGATCAACTCCGCCAACGCCCATAAATGCCGCACCAATGGTGTGGTCTCCAATGCAGCCGGCGCGACGGCCAGGGCCAGGCGCGCCAGCGGCATATGGCCTTCGATATCCAGATAGCGCACGCCGGGGCGCTGCAGCTGTGCCGTGGAGGCAGGCACCACCGAGACGCCCAGTTCGGCGGCCACCAGATTGATGATCGACGACATCTGCGGCGCTTCCTGGGTGATGCTCAGGGTCACGCCGGATTCGCGGCAGGCGGCCAGGATTTCGTCGTACAGGCTTGAGCCGAAGCTGCGCGGAAACAGGATGAAAGGCTCGCCGGCCAGTGCCGCCAACGGGGCGCTGTTGCGCGTGGCCAGGGGGTGCGCGGCGGGGACGGCGATCTTCATCGGCTCGTCGGTAAAGCGCAGCAACTGCAAATCCGCTGGCGTGCTCAGCCCGTAGCGCACGAACGCCGCATCCAGCCTGCCTTCGGCCAATCCCACCAGCAGCCTGGCGGTATTGGTCTCGTCCAGCAGCAATTCGACTTGCGGCCACTTTCGGCGGAAATCGCGAATCAACCGCGGCACCACCGGACTGAAGGCGGCCGAGGCGGTGAAGCCCAGGCGCAACCGCCCGGATTCGCCACGCGCCACCCGGCGTGCGGTTTCGGCGGCGCGTTCCACATCGGCGAGCACGCGGCGCACTTCACCCAGGAATGCCTCGCCGGCCAGGGTGAGCTCGGCCCCGCTGTGGGTGCGCCGAAACAACGGCGTGCCCAGCTCACGTTCCAGCGTCTGGATCTGCTGGCTCAGCGGCGGCTGGCCGATGCCCGCCCGCGCGGCAGCACGGGTGAAGTTGCCTTCTTCGGCAACCGCCAGGAAATAACGCAGGTGGCGCAGTTCCATCCATCTTTTCCAGATATGGCAACTGCCAGCATCATATATTGGACAGGGGGTGGGAGCGGGCGAATACTCCCCATCCAACGTCTCAAGTGCGCGCTTGTGCCTTCCTCCGATCGCCGTCCCGGTCCGCTGCTCCACCCATCCCCCAGTTCCGTCGCCGGCGCCGACGCACCCGCAGCGCTGCGCATTCGCCTGGCACTGTTCCTGGCCGGCTTTGCCACCTTCTCGCTGCTGTACAGCGTGCAGCCGGAGCTGCCCGAATTTGCGCGCGCCTTCCATGTGGACGCAGCGACCGCCTCGCTGCCGTTGTCGCTGGCCACCGGTGCACTGGCCCTGGCGATCTTCTGCGCTGGCGCAGCGTCGGAAAACCTCGGTCGGCGTGGGCTGATGTTCGCGTCCATCGCCATCGCGGCGGTGCTCAACCTGATCGCGGCATTCCTGCCGCACTGGGGCGCCTTGGTCGTGATACGCACCTTGTCCGGCATCGCGCTGGGCGGGGTGCCGGCGGTGGCGATGGTGTACCTGGGGGAAGAATTGCCGGCCAACAAGATGGGTGCGGCCACCGGCCTGTACGTGGCCGGGAATGCCTTCGGCGGCATGAGCGGGCGCATCGTGATGAGCGTGCTGACCGACCACACCGATTGGCGCACCGCATTGGCGGTGTTGAGCGGGTTCGATCTGCTGTGTGCGCTGGCGTTCTTCTGGTTGCTGCCGCCGTCGCGCAACTTCGTGCGCCGGCACGGCATCAACCTGCGCTTCCATCTGCGCGCCTGGGCCGGGCATCTGCGCGACCGCAATCTGCCGTTTCTGTTCGCGCTCCCGTTCCTGTTGATGGGTGTATTCGTGTGCCTGTATAACTACGCCGGCTTCCGCTTGGGCGGGCCGGAATTCGGCTTGAGCCAGAGCCAGATCGGCATGATCTTCAGCGCCTATGTGTTCGGTATCGTCAGCTCGTCGGTGGCCGGTGCAGCGTCGGACCGGTTCGGGCGCGGGCCGGTGGTCACCGCCGGCATCGTGTTGTGCGTGCTCGGCGTGACGCTGACCCTGGCGCATGTGTTGGCGGTGGTGGTGGCTGGCATCATGCTGCTGACGATCGGGTTTTTCATCGCGCATTCGGCGGCCAGCGCGTGGGTCAGCCGGCTCGGTGGCGCGCATCGCAGCCATGCCGCGTCGCTGTATCTGCTGGCCTACTACGCCGGCGCCAGCACGATCGGCGCGCTCGGCGGCTGGTTCTGGCAGCACGGTGGCTGGGGCGCGTTGGTCGGTATGTGGCTGACGCTGTTGGCGATCGCTTTTGCGGCGGCCTACATCCTGCGCCAACGCGCCGACGACGCGCGTCCCTACGGGCGCTTTGCGCCATATCCTGTGCGGGGCGAGTGAGGCAGATCGACCGACGCTTCTGGCGTGCCCGCTTGCGGGTGGTTTGCGATGCAGAAGACGTGGCAGCCGCCGCACCTTGTGCCAAGGTTGCCAACAGACGCGCACGCCGCCGCTCCAGGTCGGCCAGCTGACGCTCGATCAATTGCAGGCGCGCGCGATGCGTGTGTGCGGTTTCCGGGCACATCTGCGCGCCTTCCACCAGGCGCATGCAATCGGGGAAACCGCGACTGTCGTCCAGACTGAAGCCGGTGGCGATCAGCCGCTGAATCTGCCCCGCACCTGTGCAACGCACGCTGCAGGGAAGACCCGATAGCCATTGGCGCTGCGCGAGGACGTCAGCCATCCATGCGCATCGTAGTGACGAATCGAACGCACGCCGGCGCCGGTCTGCAGCGTCAGCGCGCCAATCCTCAGCAAGGGTTTGGAAGACGCGGCCATGCGGCAAGCATACGTTGCACGCAAGGCTTGACCCTCACCCTGGTGTGAGGCCGGAGGATGGCGGCGCTTCTGGTCTGGAGCTCACCGGATGTCGGTCCGTTCTTCTGCCATCCGCATGCTGCCGGTGCGCTATCTGCTGGTTTGCCTGCTGCTGTGAGGATCTGCTGCAGTTTGTCGAGCAGAGACGCGCCGCACATTGAACGCTGTCGGCAACTCCCCGGCCGGCAGCCCGGGCGGATTGCGATCAGCTGCGCGGCCCTGGTGTGATGCTGTACCGTCTCCAGGCTTGCATCCAGTGCGATGCGTTGCGCGTCACGTGCGCATCGTCACTCCGCCGACGGCGGTGTGATGCTGTGCTATTGCGCGCGCGCCGATCCGGCCGCCGACGTTGCGTCGTAGCGGGCGAACGACGCGCTGCCGGTGCACAGTGCTCCCATCGTTTCCGGAATTGCCAGATGACTGCTGTCCCCGCCCACGACGACCACGCGCTGCAGGACTTCATCGAGCGCCATCAGCGCCTGTTCGTGCTCACCGGTGCCGGTTGCAGCACCGATTCGGGCATTCCCGATTATCGGGATCTGCAAGGCGGCTGGAAGCGTCCGCAGCCGGTGACGTTTCAGGCCTTTATGGGCGAGCTGTCCACGCGGCAGCGCTATTGGGCGCGCAGCCTGGTCGGTTGGCCGCGGTTCGGCCTGGCGCAACCCAACGCCACCCATCACGCGCTCGCTGCGCTGGAAGCGCGCGGCCAGTTGGAAGTGCTGCTCACCCAGAACGTGGATCGCCTGCATCAGGCCGCCGGCAGCCAGGCGGTGATCGATCTGCATGGGCGGCTGGATGTGGTGCGCTGCATGGGCTGCGAACGCCGCATGCCACGTACCGAATTTCAACTGTTGCTCGAGCAGGCCAATCCGGGCTGGGCAGCGCGTGAGGCCGCGCAAGCGCCCGATGGCGATGCCGATCTGGACGATGTGGCCTTCGAGCATTTCGTGGTGCCGCCGTGCCCGGTGTGCGGTGGCGTGCTCAAGCCGGACGTGGTGTTTTTCGGCGAGAACGTGCCGCGCGAGCGGGTGGAGCGCGCATTCGCGCACCTGCAGGCGGCCGATGCGGTGCTGGTGGTGGGGTCGTCGCTGATGGTGTATTCCGGCTTCCGGTTCGTGCAGACCGCCGCGCGCAATGGCTTGCCGATTGCCGCGCTCAACGTCGGGCACACGCGTGCGGACGAACTGCTGACGTTGAAGGTGGAGCAGTCGTGCGCGCAGGCGCTGGCGTTCCTGCACGGGTCGACGGACCTGCTGCGTGCACGTCGCGTCAATGACGCCAGTGCGCGTTCTGCATGACGCAGCGATCCATCGCAGCGGTTGTGCCGGCGCGCGCAGCGCAGTGCAATAGGCACCCATGTCAGCTGTGGATGCCGCTTTGAGCCAGTTGTTCTCTCCCATCACCTTCGGTCCGCTCGCGCTCGCCAACCGGATTGTCATTGCGCCGATGTGCCAGTACTCGGCACAGGACGGCTGCGCCACCGATTGGCATCGCATCCACCTGGGCACGTTGTCGCAATCCGGCGCCGGATTGCTGATTCTCGAAGCGGCTGCGGTGGTGCCGGAAGGGCGCATCAGTTACGCCGATCTTGGTTTGTACGACGATGCGACCGAGCAGGCCCTGGCCGAGGTACTGCAATCGGTACGACGCTGGTCGCCGATGCCGATTGGCATCCAGCTGGCGCATGCCGGCCGCAAGGCGTCGACCGATCTGCCGTGGAAAGGCAGCGAGGCCATCGCACCCGATCATGCGCATGGCTGGCAGACCGTGTCCGCATCGGCGATGCCGTTTCGCGCAGGGCAGCCGGCGCCACAGGCGCTGGATCAGGCGGGGATCGATGCTGTGGTTGACGCCTTCGTCGCATCGGCACAACGTGCCGAGCGCCTGGGCCTGGAGTTGATCGAATTGCATGCCGCGCATGGCTATTTGATGCATCAATTCCTGTCGCCCTTGAGCAACCAGCGCAGCGATGCGTATGGCGGGTCGCTGGAAAATCGCATGCGGTTGACGCTGCGCATCTTCGATGCGGTGCGTGCGGCAGTCTCCGAAAAAATCGCCATTGGCGTGCGCATCTCGGCCACCGACTGGGTCGAAGGCGGGTGGGATGTGCAGCAGAGCATCGCCTTGTCGCAGGCGCTGGATGCACGCGGTGCGCACTACATCCATGTCTCCAGCGGCGGGCTCGATCCACGCCAGCAGATTCCGCTGCAGGCGGGCTATCAGATTCCGTTCGCGCAGGAGATTCGCGCGCAGGTGAGCAGGCCGGTGATCGGCGTAGGCTTGATCACCGAGCCAGCGCAGGCCGAAGCGATTGTGCAGGAAGGCCAGGCCGATGCGATCGCGCTGGCGCGTGGCATCCTGTACGACCCACGCTGGCCGTGGCATGCCGCCGCGGCACTGGGCGCGTCGGTCACGCCGGCACCGCAATACCTGCGCTGCGAACCGCGCGACGCGCGCGGCGTGTTCGCCAACTGATCCGTACCCCCGACGTCATACCGAACAAGGACAACGCATGCCGATAGGATTTCTGGGCTTGGGCACGATGGGCCTGCCGATGGCGCACAACCTGCTGCGTGGCGGGTTCGAACTGAGCGTTTGGAACCGTTCGCCCGAACGCGCCCAGCCGCTACGCGACGCTGGCGCCACGGTGGTGGAGCAACCGTGCGGCGCGGCGCACGGCCCGTTGTTGTTTTCGATGCTGGCCGACGACGACGCAGTGCGCCAGACCCTGTTGGAGCGCGGCGTGCTGGACGCGCTGCCGGCGGGCAGCGTGCACGTCAACATGGCCACCATTTCGGTGGCGCTGGCGCATGCGTTGACCGCGCTGCATGCCGAGCGCGGTGTGGCCTATGTGGCCGCGCCGGTGCTTGGGCGCGTGGATGTGGCCGAGGCCGGCAAGCTCAATATTCTGGCCGGCGGCGATGACGTCGCAGTGGCACGCGTGCAGCCGATGTTCGATGCATTGGGGCAAAAGACCTGGCATATCGGTCGCGCACCGGAGCAGGCCAATGCGGCGAAGCTGGCCGCCAACGTCTGCCTGGCCAGCGCCATCGGTGCCATGGCCGAAGCCAGCGCACTGGCACGTGGTCACGGCGTGGATACCACGCAGTTTCTGGGCATGCTGACCAGCACCTTGTTCGCAGCGCCAGCCTACCAGGGCTATGGCCGCCTGATCATGCAACGCGCGTACTTGCCGGCAGGCTTCACTGCCACGCTCGGTCGCAAGGATGTGGACCTGGCCATCCAGGCCGGCGCCGACAAACAGGTACCGATGCCGTTGGGCGAAGTGTTGCGCGCCGGCCTGGACGAGGCCATCGCGCATGGCGACGGCCATGCAGACTGGGCGGTACTGGCGGAAGTCTCGGCGCGGCGGGCAGGGCAGGTGGCCTGATCACCGCACAGCGGATTTACAGCGGCTAACACAACGTAGCCAGCAGTCGTCAGGTCGGTGTGGACGGCGCGGAGAAATCGCAATGTACGAGCGGGACATGTCGCACCGAGCACCGTCCGCGCCCATCTGACAGCTGCTCGCTACGTTGTGTTGGTCGCCCTCAGCCCTGCGCAAGGCACTTCGCTTCAAAGCACGGCGGCCCACCGCTTGCTCACCTGAACATGCAGCAGACTTTCTAAAATGCCGGTTCACGACAGCCGCCGCTCCAGGGAGGATGCGATGCGACACCTGCATATCACGCTCGGTCCGACCGCACGCACCGCGCGCACTGGCTTGCGCCGGTGGTTCACGATGACCGACGCTCCGGCCATCGCCCAAGGTCCGGTAGGCCCGGACCATCCCGAGCACCCGGACCATTCTCTGTTCGCACAGATCCGCGAAGCGGTGAGCGTGCTGGATGCCGAGTTGGGCAAGCCCTTCGACGAGGCGAGCGAGCGCATGGCTGCGCGTGAGCTGCCGCTGGCCACGCAGCATGGCGTCGATCAGGTGGCTCATGTGGTGCTCAGCCGCCAGCTGGGTGAAGTCGGCGAGCATGTGTTTTTGGTGCGTGGCGAGCTGTCCGACCCTGCGCATCTGCGTGCGCACATCACCACGCAGGAAGCCATGGAGACATCGGTGGATGCGTCGCTTGCGCAGCTGGATGAGATCAACCGGCGGCTGATGCTGCGTTTGCCGCCGCGCTGCGTAGGTGTACGGAATCGCGCATGCGGTTGCGCTGCGCGATCGACTACGGCACCACGTCTGAGCGAAGAGTACCTCGTGCAGCACGGAAGTCAGGCGGCAACGAAACTCAGGTCGAACGCTGTCGCGTTGCATACCAGGCGTTGGTGTCCGTTCGCGCCAAAAAGTTACCGATGCAAGCACTGCGTCGGTGATGTCACGCATTGGCTATCATTGCGCCGATGCGCTCCGACTACATCCTCACCCTGTCATGTCCCGACCGCACCGGTATCGTCTATCGCGTGACCGGGCTGCTGTTCGATCTGGCCTGCAACATTCTCGACGCACAGCAATTTGGCGACGACGAAAGCGGCCGGTTCTTTCTGCGCGTGCATTTCCACAAGCCGGCAAAGACCGACATTGCCGCCCTCCAACAGCGCTTCGCGGCGCTGGCCGATGAATTCCAGATGGACTGGCAACTGCACGACGCCCGTCGTCGCGCGCGCCTGCTGGTGTTGGTGAGCAAGCAGGGGCATTGCCTCAACGATCTGCTGTTCCGCATGCACAGCCGCCAGCTGCCGGTGGAGATTGCCGCGGTGGTCTCCAACCACACCGACTTCGCCGCGTTGGCGGCGTCGTACGGCATCGCCTTCCACCATCTACCGGTGAGCGCCGCCACGCGCGCCGCACAGGAAGCGCAGTTGCTCACGTTGGTCGACGAGCTGCAGACCGATCTGGTGGTGCTGGCGCGTTACATGCAGATCCTGTCGCCGCACGTGTGCCGTGCACTGGCCGGGCGCGCGATCAATATTCATCACAGCTTCCTGCCCAGTTTCAAGGGCGCGCAGCCGTATCACCAGGCGCACGCACGCGGGGTCAAGATCATTGGCGCCACCGCGCATTACGTCACCGAAGATCTGGACGAAGGCCCGATCATCGAGCAAGACGTCGCCCGTGTGGACCACGCCATGACCCCGCGCGACCTGGTCCGCGTGGGCAGCGACACCGAATCGCAGGTGCTGGCGCGTGCGGTGCGCTGCCACGTCGAACATCGCATCGTGCTCAACGGACATCGCACGGTGGTGTTTCGTTGAGGCGGGGATTGGGCATTCGGGGTCCGGGATTGGTACAAGCGGCTTGACCGACTACCGTTGCAGTCGTGGGGCTGCGGCTCATACGAATCTCCAATCCCGAATCCCGAATGACGGCTCAACGCGATACCCCGCGCCAGACACCGAGCGGACCCAGTCCTCGCCGTCGGCGAGCTTGCGGCGCAGGTTCTTGACGTGGCTGTCGACAGTGCGGTCGGTGACGCTGCGGTGGTCGGCGGAGAGCCGGCCCATCCGGTGCTCGCGCGAGCACACACGCCCCGGGGCGGCGGCGAGGGTGCGCAGCAGGCGGAACGCAACCTGGGTCAGGTCCAGGGCGCGGCCGTCCACGCTGGCGCGACAGGCGTCCTCGTCGATATGCAGGCCCGGTGCCGGTGCGCCGTAGGGATCGTGGCGATGGCGGGGCAACACCGCCTGGACGCGCGCCGCCACTTCGCGCGGGCTGAATGGCTTGCAGATGTAATCGTCGGCGCCGATCTCCACACCCCGCAGGCGGTCGATCTCTTCCACACGCGCGGTGACCATGATGACCGGCACCGCGCTTTCCTTGCGCAGGTCGCGGCAGATTTCCAGACCGTCGCGGTTGGGCAGCATCAGGTCCAGCAGCACCAGATCCGGCTTCTTCGCGCGGAACGCGCCCAGCGCCTGCGCGCCATCGGCGATCCAGTCGTGCGAATGGCCGCCCGCGTGCAGGTACGCGCCCACCACCGCGGCCAGGCGCGGTTCGTCCTCGACGATCAGCACGTGCCCGATCGGGGGCAGGCTGCTCATGCCGTCAGCGCCGGCAGGCGCAGCACCATGCGTCAACCGCCCAGTGCGCAGGCCTGCGCGTTGATCGCACCGCCATGCGCCTCGGCGATGTTGCGGCAGATCGCCAGGCCCAGACCGCTGCCGCCGCTGGCGCGATTGCGCGAGGCCTCGGTGCGGTGGAAGCGTTCCAACAGGCGCGCGTGCTTGTCCGCCTCCACGCCTGGCGCGCTGTCTTCGACCACCCATTCCAGCAGCGCGCCGCGGCGGACGCAGCGCAGCTGTTCGGTGCCGCCGGCGTCGGTGTAGCGCAGCGTGTTTTCCAGCAGGTTGCCGAGCAGCTGCTGCAGGCGGCGTTCATCGCCATCCACCTGCAGCGGGCCGGCCTCGATCTGCGCCTGCACCTGCAGCTGCGCGCTGACAAAGCGCGCACGCATGCCGTCCAGCATGGTGCGCAGGATCACCGCCAGATCGACCGGTGTGCGCCGACGTCGGTCAGCGACACGTCGTACAGGTCTTCGATCAGTTGGCCGACCTGCTGGTGCAGCGACCCCAGTGAGTTAGGTGTCATCGGCCCGACGCTGTCCTGCAGCGCTTCCAGTTCGGCGCGCAGCACCGCCAGCGGTGTGCGCAGCGCGTGCGAGATGTCTGCCATAAACGCGCCCAGTGCGCGTTCGTTGTGCTCCAGCGTTGGCACACGGACAGGTTTGCTGTCAGGCCTGATCCGCGTGCACGGAACTCATGCGATCTTGCGACGAAGCACGCGAGCGATACTGCGCCATCCACGCCACAGACTGGCCGATACCGCCGAACGGAAAGACGTGCAGGCGGATATCTCCATGCGCGTCCGTCAGGCGGCTGGCGAGGCGATCAACAAAGCGATCCGGCCCTGCGTTGCCGAATAACTTGCCAATCGAGATGCCATAGTTCGATAGCACCGACGCGCAGGCGCCGACACCGCAGCTTGCCGCATAGCGTGCGAGTACGGCGACACTGGCAGGCCCAGGCACGCCCACACGCACCGGATGGGGGATGCCACGCGCGCGCAGCGCTTCCACCCATGTCACCACCATGTCCGCGTCGAACCCGAACTGCGTCACGATCAGGGGCGCCATACCGCGCTCTTGGATGCGGCGGCACTTGCGTTCCAGGACGTCCCATTGCTCTGCCGTGCGCATGATCGGATGTCCCTCCGGGTGGCCCGCTACGCCGATGGTACGAATGCCTGAGCGTTCAAACACGCCCGTCTCGATCAGCGACAAGCTGTCGGCAAACGGTCCCTTCGGAGTGGACGGATCTCCTGCGATCACGAAGCAGCGTGTGACGCCAGCCTCATCGACCAGGCGCGCGACGAATGCCTGCAGTTCCTCAGGCGCGCCGATACGACGCGCGGAAAGATGTGGCATGGGTTCGAAGCCGAGGCTGCGCACCAGTTGTGCTGCGGCCAGCCGCGCAGCGTCGTGTTGGCCTGGCAGGTAGGGAATGAACATGCTGGAGCCAGGCAGGAGCCGCGGCGCCGCTTTGGTCAGCGCACCGATGTCCTTGACGCTGACCTCCAGCGAATAAGCATCGGTGATGGCACGAGTGTGGCTGGGCATGTCGATGGAAATCACGGGTCTTGCGGTCTTTTCATGATGATGGGGTGGCATCGGCGCGGCGCGATGATCAAACGGGAAGGGAAGCTGAAATCCAGCTATGGTCGCCGCTAGCTGACGGAAGGCTTAGAGCAGCTGACAAAACGACTTTGCTCACCGCCAGGCGGCCGCGGCCGATGCTCGGAATCGGCATGTACCACGCGGACACTGCGGTTCTGAGCACGCCGTCCGCGCCCACCTGACGACTGCTCGCTACGTTTTGTTAGCCGCTCTCAGTCGTCCTGCGCGTCATTGCCATAGAACTGCACGCCGAGTTGAATGCGCTTGCGACCGCTGTCCACACGGTGGCGATTGGTATCGCGCAGGGAGTACACGCAGCCGCAGTATTCCTGCTGATAGAAGTTTTCGCGCTTGCTGATCTCGATCATGCGCGAGGCACCACCGCCCTTGCGCCAGTTGTACTCCCAGTAGATCAGGCCGGGATACTTGGCCGCTGCGCGGACACCGCAGTCGTTAATTTGCTGCATGTTTTTCCAGCGCGAGATGCCCAGCGAACTGGTGATCACCGGAAAGCCATGTTCGTGGGCATACAGCGCGGTACGTTCAAAGCGCATGTCGAAGCACATCGTGCAACGCACGCCGCGCTCAGGTTCGTTCTCCATCCCGCGCGCCCGCTCGAACCAGTTGTCCCGATCGTAGTCGGCATCGATGAAGGGCACGCCGAACTGTTCGGCAAAACGCACGTTTTCGTCCTTGCGCAACTCGTATTCCTTGCGCGGATGAATGTTGGGGTTGTAGAAAAAGATGGTGTAGTCGATGCCGGAGGCGAGCATGGCCTCCATGACCTCGCCAGAGCACGGCGCGCAGCACGAGTGCAGCAATACCTTGGTATGGCCGTCAGGCAGTGGAAGTGGCGTGCGCTCGGTAGTGGCGTTCATCAGTTGGGTCCTTGTGTGTAGGCGCTGGCACTGGCTGGCGCGCGCGCCAGTTCGATAAAGGCGCGCAGGTAATCGATCGCGATGTCCGTCGCGCGTGCGCCCAGATAGATCTGCTTGGGGATGCCGCGCGCGCCCAGCCGCACCGGCGCCACGTCCATCCGGGCGGCATATTCCTCCACCAGCCAGCGCGGCATGGCCGCCACACCGCGGCCACTGGCGACCATCTGCATCATGATATCGGTGGTTTCGATGGCCTTGTGGCGCCGCGGCGTGACGCCGGCCGGCAACAGGAACTGGCTGTAGATATCCAGACGTTCGAGATCCACCGGATAGCTGATGAGCACCTCGCGGGTCAGCTGCTGCGGCTTGACGTAGGTCGCCGATGCCAGCGCGTGGCTCTTGGCCACGACCAGCACCTGCTCGTAGTCGAACACCGGCTCGAATGTGAGCCCTGGCTTGAACAGCGGGTCGGGCGTGACCAGCAGATCGATCTCGTAGCCGAACAGCGCGCCAATGCCACCGAACTGAAATTTCTGCTTCACATCCACATCCACGTCCGGCCACGTGGCCAGGTACGGCGCCACCAACTTGAGCAGCCACTGGTAGCAGGGATGACACTCCATCCCGATGCGCAGCGCACCGCGCTCGCCCTGCGCAAACTGCCCCAGCCGCTCTTCGGCCAGATCCAGTTGCGGCAGCACCCGGCTCGCCACTGCCAGCAAATACTGGCCGGCCTGGGTCAGGCGCAGGCTGCGTCCCTCGCGCAACCAGATGTCGGTGCCCAGCTGCTGTTCCAGCTTTTTCATGCTGTGGCTCAGCGCCGACTGGGTCAGATTCAGCACGCCTGCGGCGGCGGTCAGCGAGCCTTGTTGCTCGACCTGCTGGACGATGGTGAGGTGGATACGCTCAAGCACTCAAATGATCCGAATTCATGGATTGTTGAAATAACACCATTTTACTTCATCGAATGTGGGCCCTAGCATCAGGACACATTGTTCAGGCGCTGCCGTGACGACCGGACTCGGACCCAGACATGACCGATCGATTCGGGCCTAAACGTTACCAGCGTACTGCACGACTTCCCAACTGCTCAGGTTGATCCGCATGACTGTCAAAGTGCCACACCCACTTCGCGTCGTTGCAGTCTCCGGCGGGATGCAACGCCCTTCCAAGTCTGTCGCCCTGGCAGAGCATCTGCTGGCGTTGATCGCCGAGCAGCTGCCGTGCGAACGCCATTTGGTCGAAATTGGGGCCTTGGCACCGCAGTTCGCTGGCGCGCCCTGGCGCTCACACCTGCCCGGCTCCGTGGAGCAGGCGCTTGCCCTGGTGGAGCAGGCCGACGTGCTGGTGGTGGCGACACCGGTCTACCGCGGTTCCTTCACCGGGCTGTTCAAGCATTTCTTCGATTTCATCGATCAGGATGCCTTGGTCGACACGCCCGTGCTGCTCGCCGCAACCGGTGGCAGCGACCGCCATGCCTTGATGATCGATCACCAGCTTCGGCCGCTTTTCAGTTTTTTCCAGGCACGCACCTTGCCGCTGGGCGTCTACGCGACCGACCGGGACTTCCTGGACTACCGCGTGCACAGCCAGGCGCTGGCCGAGCGGGCCAGTCTGGCAGTGCAGCGGGCATTGCCGCTGATCGAACTGACGCGGCATGCACGTTCCATCACCGCACAGAACGTGGCCGCAGCCTGAGGGCCAGCTCGCGGTGGCCAGGCCGGCAGATCCGTCGGCGAGCGGGCACCGATCCAACTGCCCGGTCTGCATGCCGCCGGCATTACCACCTGCGCAGCGACAGACGCGCGTTCCCATCCTAGACACCAGGCATCAGCTCGCAATGACTCAAGACTTGAACTTCACCATCAAGAGCCTGCGCTTCGATGAGGATTACCGCCCCTCGGCCACGACGCGCAACACGACGAACTTCGCCAACCTGGCCAGGGGCCAGCGGCGTCAGGACAATTTGCGTAACACGCTAGCGATGATCAACAACCGCTTCAACGATCTGGCGCATTGGGATAACGCCAAGCGCGACCGTTATGCGCTGGAGCTGGACATCATCTCGGTCGAAATGAACATCGGTGAGCGCGCGCCGGACGATGCCTTTCCGTTGATCGAGATATTGAAGCCCACCATCGTCGATCAACACACCGGTGCGCGCATCGAGGGCATTGCCGGCAATAACTTTTCTTCCTATGTGCGCGACTACGATTTCAGCGTGCTGCTGCCAGCGCACAACCAAGACGCGTCGGGCTTCAACATCCCGGATGATTTTGGCGACCTGCACGGCAAGCTGTTCAAGCATTTCGTGCACTCGGCCGCCTACACCGCGCGCTTCCAGAAGCCGCCGGTCATCTGCATCAGCGTCTCCACCAGCCGGACCTACCACCGCACCGGAAACCGGCATCCCATCCTGGGCATCGAATACCGGCAGGACGCGTTTTCGTTGACCGATCAGTATTTCGAAAAGATGGGCCTGCAAGTGCGCTATTTCATGCCGCCCAACAGCGTTGCGCCCTTGGCGTTTTACTTCTTCGGCGACCTGCTCGGCGACTACACCAATCTGGAGCTGATCGGCACCATCGCCACGATGGAGACGTTCCAGAAGATTTACCGGCCAGAAATCTACAACGCCAATTCCGCAGCAGGGGCGATCTATCAGCCGAGCCTGAAGCATCAGGATTATTCGTCCACCCAGATCGTCTACGACCGCGAAGAGCGCAGCCAGCTCGCGGTGACGCAGGGCAAATTCACCGAAGAGCATTTCATCCGGCCCTACGGCAACCTTCTTGCGCAGTGGGCGTCCAGCCACGCTTCCTAATCAACCAGAACGCAAGACATCCCCATCATGACAAAGCTGCTCCCCACCTCCACCGCCGGTAGCCTGCCCAAGCCGTCCTGGCTTGCCCAGCCCGAAACGCTCTGGTCGCCCTGGAAATTGCAGGACGCCGAATTGAGCGAAGGCAAACAGGACGCGTTGCTGCTGGCGCTGCAGGAACAGCAGCACGCCGGCATCGACATCGTGAGCGACGGCGAACAGACCCGCCAACATTTCGTCACCACCTTCATCGAGCACCTCAGCGGCGTCGATTTCGACAAGCGCGAGACGGTCAGGATTCGCGATCGTTACGACGCCAGCGTGCCGACGGTGGTTGGCGCGGTGAGCCGCCCGCGGTCCGTCTTCGTGGACGATGCCAAATTTCTGCGTCAGCAAACCCGTCAGCCGATCAAGTGGGCACTGCCGGGCCCGATGACGATGATCGACACGCTCTACGATGCGCACTACAAAAGCCGCGAAAAACTGGCATGGGAATTTGCCAAGATCCTGAATCAGGAAGCCAGGGAACTGGAAGCCGCCGGCGTGGACATCATCCAGTTCGACGAGCCCGCCTTCAATGTCTTCTTCGACGAGGTCAACGACTGGGGGGTCGCCACCCTGGAGCGCGCAGTGGAAGGACTCACCTGCGAGACCGCCGTCCACATCTGCTATGGCTACGGCATCAAGGCCAATACCGACTGGAAGCAGACCCTGGGATCGGAGTGGCGCCAGTACGAAGAGTCGTTTCCCAAGCTGCAGACGTCCTCGCTCGACATCATCTCGCTGGAATGCCACAACTCGCACGTACCGATCGATTTGATCGAACTGGTACGCGGCAAGAAGGTGATGGTCGGCGCTATCGACGTGGCAAGCACCACAATCGAAACGCCGCAGGAAGTGGCAGAGACACTGCGGAAAGCACTGCGCTTCGTCGATGCCGACAAGCTTTATCCCGCCACCAACTGCGGCATGGCACCGCTTGCCCGGCATGTCGCGCGCGGCAAGCTCCATGCGCTCAGTGCAGGTGCGCAGATCGTGCGTGGAGAGCTGTCGGCTTAGAGCAGCTGACGCAGCGTTGCGCGAAACGCTGCACGGGCGGGGCACAGGCACGGAATCGGTATGTGCCGTTTGCGCACGTTGTTCCAGCTGATCGTCAGCGGCTGTGCGCAGCCCTTGCGCGAAGTGCTATCGCGCCATCGCCATGCATGGCGCACCGCTGCAGGCCAACGCCTCCCGGCGCACCGCGCATGACACGCGCAACGACCTTAGCCAATGCGCTGCCGGCTCCGGCCTGCCTGCAACGCAGTCAGCAACGGCACCAACACCGAGGTGACGATCACCGCACTGGCCACCAGCGCAGTGGCCGCCGGCGCGGCCGGTGCGAACTGCGGCGCCATGCCGGCAATCAACGCTGGGGTAGCCACTGCGGCACCCGCGGTGCTCGAGGCGGCGACTCCGGCGGTGCCGTCGCCGCCGCCGAGCCAGCGGTCGGCCAGCAGCAAGGGCAGCCCGGTGATCACGATGACCGCCACGCCCAGCAGCACTCCGCTCGCGCCGGTGTGAACAATTGTCGACAGATCCAAGGTGTTGCCCAGCGCGAAGCCGAAGAAAGGCACCAGCGTCTGGGTCGCCTGCGCGAAGAACTGGCGCAATTGCGCATCGAGATTGCCGAGCGCAAAGCCGAGCAACAGCGGCAGCACTGCGCCGACGAACAGCTGTGGTTCGAACGTGGCCAGGCCGCTGGCGCCCAGGATCAGCATGGAGATCAGCGGGCCGGATTCCAGCGACATCAGCACCACGGCACCCGCATCTTCACTGCTGCCGTATTGCTGCATCAACGCTGCATAGAGTCCGCCGTTGGTCATGTCCATCGCCGCGACCAGCGCCAGGACCGACAGACCGGTCAACGGCCCGCTCGGGATACCGCCGATGGGGAGCAGCGGCGCGCACACGACGGCGACCAGCCAGGCCACCGCGATCTTGGTCAGCACCAGGCTGCCGGAACGGCGCAGCACGCGGCCGGATGCGCGCAGCTGGATGGTTGCCCCCATGCAGAAGAACCACACCGCCAGGATCGGGACGGTGCCGCTGATCAAGCCGTTGCTGAAAGATCCCAATGTGCTGCCGGCCTGTGGCCAGAGCGTGTGGCACAGCGCTCCGAGGAGCAGGGGGACCAACATCATCCCGCCAGGAAGTCGCTCTACCGTGGCCTTGATACGCATGCGCGATCCAGTGAGCGCGTAACGCCGCGCGGGGCGGGCAGCATTGCGCAGGCGCCAGCGCGCATGCAGATCCCGGCGCGAACGCATGCGGCCGCATGCGAAAGCGCCAGTGATGGCAGCAGCCATCACCGGCGTTTACTCACGTTGCTCAGTCATTGACCTGCAACTGCAACCGCAGCAAATCGCCTTCCACCACCGGATACGGGGCGGTGCTGACGTCGGTGCGCTTCATCTTCGAAGAGGCGAACACCAGTTCCAGCGCATCCATCGGCTGCCATTCGACGCCGGCTTCCACTTCGTCCAGACGCATGCGCGGGGCATTGGTGTCGAACGTGGAACCGCCGCGGTAGCTCTGCCATTTCACGTACGGCAACAAGGTGCCGTAGGTGACGTCGTGCTTGAACATGGCCTGCACATAGCCGCCGCTCAGCGAACGGGTGCGGATGCGGCGCTGGGCCACATCCAGTTCCGGGCCACGGCCCACCGTCCATTCAGCCTGCAGGCCGAACGGCTGCGGGTAGTAGATGATGTGCGCGGCCACGCGCTGGTCGGTGTAGCCAGTGGGGGCGGTGATGGCCGGAGTGAAACTGAGGCCGCCGATGTTCACTGCCGCCGCCGTCGGCACGAAGCGGCCGGCGTAGGCGTCGGCACCCACTTCCAGATACTGGCCGTTGGCGAACTTGAACGGGTAGGTGGCGTGCACCACCGCGTGCATGCTGTCGTTACGCTCGGCGCGGTTGGCGCCCTGGCCATTGTACACACCGGCACCGATCACGCCGTAATCGCCCGAACCCTTCGATCCCGCTTGACCAGGTCCTGGAACCGGCCCTTGGCCACGGTGGGGCTGTAAAGAACACTGCACCGATATCGCGTTCGTCGCGCAGGCCGGAGTTGAGTGCGTCGGCGCGATCCAGCGAGAGGCGGTTTTGGCTGGATTGCAGGTTTTCCCAGCCGTACGGCATTTTCGACTGGCCCACACGCACGCGGTATTCGCGCTTCTTGTTGAAGAAGATATCGGCGTAGGCATCGCGCAGCTGCGCGAAGTTGGAGGTGGTCGAACCGGTCGGCGTGCTCGCGAAATCCGGCTGGAAATACAGCGACACGTGCTCGTTGAGATCGCCGCTGAGCACCAGACGCGCACGCCGGATACCCAGGCTCTGGTCGTCGCCGATAAAGCGGTCGCCGGGTGCGCGCAGATCTTGTGCATCACCGCCGATGCCCTGGTTGTAGCGAATCTGGGTGTAGCCGCGCAGGCAGAGTTTGTCGTACCACTTGTTGGCAGTGTCGCCGGACTTGGCCGGCGCTGGCGCTGCGACCGGGGCGGCAGCAGCCGGCGTGGCCTGAGCGATGGCGGTGTCGGCGGGCGTGGCGGCGCCTGGCGCAGGCGGCAGCGGTCGTGCAGGCGCGGCCGGCATCGCCGATGCCGGCAGCTTGCCGTTTTCGTCCACCTGCACGAAGGTGCCCAGCTTGTCGCGGCCCGGCGCCGGCTCGGCGAAGATCTGCTTGGTCTTGCGGTCGACGTATAGTTCCAGCTCGGCGGCGAGCGTGCTGCCGCTGCCGCTGAGGGCGCACAGCGCAGTGGCGAGATTGCGTTTTTTCATTGGTCCGGCTCGTGCAGGGGAAACGCGTCGGCGGCTACGTCGATCCGGTGCTGTCAGAGAGCGGCTGCACGGCGTGCAAGCGCCTGCCAGGGCGCCGGTCGTCCGGACGTAGCAGCCATGGCAGCAGTTATATTTCGATTTGAAGTCAGTTCGGTGACGTCGGCGGACGTCCCTGTCGCGGCGATGGCAGTTATGCGACCAGTGTGAGGCGAGCCCAGCTGCGCGCCGCGCGGCGGAGGTGGTCCAGTCGAACTGCATGCGGGGACGCGTGGTCGTGGCATGGCGCAGATCGCGCACCGCCATGCGCGCTTTCGACATTGCGCATCGCCGATGGCTGCGCGGCATTACGCGCAGGATTCGCCAGGGTGTGTGGATGCGGCGGTGTGGGCCTGCGCCACCATCGTGTTTCGGCAAGCCCGCGCGTAGTGACAGCGCAGCTGCACGTTCACGTTGCCATATGCGGCGCCGGGAGTGCGTCGCACAGTGTCCAGGCTGCCCGAGCGTCCAGCGCTATCAGCAAACCAGTGCTTCATCGGCTCGATCACAGCGCCACGCGCAGGCCAACCGAGCTGTGCGCGTTCGTCGATTGGCTGCTATCAAGGCGCCACCGCCGATCGCCTCGCCCGATGCACTTGGCACAGCGCGCTGACGATGATCGCGACACACGCAGCCACGCCGGCCGACTGATCATCGCTGTCGGTCGCAGGCGGTGGCGCACGATCAAGTTCGCCGTGATCGCAAACGGTCACGGCAAACCTTCTCAACGACGAGCGAAGCACTGCGTGCCAAACGGCGCGCCAGCGCAGTGGTACCGGCCGCGACTCAGCCCGCTGCGAGCGCTGCAGCCACTGCATCACGCAGCGGGGTGGTGGAGCGACCACTTAGCCGGCTCAGCGTGTGGCTGTCATCGAACAGGTCGCCGCCGCGCGAGGCCGCCGAGCACTGCGCCAACACCTGTGCGAAGCCAGCCGGCAGGCCGATCTGCACCAGCGCTGCCGCGTAATCGGCTTCCGGCAGATCCTGATAGGCCACCGGCTTGCCCGACTGCTGCGCCACTTCGGCGGCGTACTCGGCCATCGTGAAAGCGGTATCGCCAGCCAGCTCGTAGACCTGGCCGGCCTGCGGGGCATCGGCGGCCAGCACCGCTGCAGCGGCCGCGGCATAGTCGGCGCGCGTGGCGGCGCTGATCCTGCCTTCGCCGGAACTGCCGATCACCGCGCCGTGGGCGACTTCGGCGGCGATCGAGCCGGTGTAGTTCTCGGTGTACCAGCCATTGCGCAGCAACGCGTGCGGCACGCCGCTGTCGCGCAGCAGCGCCTCGGTGGCCACATGCTCGGCGGCCAGCGACAGCGTACTGGTATCGGCATGCAGGATGCTCGTATACGCCAGCAGCTCCACCCCGGCGCGCTTGGCCGCCTCGATCACGTTGCGGTGTTGCGGCACGCGCTGGCCCACCGCATTGGACGACACCAGCAACACCCGGCCCACGCCAGCGAAGGCCGTGTGCAGGCTGTGCGGGATAGCGTAGTCCGCCTGACGCACCGCGATGTCGCGTTTTGCGAACTCAACCAGTGACGCGGTGTCCCGAGCCGTTGCTACGATGCGGCCCGCAGGCACATGCCCGAGCAGCGCTTCGACAACCAGCGCACCCAACTGACCGCTGGCGCCGGTGACAAGAATCAAAGGTGAAGCAGATGTCATGACGCGTTCCTTTAGGTTCTTATAAGAGATTTGATCTACTATCTAGACCTCTGTGTCCGCCAGCATGATGTCAGCGCCGCTCGGACCTCCGCAAGGAGGCAATTTTGCTCCCCCTGGTTACCGTGAGATACCCCTGTGAATGCGATTGCCCTGTTCCCGCCGCCGTCGTCCCTGGAAGGTCCCTTCGATGCCACCAAGTGCCCCGTGCGCGATGTGCTCGACCAAATCGGTGACAAGTGGACCCTGCTGATCCTGCTGACGCTGATCCCCGGCCCGTCCCGTTTCAGCGCCATCCAGCGCGCGGTACCGGACATCTCCAAGCGCATGCTCACCCAGACCCTGCGCAACCTTGAGCGCAACGGCATGATCACCCGCAAGGTCTACGCCACCAAACCGCCGAGCGTGGAATATGCGCTCTCCAAGCTGGGCATCGCGCTGCTCGGTCCGGTCTCGCAGCTACTCAACTGGGCGGGTGAACACCACGCCGACATCCGCGCCGCCCGCGAACGCTTCGATCGCGCGCAGCAGACGGTGGTCACGCTGGATCGTGATGAAGCGATGGCATAGCAGGCATCCTGCAATGTGAGTCGATGCGTTGCCGTGATCGAGCGGCGCTTGGCTGCGCATCGGCTTGACGCCTTGCAGGCAGAAACCCGATGACTGATCGCTTCAGAGCCATTGCCGCTGTGTCGCCAAGGCAGTAAAAGCCCGGCTTGGGCGTTTCGACGACCTGCCGATGAATCAACCTGCTCGCGACATCCTGCAGGCACGTCTCCCCACCCGCTCATAGCCAGCGTCCAACACGCGCGCAGAATTCCGCATAGACGCCAGGAAACCGGACACTCAACTGCCGTTCCTCCGGCCTGATCTGAAAGCGCGTCACGTAAAGCACAAACAGCGCGACTGCCAGGAGTGCCGCTGCGTGGTGCAAATACAACGTCCAGCCCAGCAGGATGAAGGCGTGACCGAGATACATTGGATTTCGGCTGTAACGATAGACGCCGCCAGTAATCAGTTGGGTTGCCAGCGCCGGCCTCAGTGGATTGACAGTCGTACCCGCGCGCTTGAACGCAAGCTTGGGAACGCCATTGAGCGCGACGCCGACACACCCCAGTACAACCGCCACAGGTGTGCGCAGTGGTAGCGAAAATGAAACCGCTGGTACCAGACGCGTGATGGCAAACGCAGCAAGGCCTAGCAACACCATCACGACTGGCGGTGGGATCTTTGTTTCAAGCCAATGCATCGTTGCGGTCGATGATATGTTTCCTCAACGCGTCTGCTCTGAGCTGCCGGATGCATCGGAGATGACGTTGGGTCAGTCTACGGATCTGATCTCGACACCGACTTGAGGTGCCGATTGCGCATGGAAATCCAGATCCACGCCACTCCGGCGCCGAGAAGATTGCCCACCAATCCACCGACCACCCATCGGTCGTCGAGGACGTGTGCCACCACCGCGCCTGCGACAAAACCGGTAAGGCCTAGGCCTGCAACGTTACGCTGCTCACTCCGCCATTGCGCCTGCCTGGCACGCTCGAGGCGCAAGGCCTCCTGCTCCGCAGGATCCCGCGTCAATATCGCCTGAGCTATCGCATCAGCTTCCGATGGTTTCATTGTCGTCACTGCGCCGATTGTTGAAGTGATTGGCGATGTTACGTTAGGGCACTTGCTTGCGCCCAAATGACGCCACCGACGAAAACTCTGCGCGAACAGCGGGCGTACATAGCCGCCACGCCAATGCTGCGTGTATGCCGCCGATTGCCAGTGCACCCACGCCGGTGAGAACCACCGCCATCTGCCGGGTGGCCTGCAAACGTGCCTGCAGTTGTGGCCACTCCGGGCTTTGCAGCGCATCGGCGGGCAACAGCGTTTGTACGCCGTCGAACAACGGCCCGATCAACGCCAGCCCGCCGAAATTAAGTAGCCCGGTCACCAACAACACCGCCACGAAGCCGATTCTTGCCCACTCGCGCCGCTGTAGCAGCGCCCAACTCAACCCGGAGAAGGCCGCTGAAAGCACCATCCCGGCGACAGAGAGCGACATCGCGTGGTCGATCAGCCACTGCCACGAGGGGGGCAGGGTGATGCCTTCTGGCAGTCCTAACGATGCTGCATCTGGCGTCAGCGCGATCATTGCGATCTGCACCAGATTGGCCAGCGCACTGACCACCCCCAGGAACAACGAGACCCACGCCAACGGGGTTACGAAGCCGCCGCGCTGCTTTGCCGATGCTGGTTGCATGGCGCTCATTGCAGCGATGCGATGTGGGCGGCCACCATCCCCCGACCAGGAGGATCCAGCGCAGGTTGCAGTTGCGCGTACCACGCAGGCACTGCGTCGGCTGGCAGGCATTCGCGCAACAGCGCTGTGCTGCGCTCAAGAAAGGCTTCGAGAAACGGCAGCCCGCGCACGTACAGGAAGTGGCTGTCGGTCATCGACATGCCGGCATACGCTTCGCGCAACCATTCCAGGTGCGGCAGCGCGTGCGCACCGTGGCCGGCACGGGTGAGTGCGGTGAGGAAGCTGGTGCGCGCGATGGCGGGCGAGGTCGATCGCTCCTGCGCGTTGAGATCATCGAACGTCAGCAACCACTGCGCACCACGATCGATCTCGTTGCACATCACCGAGGTGGTCGCCAGCTGCAGGGCGTTGTGGGCGGTGGGCTCCAGCGCGCATAGCGCCAGCCAGTACGGATAGGCTTCGCGATAGCGGTCCAAGGCGCTCAACGACAGGGCACACAGGCGCTGCGCGTCCGCACCGAGGTGTAGCTGCGCTTGCGCGGCGTTGTAGGCTTCGATGTGGTCGCTGCGCTGAAACGCCGTCAGCGCCGGCTGCAGTGCGGGGTCGATCTCGGCTGCCGCCGCCTCCGACGCGTCTACGGCAGCGGCAGGTGCTGCGGTCGGTTCTGTGCGCGGCGTGCTTGCCGCAGCGCTCTTGCGTCCAAACAACCGGTCCCACAGGCCCATCGCGTTTCCCTTCCCTGCGCCAGTGGTGAGTGGAAGCGCCGCCATGCCGGCGGCGCACCGGTCATGCGGCGGACCGATGCAGCGGTGCACGCGTGGCGATGGCGCGTTACCGATCCTGCACCAAGCTTAGAGCCACTCGCGTAGCAACAGGTGAGTGCGAAGCAACTGGATTGCGCGCTTGGTTGCTGCGCGCTCTGGCCATGATTGCGCAGGCGCAGCTAAGAGCAGCTAACAAACCGACTGCGCTCACCGCCAGGCGGGCGCGGCCGGTGCTCGGAATCGGCATGTACCACGCGTCCACTGCGGTTCTGAGCGCGCCGTCCGCGCCCACCTGACGGCTGCTCGCGACGTGTTGTTCGCCGCTCTAAGGACACGCGCAACGCCCGGGCGCTGCGCGCGTCGTCCCTTTGCATCGAAGGACCGCCACCCGCAGCTCCACCGGATTCAGGGCTTCACTTGCGCATTGAACAGCTTGAGGATGCGCTTGTACTCGTCCAGCCACGAATCGGCACGCGTAAAGCCGTGGCGTTCCAGGGGGTACAGTGCCAGCTGCCAGTTGTCCTTGTGCAGCTCCATCAGCTTCTGGGTCATGTCGACCGAGTCCTTGAAGAACACGTTGTCGTCGATCATGCCGTGGGCGATCAGCAGATGGTCGCGCAGGCCCTCGGCGTAGTTGATCGGCGAGGAGGTCTTGTAGGCCTCCGGATCCAGCTCAGGCGTGTTGAGGATGTTGGAGGTGTATTCGTGGTTGTACTGCATCCAGTCGCCGACCGGGCGCAGCGCCGCGCCGGCCTTGAAGGTGCCGGGGCTGCGGAACAGCGCCATGTAGGTCATGAAGCCGCCGTACGAACCGCCATAGATGCCGGCGCGCGCGCGGTCGCCCTGTTTGGTGGCGACCAGCCAGTCCAGCCCGTCCAGATAATCTTCCAGCTCGGTGTGGCCCATGTTGCGATAGATCGCGGTGCGCCAATCGCGGCCGTAGCCTCTGGAGGCGCGGTAGTCCAGATCCAGCACGATGTAGCCCTGCTGCACCAGCAAGTTGTGGAACATCTGCTCGCGGAAATACGGCGTGTAGCGCTCGGAGACGTTCTGCAGATAGCCGGCGCCGTGCACGAACATCACGATCGGATACTGCTTGCCCGGCTCGGGAGTGGTCGGCCCGTAATACTTGCCCCACACCGTGCCGGCACCGTGTTTGGACGGCACTTGCACGTACTGCGGCGCAATCCACGGCTGCGCCTTGAATGCGGGCGTACGCGTGTCGGTGAGCACGGTGGCCTGGCCACCGGTGGCCGGCACCACGGCCAGTTGCGTCGGCAGATAGCTACCCGAGTAACTCACCAGCAACTGCTGCCCGTTCGGCGACAGGCTGAAGCCTTCCACGCCGTTCAATGCAGTGACTTCGGTGAGCTGATCGTTGCGCAGGTCGAGCTTGCAGACTTCGTAATCGCCCGGCCATTTCTGGTTGCACAGGAAGAACATGCCGCTGCCATCGGCGCTGGGCACCGGCATCGACACTTCCCATTTGCCGCGGGTGCGCTGGCGCGGTTTGCTGTTGCCTTCCATGGTGTACAACTGCGAATAGCCGGATTCTTCCGACAGCAGCCACAGCGTGCGGTTGTCGGGCAGCCAGCCGAAATCGTTGAAGTCCCAGTTGATCCAGGCGCTATCGCTCAGGCGGTGACGCGGCTGCAGCTTCGCGTTGTCCAGGTCGACGCTGGCGATCCAGCGGTCCTTGTTGTCCACCGCGCGAATTTCCACTGCCACGTTGCGGCCGTCGTCGCTCCAGTGCACTGCCGGCCCGCTGCCGTCGCCATTGCTTTCCACACGTACCGCGCGGTTGCCCTTGAGTGCGTCGCGCTTGGCGGCCTTGCGCAATGCGGCCAACGGGTCGGTGGCAATGCCGGGCAGGGGGTCGAAAGACAGTGACTTGGCCGTGCCCGCACTGACATCCA
This sequence comes from Xanthomonas oryzae pv. oryzae, assembly GCF_004136375.1. Lineage (NCBI taxonomy): Bacteria > Pseudomonadati > Pseudomonadota > Gammaproteobacteria > Lysobacterales > Lysobacteraceae > Xanthomonas > Xanthomonas oryzae. The sequence continues at coordinate 503,309 of NZ_CP031697.1, forward strand.
CCAGCCACAGCGCGTGCGCCACCGATGCATTGCGGCCGACGCGGGTGCGCACTTCCTGAAATTCTTCGTAGCCGGATTCGGTGACGTATTTGGGCATTTTGCCGGCCTGCCCTTCTTCGGCGTTCGTGGCCTGGGTCACCACCAGCAGATGGCGGCCGTCCGGCGACAACGCGCTATCGACGATCTCCACCTCATCGCCCAGATACACCGGCGCTGCCGCACGCGTGGCATCGGCGCGGCGCCAGGCGTCGTCCTGCGTGCGCAGCGCGTCGCGTTGCTCCTTGTCGCGGCGCAAGGTGGCCAGCGTGGCCAGTTGGTGCTCGCGCAGCACATCGGGTTTGGGGGCGGCGTCAGGGTCGCGCTCGGCCTTGACCACCGCCACCTGCGCGGTGCCCCCATCGGCGCGCCAGTGGTACCAGTTGTTGCCCGCGCGCCAGATCGCACCGCCGTCGCTGGCGAACTGCGGACGCGATTCGATCTCGTTGCTGCGGGTCAGCTGGGTCAGCGCACCGGAGCGCAGATCGCGCAGGAAAATGTCCCCGTTCCGTGCGAACAGCATGCGCTGACGGGTGGCGTCGTAGCTCGGGTTTGCCGCATCCAGGCCGGCGCGCGCGGTGTCGGCCACGCGTTCGGCCGTGCCGCCGGCAGTGCTCTGGCGATAGGTGTCGCGCACCGGGCTGCCGGCGCGCTTGAGCAGGTATTGCACCTGTTTGCCGTCCCATTGCCACCAGGCCTGGTCCACAGACGGCCCGATCCAGTCCGGGTCGGCCATCGCCTGTTCGATGGTGAGCGGGGCGGCAGACTGCGCATGCGCAGCGGCGGCCAGCAGCAGAAGGGTCAACGGCAACAATCTGGGCATCGGACACGGCGGGACGCAAAGGACAGCGCGCAAGCCTAGCAGTTCGCCTCCGCAGCGGGCTTGGGCCACAGGTCATGCGTACGTGGCGATGTGCAGTGCGGGCGACAACCAACAGCTCGCGATTAGTGGCCACGACCATACCCAGCGCTGTGCAAGGCGTGCAGTGCAGGCGAGCGCAGCGCGTGGCACCAGCGAGGTGCGATGCGACAGCGAAAAAATGAATTCTTCAACGCTACTGGGCTGGCGAAGCCACGCGTGCGCGTGCCGGGCTGGCACAAGCGCAGACGCATCCGGAGAAATTTCGCAGGACTCTGGAAAACGTAGCCGTGCAGAGACATCGCACGACAGCCATCACACCCACAGCGAGCCGGTGCATCGCAGCGGAACCTCTGAACAACGCGTGGCGTTACGAGCGAACCTGGGATTCCGCTTGATCGCGGCGGTCGCTCATGCTGCAAATCAATGACTTGCGAGTTATGGAGACTGCCCCAGCGACTGATCGGAAGCTGGCGAAACAGTTGTTCCGAGGTTTCCTGGGCGCTGCCACGCCGGTGGAGTATCTCCGACCGACGAGCAGATGATTTGCCGTGCCGCACAACGCGCACGCCGCCTACACACATGTGCAAGCCATCGACACAAGACGCGCTCGCCGCGGCTTGCCGCAGAGGGAACTTCCCGACTTGCCAGCAGCGCGGGTGGCGGCCAAGCTAGCGTGCTCTTGCGACCGACGGTTTTCATGTCCAGCCAGCCTGCTTCCGCTATTTCCCATCCGATGGCTGTTGGTGCGCTCGATCGGCCGCTGGCCTGGCGCGCGGGGCAGTCGGTCGATCTGGCCACCTTCATCGCGCATGTGCACGGTCTGGCGCAGCAGCTGCCTGAAGGTAGCCATGCAGTGAATTTGTGCGAGGACCGCTACCGTTTCATGGTGGCGTTCTACGCGTGCGCGCTGCGCGGGCAGGTATCGCTGCTGCCATCGTCGCGTGCACCTGCGGTAGTGGGCGAAGTGCAGGCGCGCCACGCCGATGCGTACTGCCTGGGCGATCTGGACCTGGAGCTCGCGCCGCCGCGGTATTGGCAGCTGCCTGCCGAATTGCCGCAGGCTGCGGGCCCGATTCCACAGTTGGCCGACGACGCGCTGGTGGCGATCGGTTTCACCTCGGGCACCACCGGCAGCCCGCAACCCAATCCCAAGACCTGGGGCAGTTTCCTGACCAGCACGCGCCAGGATCTGGTCGCGCTGGAAAGCCTGTGGGCGCACACCGACGCTGTGCCGCACGTGGTCGCCACGGTGCCGCCGCAGCACATGTATGGCATGGAGTTGTCGGTGCTGCTGCCGATGGTGACCACCCTGGCAGTGCACGCCGAGCGCCCGTTCTTCCCGGACGATGTGGCGCGTGCGCTGGCCGATATTCCCGCGCCGCGTGTCTTGGTGACCACGCCCGTGCATCTGCGTGCGTTGGTCGAATCCGGCGTGGCACTGCCGCCGCTGGCCGGCATCGTGTCGGCCACTGCACCGATGGCGCCGGAAATCGCCGCTGCGGCCGAAGCGCGTTTCGGTGGTGAAGTGCGCGAGATGTTCGGCTCCACCGAAACCTGCGTGTTCGCCGTGCGTCGCACGGCGCTGGAAGCGGCATGGACGCCTTTGCCCGGTGTGCGCCTGGAAACGCAGGCCGCAGGCACGCTGGTGCATGCGCCGCATCTGGCCACACCGGTGCTGCTGGCCGACATGATGGACGTGGCCGACGACGGCCGTTTTCAGGTACGCGGCCGTCAAGCCGATCTGCTGGAAATTGCCGGAAAACGCGCATCGCTGGCCGATCTCACCCGGCGCCTGCTCGCCATTCCCGGTGTGGTCGATGGCACCATCGTGCAACTCGCGCCCGACTCCGGCCAGGCGGTCGGCCGCATCGCCGCGCTGGTGGTCGCTCCCTCCCTGGACGAAGCCCAGGTGCTGGCCGCACTGCGCGTCAGCGTAGACCCGGTGTTCCTGCCGCGCCGTCTGCGCAAGGTCGCCGCATTGCCACGCAACGAAACCGGCAAACTGCCGCGCGATGTGGTGCTGGGCTTGCTCAAGGGTGAGTGAGGCTGGGTAAGCCCGTCTGCAGCTCGCTCACGCCGGCCAGATGAGAGCGGACGGCTCACTGGTCAAGCGCTGGATGCGCGCAGAGTTAGGCCGTGGGGAGCACGTCTGTTGGTGGGTCCGGCTTCGGTCGGTTCGCTTGCATGCGGTCGGCTTCGGGAGTCGTCATCGCCGTTGCTGGGTGCGGCAACTTCGTTGCGTCGCCCTTGTACGTCATTGCCGCGCTGCGCGTGTTGCATTTGGCTTCGCTGGCAACCCGCACCGGGCATCGTTGGGCAAGCTCCATCTGGCAAGCTGTGGCACACTCGGTCCAGGCGGCAGTGCTGGGGAGCATGGTTGCACCATCCAACCTTTTTCGGCCGCTCACTGCCTGACAACTCTTCGAGCCGAAGAGTGCTTTGCAACTCGGTTTAATTCAGGCGTTAGGCGGTAGGACGGATCTTTGAGGGGGATTGATGCCATACGAGCTAAAGGATCGCTTGGTCATTGGGGTTGCATCGAGTGCTGTGTTCGATTTGCGGCACTCGGATGCCGTGTTCAGGAGCCAAGGCGAGGAACAGTATCGGAAGTATCAGGAAGAGAACCTGGGCTCCCCGCTGCCTAAGGGAATAGCTTTCCCCTTCATAAAGCGCCTTCTTGCGCTCAACGACCTCAGCCCAGATCCCACGGATCCTTTGGTCGAGGTCGTGCTTCTCTCCCGCAACGATCCAGATACTGGCCTGCGGGTGATGAAGACTATTGAGCACTACGGCCTAGGGATGACAAGAGCGATCTTCATGCAGGGGCGGTCGCCCTACGAGTACATTCCTGCTCTCAACATCGCACTCTTCCTGTCTGGACATAAGCCAGATGTCGAGGCTGCAATTGGCCTTGGCCATCCCGCCGGGCAAGTGCTCGATTCAGAGTTTGACGATGATGAAGATGATAAGACTCTTCGCATAGCGTTCGACTTCGATGGTGTCCTCGCGGGGGACGAATCAGAATCGGTGATGCAAGCCTCCGGTCTCTCGGCGTTCCACGACCACGAAGTGAAGAACGTGATGCAGCCTCACAATCCCGGGCCGCTTAAAGAGTTCTTGGTTCGGGTGTCAAAGATTCAGTCCGTTGAGGAGGTGCACCGGGAGCAGAATCCCGATTACCAAAATCGAGTCCGCGTTTCTATCGTAACTGCACGTAATGCCCCCTCCCACGAGCGCGCACTTAAAACTCTTAAAAGTTGGGGCGTCATGGCAAACGATGCATTCTTTCTCGGCGGAATTGAGAAGGGCAAGGTCCTCGGAGTGCTGAAGCCGCACATCTTCTTCGATGACCAGTCTGGCCATCTGGAGTCGGCAAGCGCGGTTGCCCCTTCGGTTCACATTCCCTTCGGCGTCACAAATCAGCCGAAGCTCGGTGGTGAGTCGCCTGCAGTCTAACAACTCATGTACGGACTCCCATTGCAATAGCGCACAGCGTGAGCGTCGATGGGCGAAGCGGATCGGTTGCAGTCGTATAGACGGCCTTGGGTTGCGCATTGAGTGCTCGGGCCATCATGAAATCCGCAGAATGATGGTCGTCTCTGCCTGGCGCATGCCGCGTCCCGCACTCCGTGCGCGTGTCAGTGGATCGCCGGCCGGCGGGTCGTCCCGGGCGGCAGCATCCGCACGTACAGCATCCTTCAGCCATGCACCCCATCGATCTCCACCGCCAGCTCATCGCGGCAGATCACCGCGTGCAGCAGCAGGCGTGGCACCGCGTCGCCGAAGCGGGCGTCCAGTGCCTGGGCGACCTTGGGCAGGTCGTCGCGTTCGCGCACATAGACTTTCAGGCGGGTGCCGGCACCGAACTGCGCGGGTAACGCCGACGCGTGCAGGCGCGCGGCGCCGAGCAGGGCGTCGAAGTTGGCGAAGGTTTCTTCCAGCTGCGCCAGCAGTTGGCCGGTGTGCATCGAGGCGTGGCCCACCACGGCCGCGGTGCCTGACAACAGCAGCGGCATGTCGCTGCCGGCCGGCGGCAACATGGCGCGCGCGAAACTCGGCGGCTGCGGGCCGTACTGGCGCGGGTAGTTGTAAGCGCTCACCTGCCGCGGGTTTTCCAGCGGCATACCGGCATTGGCGGCCGCCAACCAGTAAATCTGGATGATGCGCTCGTCATCGCAACGGCCCACGGCGGTGGCGGCCGGCAATTGCGCCGTGTCGAATGCGCCCAGTCCGCGTGCACGGCCCACGCAAAACTGGCGGTAACGTTCGCGGTCGCCGCTGCCCAGGGTGATGGCGTCCAGGTAATTCCAGATACGCAGCAACCGCGGCGTCTGGCTGCCGCTGACAAAGGCGGTGATTTCCGCATACGCCTTGGCGGCGGCTTCTTCGATATCGAGGTCCTGCTCGTCGATCTCGATCACGCCAAAATGCAAATGACCGTCGCTGGACCAGGCGATATTGCCCTCGCGGCCGCTGCGCACCGGCGCAGCGGTGCGCCACACTTCCAGCACGCTGGCCTGATACGGCTGCAACGGCACGCGCAGATAGCGCGGGTCGTGCAGGCGCGGCGCCGCATCGCCGAAGCCGAACACGGCCAGCACCTGCGGGTCGGCCAGCAACACGCCGGGGTCGGTCTGGTCAACATAGTCGACCTGCAGGCGGGGATGGCGCACGGCGTGCGTGGTCTGGGCCTGGGAAGCGGTCATTGAGCGTCTCGTTGTTGCGTGTCGCGTTGCAAGGTGTCGCCCTCGAAGCCGAGCTTGGCCTGGCGCCGGCGGTGGCGCCACGACTGCCAGGCGCGCGGTAGCATCGACAAAGTGGTGAGTGCGTACAGGGCACGGAAGGCGCGTAGGCGAATGCGGACTTTGGGGCTGTCGAACACGTCGCCGGCCAACATTGCCACCACCGCCTGTTCCACCTGCCAGGTGTTTTGCGGCTGCGCGAACAAGGTGCGCATGGTGGGTGAGGTGAAGCGGTAGATGAACCACTTGAATTCGTCCACGCCGCGGGTCAATTCGCGTTGTAAGGCACGCTGCAGTTTCGCTTCCGACTGCGGGGCGCGTAGTGCGGCATCCACCATGGCTGCGCCGCGTTCGGCGCCGTGCATGGCCAGAAACACGCCGGAGGAAAACATCGGGTCGACGAAGGTGTAGGCATCGCCCAGCATCAACCAGCGCGGCCCTGCCATGCGCGTGCATTCGTAGGCGTAATTGCCGGTGGCATGCACCGGTGCCACGCGCTCGGCGTCGAGCATGCGCGCGTTGAGTTCGGGATTGAGCGCCAGCGTGCGCATCAAAAAGGCCTCGCTGTCGCCCTTACGGGTTTTCATGTACTCGGGGTAGCAGACTGCGCCCACGCTCATGATGTCCTCCGGCAGCGGAATCAGCCACATCCAGCCATGCGCATGCCGGTAGATGCTGATGTTGCCGGCATCCTCGCCCGGGCGCCGCGTCACGCCGCGGAAGTGGCTGAACAACGCGGCCGATTGATGCTTGGCGTTGGCGCGTTTGAGCTTGAGGCGGGTGCCCAGAAAGGTATCGCGGCCGCTGGCATCGAGCAGATAGCGCGGGCGGAACTGCTGTACGCCGCCGTCGACCGTGCGTGCCTGCAGCAGCGGTTGTTCGCCGTCGAACGCGACCTGCTCCACGCTGACCTGTTCGCGTGCATCCACGCCCGCCGCGCGCGCGCGCTGGAACAACACCTGGTCGAATTGCGCACGCGGCACCTGGAAGGCGAAATCGGCCTTGGCATCGAGCGCGTGCGAAAAACGAAACGTGTTGTAGCCGCCGCTGTCGTTCGGGAAATCCGCGCCACGCTTGAGCACGCCGATGGCGCGCACATCGGCGAGCACGCCCAGGCGTTCGAGAATCGGCATGTTCATCGGCAGCAACGATTCGCCGATATGAAAGCGCGGATGCTGCTCCTTCTCGAGCAGGGTAACGGACCAGCCGAGCTCGGCAAGCGCGATGGCCGCAGTGCAGCCAGCCGGGCCGCCGCCGACGATCAGGACATCCGGACACTCCGGTCCGGGAGCCGGCCCGGCTGCCGGCATGGCGGTCGGGGTGTGGCGAACAGCGTTGGAAGTCATCCTGGAACGAACCTGCAGCGGGCGAGCGTCATGCAGTCATGATAACCTGCTCTGCCGCCCTGACAGCCCGCGGGCCGCCGATCCATGTGTGAACAACGCCGGCAGCACGTGCAGGCGTCGGTCAGACCGCGCGGCAGATGCTCGGATTGGCAGTGACGGCAACGTACACTACGGTCGACGCGACGCCCACGCACTCCGATGGTCGCCCGCGCTGCTGTTGCTTGTTCCCACTCTTGCCGCCCTACCCTGACCTGTGGAAATCCTGGATGTCCTCGCAAACCGCTGCCGAACGTGAACTGGCCGAACTCCTGGTCGAAAGTCTGAACCTGGAAGACGTCCAACCCGCCGACATCGATCCGGAGGCGCCGTTGTTCAACACCGGGCTGGGGTTGGACTCGATCGATGCGCTGGAACTGGCGCTGGCGATCAGCAAGCGCTACGGCTTCCAGCTGCGTTCGGACAACGACGAGAACCGTCGCATCTTCGCGTCGCTGCGCGCATTGTCGGCGCATGTCGAAGCCAACAAGACCGTCTGATCTGCCGACTGCGCCATCCCCCGACGCACCTGCATGGGTGCTGGGCATGGGCGTTCTGCTGGCGGTGGCGTATTCGCCGTTGGCGCATTGGGCCAATGCCAGTCACCGCCCGGAGGTGGCCGTCATCGCCGGTGGTTTGCTGGTGCTGATGGTCTTGATCGAACCGATGGTTGCGCGCCGGGCCTGGGCCTGGGCGCTGGCACTGCTGCTGCTCGCCGGATTGGGCGTGCTGTGGCATTCGCCGTACGCGATGGTGGTGCTGGCGGCGCCGCCGGTGGTGTTTACCGGTTGGGTCGCCTGGTTCTTCGGGCGCAGCCTGCGCCACGGCCGCACGCCGCTGATCACGCGCATTGTGGAAGGCCTGTACGGCCAGGCCGGCATGCCGGTCACGCCCGAACAACGCCGCTACACGCGCCGTCTCACGCTGGCCTGGGCATTGCTGCTGTGCGGCCTGACCCTGGCCAATCTGGTGCTCGGCCTGTGCGCCGAACCCAGCGGCGTGCTGACGCAGTTGGGCTATGCCTCGCCGCTGCCGATCAGCGATGCGCGCGCCTCGTTGTTCGCCAATCTGCTCTGCTATGGCGTGATTGGCGGTTTCTTCATTGGGGAATATCTATTGCGCGGCCGCTGGTTTCCACAGCGTCCCTATCGTAATCTGCCAGACTTCTTGCGTCAGATGGCGCGGCTCGGGCCGGACTTCTGGCGCGATCTGCTGCGCTGAGTGCGTGGCCAGGGGTAGCGACGTACGTGCATACTTTCGGGGACAAGACAAAGATGCCGTTGGCAAGGATGCCGTCGCGCCTGGCGTGGGCTGTGTTCAACCTGTTGCAATTGGCATTCACGCTGGCCTTTACCGCTGGCGGGATCGTCTACGCATTGGCATTGATGGCGATCACGCGCGATGCCGACCGGATGTTGCGCATGGGGAGCTGGATGTGGGCGCCAGTGCTGTTCCGCGGCGCGGGAGTCACGGTCATCGTGGAAGGGCGCGAGCGGGTGGATTGGTCCAAGAACTATCTGTTCGTGAGCAACCACCAGTCGATCATCGACATTTGCGCGCTGTTCTACGCCTTGCCGGTGCCGCTGCGCTTCTTACTCAAGGAAGAAATGCTCAAGGTGCCGTTCGTGAACTGGTATGCGCGCGCTACCGGCATGCTGTTTCTGGACCGCGACAGCCGCAGGGCAGGGGCACTGGTGCGACGTCAGGTGGCTGCGTTGTTGCGCCAGGGCAAACAGTTGTGTCTGTTTCCCGAAGGCACCCGCAGCCGCACCGGCGCATTATTGCCATTCAAGGTCGGGCTACTGCAGGCTGCTATCGATGCTGGCGTGCAGGTGGTTCCGGTGGCGCTGGACGGCTGCGGCAGGGTGTTGCCGGTCGATGGCCTGTTCAGGGTGCGCCCCGGCATCATCCGCGTGCGGATCGGTACGCCGATCGCTGTGACCGGGCCGGATGCGCCGGATCGCCAACAATTGACCGAGCAGGCACACAAGGCCGTGGCTGCAATGCTTCACCCCAGGATCTGAGTTCCACGCTTATGGATTTCGTTGTGCCGCATGATCATCCCTGCCTGCCCGGACATTTCCCGGGTCGTCCCGTGGTGCCTGGCGTGGTCGTGCTCGACCATGTGCTGCAGGCGGTGGAAGCACTGCATGGTCCACGCGCGGCCGCGCGCCTGCCGCAGGTGAAGTTCGTGCAGCCGTTGCTGCCCGGCCAGACCGCCTCGGTCACACTGGAAGGCGATGGCCCGCGTTGGCGCTTCCGTGTGCAGCGTGCCGATGTAGTGCTGGTCAGCGGCGAACTGGTGGCGGAGGCGGGGACATGAGCAAGCACTGGAAACAGCGTCCGGAAGGCGGTGGGCGCTTTGCGCTGTGGCTGATCCGCGGCATCGCACGGCACGGCGGGCGTGTAGTGGGACGCGCGCTGCTATATCCGATCACGCTGTACTTCCTGCTGGTGCGCGCGCCTGAGCGCGCCGCCTCGCGTGCCTATCTGGCGCGGGTACTCGGCCGCCCGGCCACGCTGCGCGATGTGGCGCGGCACATTCACACCTTCGCCTCGACCATCCTCGATCGGGTGTACATGCTGTGCGGGCAGATGCAGCGCTTCCGCGTGGATATCTCCGGCCTGGATCAACTGCATACGCAAATGGATCGTGGCCGCGGCGTGCTGATCTTCGGCTCGCATCTAGGCAGCTTCGATGCGCTGCGCGTGCTGGCCACCGAGCGCCCGGACGTGCAGGTCAAGGTGGTGTTGGACAAGGCGCACAACCGCGCCATGACCGACCTGCTGGGCGCGCTCAACCCGCAGCTGGCCGCCAACATCATCGACGCCGGCATGGATGCGACCTCGATCGTCATGGCGATCAAGGAAGCCACCGACGCCGGTGCGCTGGTGGCGCTGCTGATCGATCGCCCGCGCGAAGGCGACCCGGCGCTGCCGGCGATGTTCCTCGGCCGCAATGCCATGTTCCCGACCTCGCCGTGGCTGATCGCCGCTGCGCTCAAGGTGCCGGTGGTGCTGGCATTCGGCCTGTATCACGGTGGTAATCATTACGAGCTGGCGTTCGAAACCTTCAGCGAAGGCCTGGACGTGCCGCATCGTCAGCGCGCCCCCATGCTTGCGGTACTCATGCGCGATTACGCTGCCAGGCTGGAACATTACACTTGCTACGCGCCGTACAACTGGTTCAACTTCTACGATTTCTGGAACACCCACCATGCCGATGTGCCGCACCCTGCCGTGGATGCTGATACTGCTGTTCAGCGCCGCACCGCTATGCGCCGCACCGCCTGAGACGCTCGACGTCGGGCAGGTGCTGCAGCGCCTGGCGCGCCCCGCACCGGTCAGCACCGAATTCGTCGAACTGCGGGGCTCTTCCTTGCTGAAGACGCCGTTGCGCGTCGAGGGCCACTACCGTCGCCCGGATGCGCAGACGCTGGTGCGCGAAGTCAGCGCGCCGTACCACGAAACCACCACGCTGACTGGCGACGAAGGCGTGCTGGAACGCGAAGGCAAATCGCCGCGTCGTTTCTCGTTGAGCCGTGTGCCCGAACTGGCCGGCTTGAAGTCCGGCTTCGGCGCGCTGTTGTCCGGCGACCGCGCGCTGCTGGAGCAGCACTACAGCGTCAGTGGGCAGGGCCAGCCGCAGGCCTGGCTGCTGACGTTGCAGCCCAAGGACGCCGCGGTGGCCAAGCAGGTGCGCCAATTGCGTCTGTACGGACGCAAGGACGAACTGCGGTGTATCGAAAGCGTGCCGGCCAAGGGCGACGTGCAGCGCACGCTGCTGGCCGGTGCGGCGCGCGAAGCGGCCGGCGTGACCGATGCCACCGCGCTGACAACGCTCTGCCACGGTTCTGGCGCGTGACCGCGCGCGTGATGGGTGCGCCGGTCGTCTCTAAACACATCGCACCATTCGCAGCTGAAACGCGCACGTTGCCGATAACGACCGATGCCGCGCCTGCGGCCGGCGTGCGTTCGGCCGCTGCAGCAGGACACGCACACCATGGCGCTTGAGTTGAACGCAAACCGCCGCATCGGCCTGGCGCTGCTGTGGCTGGCATTGCTGGCGGTGGCCGGATTCTGGTTGAGCGAGACGCTCAAGGTTACCGGGGATCTACGCAAATTCATGCCCGCCCCGCGCACGCCGGCGCAAAAACTGTTGATCGAAGAACTCGGCGAAGGCCATGGATCGCGGCTGCTGCTGATGGCGTTGTCCAATAGCGACCCCGTCACCTTGGCCGAGCAGTCGCAGCAACTGCAGAAAGCACTGGCCGCACAGCCGGAGCTGTTCGAGCTGGTCGGCAACGGTGGTAACGCCGGGTTGGAGGCGATTCCCAAGCGCTTGCTGCCGTATCGCTATCTGCTCAGCGACAGCTTCGACAAGACTCCGCTGGATGCGCCCACGTTGGAAGCGGCGTTGCAGGCGCGCGTGCAGGATCTGGGCTCGCCGGCGGCAGCCATGGTGGAGCCGTTGCTGCCGCGCGACCCCACGATGGAAATCCTGCATCTGGCCGAAACCCTGCAGCCGGCAGCGATGCCGCAGACGCGCAATGACGTGTGGTTCGATCGTGCCGGCACGTCGGCGCTGTTGATCGTGCAGACGCGCGCGGCCGGCTTCGACCCCACCGGCCAGCAGCTGGCCTACGACGCCGTGCAAGCGGCCTTCGCGAAAGTCAGCAAGGGCACGTCCACGCGCTTGACGCTGACCGGGCCGGGTGCATTCGCGGTGGAAATCACCGCGCGCACCCAAGGCGAGGCGCAATGGATCGGCACGCTGGATACGGTGGGCCTGGTGCTGTTGCTGCTGGTGGCCTACCGCAGCTGGAAGATTCCGGTGCTCGGCGTGTTGCCCCTGGCCAGCGCCGGTCTGGCCGGCTTGGGCGCTGTCGCAGTGCTGTTCGACGGCGTGCACGGCATCACCGTGGCGTTCGGGTTCACCCTGATCGGCGTGGTACAGGATTATCCGATTCACTTGTTTAGTCATCAGCGCCCCGGTCTGGATCCGCGCGAAAACGCACGGCATCTGTGGCCGACGTTGGTCACCGGCGTGGTTTCCACCTGCATTGCCTATGTGACCTTCCTGTTTTCCGGTGTGGACGGTTTGCGGCAGCTGGCGGTGTTCACCATCGCCGGCCTTGCCACCGCCGCGGTCACTACGCGCTGGATGCTGCCGGCCTTGATCGATCCGGCTCCGCGCGACTATGCCGATTCGCGCCTGCTGGCCGTGCTGTGGCGTGGCGTGGCACGCTTGCCGCGGCCACGCATCGTCAGCCTGGCGGTGATGGCCGTGCTCAGCATTGCCGTGATCGTGCTTGCGCCGGGGCAGTTCTGGCAGAACGATCTGTCGAAGCTGACGCCGGTGCCGCCCAAGGCATTGGCGCAGGACATGCACCTGCGTCAGGAACTGGGTGCGCCGGATGTGCGTTACGTGCTGGCGCTACCGGCCGCGAACGATGAGGCGGCACTGCAGGCCAGCGAGCAGTTGCGCCCGCGCCTGGATGCATTGGTGCGCAATGGTGACTTGCTCGGTTACGACATGGCGGCGCGCTATCTGCCCAGCGCCAAGACCCAGCATGCGCGGCAGGCGGCGTTGCCCGACGCCGCGCAGGCGCGTGCGTTCACCGAGACTGCTGTCGCCACCACGCCGTTCCGCAGCGATGCGTTTGCGCCGTTCCTGCAGGATCTGGACGCCGCCAAGCGCGCCGCACCGCTGCTGCCGAAGGATCTGACCGGCTCGCCGCTGGCGACCTCGGTCGGTGGTTTGTTGCTGGGCCGTGGCGATCGCAGCACCGCACTGGTGTCGTTGACCGGCCTGCGCGATCCGGCGGTCCTGGCGGCTGCCGTGCAAGGCAGTGGCGCGCAATTGCTGGATCTGAAGGACGCCTCCGAATCGTTGGTGGCTGCCTACCGTGGACGCGTGCTCGGTGCGCTGGTATTGGCCGCCTTGTTGCTGGCGGTGACCGTGGCGATCGCACTGCGTAGTCCGCGCCGCATCGTGCGGGTGTTGCTGCCGATGGCGCTGACCACGGTGCTGATCCTGGCGATCCTGCGCGGCACCGGGGTGGAGCTCAATTTGTTCCATCTGATCGCGCTGATCCTGGCCGCCGGCCTGGGCCTGGATTACGCGCTGTTCTTCGATCACGCCGGCGACGATCACGCCGACCAGCTCCGCACGCTGCACGCATTGATCGTGTGCAGCCTGATGACCCTGCTGGTGTTCGCGTTGTTGGCCGCGTCCAGCATTCCGGTCTTGCGTGCGATCGGCAGCACGGTGGCGCTGGGCGTGTTGTTCAATTTCATTCTGGCCTTGCTGGTATCGCGCGAACCGGCGCTGGAACGCACCGCGAATGGAGAGCCGCATGCAGGGACGTGACGCGATTGCCACGCTGATTCCACACCAGGGCAGCATGTGCCTGTGGGAAGACGTGATCGAGTGGGATGCGCAGCGCATCGTGCTGCGTAGTCACGCGCATCGCAGCGATGCGCATCCGTTACGTTCCAACGGGCGCCTGCGTGCACTACATCTGTGCGAATACGGTGCGCAGGCCATGGCCGTGCATGGCGGTTTGCTGGGCCGCGCATCCGGCAAGCCGGTACGCCCGGGCATGCTGGTGGCGCTGCGTGGCGTGGAGTTGCACGTGACCCATCTGGAAACGCTGCCGGAGGCGATCGACTGCGAAGCGCAGGTGCTGATGCAGGGCGAGGACAGCCAGCAATACAGTTTTCGCCTGACGCATGGCGAGCAATTGCTTGCCGAAGGGCGTGCCACGGTGATGCTGGGCGCTGCGCAGGCGTAGCGCGTTTGATCAATAGGCCGGCTCGGTGCCGGCGCTATTTGCGGTCGATTCAGAGCAGCGAACAAAACGACTGCGCTCACCGCCAGGCGGGCGCGGCCGGTGCTCGGAATCGGCATGTACCACGCGTACACTCCGGTTCTGAGTGCGCCGTCCGCACCCACCTGACGACTGCTCGCTACGTTTTGTTAGCCGCTCTTACTAATAAGTCAGTAAATTAGGGAGCGGATGTTGACGTCATGCTGTCCAACCATCCATGAAGAAGAGAGACGGACGTTTGGTATCGCGGGCGGCGCTGGAAGAAATGCGCCTGATGGCGTTGCAACGGATGGGCGAAGGCGAATCGCCGGCCGAAGTGGCCGCGTCGTTCGGATTGCATCGCGGCTGGGCGTACAAAGTGCTGGCGCGAGCACAGGAGGGCGGCGCTGGCGCATTGATGACGCGTAAGGGCAGCGGTCGCCCGCGGACGTTGACGCCGGCGCAGGAGCGCCAGGTGTTCGGCTGGGTCAATGGTAAGAACCCTCGCCAGCATGGCTTCGACTTCGGTCTGTGGACGCGGCAGGTCGTGCGTGAACTGATCGAGAAGAAATGTGCCGCACGGTTGAGTCTGGCCAGCGTCGGGACGTTGCTGGCGCGGCTGGGGCTGAGGCCACAGAAGCCGCTGCAACACGCCTATCAGCGCGATCCACTGGCGGTAGCACAGTGGCAGGAGCAGACGTACCCGGCGATCGTGAAGCACGCCAAGCAGGAAAAGGCCGAGATTGACTTCTGGGACGCGTCTGGCTTCCGTGCCGATGCGGTGCAAGGACGGACGTGGGCCGTCAAGGGCGTCACCCCGGTTGTCGCGGTGCCGGGGCAGCGCCAGAGCATCAGTGCGGCCTCGGCGGGAACAGCAAGGGCGGGTTCTGGTTCGCCGTGTACAGCGGCGGCTTGAACGGTGAATTGTTCGTGGACCTGCTCAAGCGAATGGATGAAAGGCCGTCGCCGTCCAATCCATCTGGTGCTTGATGGTTTGCCTGCTCACAAGACCCGTGGCGTGCGCGATGACGTGGACAGCCTGAAGGGCAGGCTGACGCTGCATTTCCTGCCGGGTGACGCGCCGGACTTGAATCCCGACGAGCTTGGTGTGGAGCTACACCAAGCGCACGGGCGTAGCGCGCAGCCCGCTGCGCAGTGGCGAGAAGCTGGCCGATCGGGTGCATGATCAGTTGTCCGACATTGCAGCTCGACCAGAATTGGTGCGCTCATTCTTCAGGCATCCAAGTGTCACCTATATTTCTGACTTATGAGTAATTATCCTTCGCGCTCTTGCCGTACCCGATCTTCTCGGCCGAAAAGCTACTTCTCCCGCCGCCAATTCACCGACCCCTTGGTCTCCACCGTGCTCGATTCGGCCTCGATATCGAAGCCGCGGCTGAGCAGGTATTTGAGCGTCAGCACCGAGCCGCCACCGATCATCGACACACCGTAGCCGACGTAGAGTTTGGGCGAGAGATATTTGCCGAAACCGACCACCGAGCCCAACGTGCTGGATTGACTGACGCCGGCTTCGTCCAGGCCGAGCGTGGCGCCGATCTGCGAGGCGATCAGGCTGCTGCCGGCCGACAGTGCCGCCGAAGCGGCGCTGACCTGCTGGGTTTCGTCGCTGCTGGCAGTGGACAAGCCGCGGCCGAGCACCAGGTACGAGAGCGCTTCGGATTGCGACATCGCCGGTTCCGACCACACATCGGCGCGCGGCGATTCGGCACGGCCGCTGACGTCGATACCGGCGGTGATATCGCCGATCTTGCGTTCGGCGCGCAGGCTCACGCGCGGGTCGGAGACGATGTTGTGGTTCCAGGTCAGCTGGCCGCGGGTGATGGTCAGATCCTGGCCGTAGGCCTTGTAGCGACCACGCACATCCAGCCCGCCGTTGGCGATCATTTCGCGGCCCGGGCGCGCGCGGATCTGCATCTGCCCGCTGAGCCCGCCCTTGAGACCGAAGCCGGTCATGTTGACCTTGTCGCCGAGCACGATGGCCAGGTCCATATCCAGCGGCGATGCCGGGGTTTGTTCCGGATCTACCGGGTCCAGCACCACCACGTCTTCGGACACCGAGGTGCCGCGGTCCAGGCGTTCCAGGTCGATGTCCGCTTCGGGCACGGTGACCTTGCCGCGCAGATGCATGGTGTTATCGGTGATGCCGAACTGCATGTCCGGGTTGGCGATGATGCGCAGCTCGCTGGTGTTGTAGGCCAGCACGTTGTCGCCGCGGATATTGAGCAGCAGCGGCGTGCTGGTGCCGAACCACGACAATCCGCCATCGACGGTGAGCGTGCCGGGACCGGATTTGGCCGAAGCAGTGATCTTGGCCGAGCCGTCCGGTAGCGCGTCGAAGCGGCCCTTGCCTTCGCTCAGCGCCAAGCCCATCGACGGATACTCGGCGGTGAAATCGCTCAAGGTGGCATCGCCGCCGAGCAGCGGTTTGTCGCGGGTGCCACGCAAGCTGACGTGGCCTTCGACCCGGCCCTCGGGCCGCACCACATCGGCAATCACCAGCTCCAGCCAGTACAGCCGCGACATATTGAGATACAGCTCGCCGTTGAGCGGGGCATACGCATCCCAGCCGGTGTTGAACTTGGCATCGACAAAGCCCGCGCCCTGGAAGCCGATACCGAGCTTGCCCTGGATCTGCTGCTGGGTGAAATCGGCTTGCATGCTGAACTGGTCGTAGCGCAGCAACTCGCCGCGATTGGGGTTGCCGGCCACTGCCGCGTAACGGGTTTCGCCCAAACGAATGCCGCCCTCGGGCGAGGCGATGCGCAGGCTGCCTTCCCATGCGTTGCCGCGCGGTTTGAAACTGCCGTCCAACGACAGTTCGCCACGCAGATAGATCTGCCGACCATCCTGCTTGGGCAGCCACGGCTGCACCAACGACAGCGGCAGTGCATCGCCATGCACCACCATGCCTGCGCGCGGCCAGTTGGCGCTGGCACAGAGTGCGCCACCGGTGGCTGCGCCCAGGCAGGTATCGGACAAGGTGAACGCGGCGCCATCGGTGCTGAACTGCGCCGGTTGGCGCAGCGCCCAGGCATCGCCCTTGGAAGGTGCAATGCGCAGCGTGGCGACCTGCCCCTGCCAGCGCTCGCCGTTGCGCCGCACATCGCCCTGCAAGGCGACGCTCGCCATGCTGTTGGCGATGTCGGCATCCAGCCGCAAGGCCTCCACCGCGCCACGCGCCTGCACGCGCACGCTATCCAGCACCACGCCGGCTTCGATGGCGGTACCTTGCAAGGCCAGTTGCCCATCGCTGCCGCGCCACGGCAACCGGCCACGCAGGCTGATGCTCTGCGCGCTATAGGTGTCCCAACGCAGGCCATTGCCGGCAATGTCGGCGGTGATGTCGGGCGCGTCGCGCTTGCCGCTGACCTGCAGTTGCCCACGCACCACGCCGGTGGCGCCGGGCAGCACGTCGTCCAGTTGCAAAGGCTGCAGCTGTGCAGCGATGTCGAGCTGGTCGCCCAGCTTGCCCTTGGCATTGATGCGGCTATTGCCCAGCGCCAGTTGCAGCTCGCCTTCGCCCTGTTCGCCGCGCAACGCGAATTTGCCATTGGCCGACAACGCGCGCTGACGCAGTTGCCCGGTCAGGCTGGGAACTTCCGCAGTGGCTTCAAAACCAGGCGAGACGCCGCCCGCAGGTGCCGGCAATTGGCGACCCTTGGACGCGATCTTGCCGGATAGATTGCCGTTCCAACCCGGCGCGAAATAACCCGGGTCGAACTTGGCCAACTGCGCGTTGACATCCCATTGCAGCTCGGGCGCCCAGGCCACTTCGCCGCTGAGATCCAGCGTGCCGCCCGGCGTTTTCGCCTGTACCTGCTTGAGCTGCGCACGTTGGTCGTTGCCGCGGCTGTCGAACACCAGCTCGGCTTGCTGACCATCACGCTCGACTGTGGCGCGGCCGATCGCAGCCCATGCCTTCAAGGTGCCGGCCACGCCCAGGCGTGCGTCTTTCAACTCCACCGGCACCAGCGGCGCATCGGGCGTGGCCGGGTCCGCGGCCGGGGTGAAACGCAGGCCGCTGGCGTTGACCGCAAACCGGAAGCTCGGATTCTGGGTATCGCGCAAATCGGCGGTGCCGCGTAATTGCGTGCGGCCTTCGAAGGTGTCGATCACCAACGGTTCGACCGTGAGCACCTGGTCGGCCAGGGCGATATGCGAAGGCTGCAGCGTGGCGCTAAACGCGCCTTGCTTGATGATGCCGTGCAGGTCGGCGTTGCCGCTCTTGCCGGAGGCTTGCAGGTTCAGCGCGATGGGCGTGGCCGGCGGATTGGCCTGCCCCTCCGCGGCCGGGATCAATAGCGAGGTATCCAGCGCCTCCGTCACCGCCTTGAACGCCCAGGTCGGGTCGTCGCGGCCGCTGAACACCAGGCTGGCCTGCAGCGGTGCCGGCGCGCGGCCGGCGATGGCCACTTCCATCTTGTCCAGGTCGCCGCGTGCCACCAGCCCCAGGCTGGCCGGGGTGCGGCCACGCGCGGCCGGTAGCACCGCGGTGGCGGTGAGGTCGGCGTGGTAGTCGTCGCTGGGCACGTAATCGCCGTGCAGGCGGAAGTCGCCCATGTCGGTGTCGATCACCAGATCGCGCGTGCGCAGCGCGCCGGTAGCGACATCGAGCCCGCCCTGCACCTTGTGCAACACGATCATCGGCTGCTGCAGCTGGGTGATGCGCAGGTTCTGCACCTCGATCTTGTCGGCATGGATCGCCAGCGGCACAGTGATCTGCGGCAGCGACTCGGGCCAGCTGGGCAGGGTGAACGGTTCCTCGCTCTTGCCCAGATTCAAGGTGGCATTGCTGACCTGCACCGCATTCAGCTGCAACGTGCGCCCCAGCAGCGGGCGCAGGTCCGGCTTCAGATACACACGCTCGGCGGTGAAGTGGATGTCCTGGTAGTGAAAATCCACATCGCGCAAGGTTAGCGGGCCGGCCACCGGGCCTTCCACCTTGCCGTAGGTAAACGTGGCGCCGACCGGCAGGCGAGCAACGACCTGTGCCAGCAATACATCGCGCCCTGCCACGGTCTGCAGCAGCCAGTAGATCGCGATCAAGGCCAGCAGCACCAGCCCGAGCACAGTCAGACCCGAGCCCACCCAGAACCGGCGGCGGCGATAGAACCGCGCGCGGGGGGGGCGGCGGGCGGCGGCGTGGGTGTGCTCACAGATTGGCCCCGATATCGATGTAGAGCTGAAACTGCGCGTCGGGGTCGTTCAAGCCATGCGCGATATCCACGCGCACCGGGCCCACCGGCGAACGCCAACGCAGGCCGAAGCCGATACCGGTGTGCCAGTCCGGGCGGTCGTCGAACGCGCTGCCGCTGTCGACGAACACCGCGCCGCCCCACGGGCCACCGTTGAGGTAGTGCTCGTATTCGGCACTGGCGGTAACCACGTTCTTGGCACCCAGCGCGAACTTGTCGGGCTTGGGCGTGCGCGGGCCGACTTCGCGAAACGCATAACCGCGAATGCTGTTCGAACCACCGGCGAAAAAGCGCAGGCTTGGCGGCATCGCGACCAGGTCGCTGGTCCAGGTGGTGCCGCCTTCGCCGCGCAAGATCAACCGGCTGTTGTCGCCAGCGCCCAGAAACCAGCGCAGCTGGCCATACACCTGGCCGAAGTTGGTATCGGAGCCGGCACCCTCGGCACCGCCACGGATGAACATCTGGCCCGACACGCCGCTGCGCGGAAACAGCCGGTCGTCGACATTGATGTAGTTGGCCTGCAGCTGCGGATAGATCAACGTGGAGGTCTCGTACACCGCGCCTTCGAAATCGTCGCCGCTGCTGAAACGCCAACGTTCGCGCAAGGCGTTGATCGAGGCGATCGCGCTCCAGCGCTCGTTGATCTGGCCGCTGCGGCTGCCGGTGAGTTTGACGTTGCGCAGGTCGATGTAATCGGTCTGCTCGTCGTAAAGCCGCGCCGAAGCGGTGTACCAGCCATCCAGCCAACGGAACGCCGGTATGCGGTAGCTGGTGGTCAGGCTCTTGCGGTTCTGCGCGTAATCCAGCTGCGTGTCCATCTTGTGGCCACGCGCATTCACGTAACGCCGCTCCACGCCACCGCGCACACCGGCGCCGCTCTCGCTGCCGTAGCTCAGGCCTGCGGTGTAGACCGTGCGCTTGGCGCGGGTGAGTTTGACGTCCACCGGCACGCGCCCCTGGTCGTCGGCTTCTTCGGGCTTGGGCTGGATATCGATGGTGCTGAAGTAATCCAGCTTGGTCAGCGACTCGCGTAGCCGATCCAGCTTGCCTTCGTGGTAGTAGCTGCCCTCGTCCCAGTACACCAGCGGGTCGAACAGACCATCGCGGAAGTAGTCGTAGTCGAAGCGCACCTTGCCCATGTCGTAGCGGCGGCCGCTGTCCCAATTCAGATCGATATCGGCCGCGTGCTCGGCGCGCGTGATCGCTACGCGGCGTTGGGTAAGGTCGGCATCGAAGTAGCCACGCTCGGCCAGGCGCCGGGTGATGCGCACCTTGCTGGCTTCGTACTGCGGATGACTGAAGACCTGCCCCTCGCGCGGCTCGAACTGCTTGAGGTCCTGCCCTAGATAACGGTCCTGCTCGGCCCAGCCGGTGATCGAAATATGCGAGGTGCGCACCCGCACCGGCTCTCCACGATCCACCGTGATCACCACGGTCACCTTGTCGCCCGCGCGTGGCGCAGCCAGCGTGATGGTTGGCGAGTAATAGCCAAACGGCTCCAGCGCCTCGCGCGTCTGCCGCTCGGCCTGTGCCAGCAGATACTCCAGACGCGACTCGCCCTGTTCCTTGCCAACAGCCTCATAGAGAGACAAAGAGACCTGGATGTTCTCGATCATCTCGGCGTCGTCGCCGTCGTCCAACCCCTTGATTTCGATCTTATCGATGGTTGCCTGAGCAACCGCTTGCAGCGGAACGAACAGGGTGCACAGCAAGAAAAGTGCAAACGCGACTTTAATCATCTGCAAAGGATACCGAGCCTGGGGGTGAAGGGACAAAAATTTCTAAGAACCTGTTCACGATCTTATTCAAACCGTGCAAACTCCACGAATGCGCGAGAAGAACGATCCAAGTGACGTGAGCCGTGAGCGGTTCGAGCAAATCCGCCCGATTCTGGAGCAAGCCCGCAAGCGCACCAAGCCTGTGACAGTGGATATGTATGAGGTGTGGTGCGCAGTGCTGTATCTCGACGTCCCCCGATTTTGAGTAGCACCTCAGTTTGGAGTCCAATTCCCTACCCCGAGGAGATTGGAAGTGAAGAAGCGCTTTTCCGAAGAGCAGATCATCGGCTTCCTGCGCGAAGCCGAGGCCGGCATGCCGATCAAGGACCTGTGCCGACGGCATGGCTTCAGTGAGGCGTCCTACTACCTGTGGCGCAGCAAGTTCGGCGGCATGAGCGTGCCCGATGCCAAGCGGCTCAAGGACCTGGAGGCCGAGAACACGCGACTGAAGAAGTTGCTGGCCGAGCAGGTGTTCCAGAACGACCTGATCAAGGATGCGCTGCAAAAAAATGGTGAGCGCACCGGCGCGTCGTGCGCTGGTGCGCGAGTGGATCGACGGTGGCGCCAGCGAGCGCTGCGCCCTGGCAGCGATCGGCATGAGCGCCAGTGCGCTGCGCTATCGCCCGCGCGAGGACCGCAACGTTGAGTTGCGCGAGCGCATCCTTGCGTTGGCGCATCGCCATCGCCGCTATGGCGTGGGGATGATCTCTCTCAAGCTGCGGCAGGAAGGGCGTCTCGTGAACTATAAGCGGGTGGAGCGGCTGTATTGCGAGCAGCAGCTGCAGGTCCGCCGCCGCACGCGTAAAAGGTGCCGGTAGGCGAGCGTGCACCGTTGCTGTGGCCCACCAAGGCCAACCCGGTGTGGTCCATGGACGTCGTGTTCGACCGCACCGCCGAAGGCAGGGCAATCAAATGCCTGGTGATCGTGGACGACGCAACCCACGAAGCGGTCGCCATCGACGTGGAGCGTGCGATCTCGGGACACGGCGTTGTGCGCGTGCTGGATCGGTTGGCACACAGTCGTGGCCTGCCGAAGATGATCCGCACGGACAATGGCAAGGAGTTCTGTGGCAAGGCCATGGTCGCCTGGGCGCATGCCAATCGTGTGCAGCTACGCCAGATCCAGCCTGGCAAGCCGAACCAGAATGCCTACGTCGAATCCTTCAACGGCCGGCTACGCGACGAATGCCTCAACGAACACTGGTTCCCAACGCTGCTGCATGCGCGCACCGAGATCGAACGCTGGCGCCGCGAATACAACGAACACCGCCCCAAAAAAACAATCGGCGGAATGACGCCGGCGGCCTATGCCCAGCAGTTGGCCAATAGCGATATCATCAACCCCGGACTCTAAACCCGACTGCTACTCAGGATGGGGGGACGTCGGACGATTACCCCGATACTCCGCCATATGCGGAGTATCGGCGGTTGGCGTAAAGCGTCTGTCTGCAGCGACCGGCCCGCCCGCCGAGTCTTCACTGCCGTAGCGCAGGCATCGGGACCTGCGTCGTTGTCGTCCATCCATAAAAAACCCAGCAACGCGGGGCTTTTTCGTTTCGATAAAAGCCGACCGAAATCAGCGCTTCATCGAACTGAAGAACTCGTCGTTGGACTTGGTGGTCTTCATCTTGTCCAGCAGGAATTCCATCGCGGCGATTTCGTCCATCGGGTGCAGCAGCTTGCGCAGGATCCAGATCTTCTGCAGCAGCTCCGGCTCGATCAGCAGGTCTTCGCGGCGCGTGCCCGAACGGTTGATGTCGATTGCCGGGTACACACGCTTTTCGGTGATGCGACGGTTCAGATGCACTTCGCTGTTGCCGGTGCCCTTGAACTCTTCGTAGATCACCTCGTCCATCTTGCTGCCGGTTTCCACCAGCGCCGTCGCGATGACGGTCAGCGAGCCGCCTTCTTCCACGTTCCGCGCCGCACCGAAGAAGCGTTTCGGGCGGTGCAGGGCATTGGCGTCCACACCACCGGTGAGCACCTTGCCGGAGCTGGGCACCACGTTGTTGTAGGCGCGCGCCAGACGGGTGATGGAGTCCAGCAGGATCACCACGTCCTTCTTGTGCTCGACCAGGCGCTTGGCCCGCTCGATCACCATCTCGGCGACCTGCACGTGGCGCGCAGCCGGCTCGTCGAACGTGGAGGAGATGACTTCGCCGCGCACGGTGCGCTGCATTTCGGTCACTTCTTCCGGGCGCTCGTCGATGAGCAGCACGATCATGTGCACTTCGGGGTGATTGGTGGTGATGGCCGTGGCCACCTGCTGCATCATCATCGTCTTACCGGCCTTGGGCGGAGAGACGATCAGCGCACGCTGACCCTTACCCTGCGGCGCCATCAGATCCAGGATGCGGCCGGTGATGTCCTCGGTGGAGCCATCGCCACGCTCCAGACGGAAGCGGCGACGCGGGAACAGCGGGGTCAGGTTCTCGAACAGCACTTTGCCCTTGCTCGCTTCCAGCGGCTCACCGTTGATGGTGTCGACGATCGACAGCGCGAAATAGCGTTCGCCGTCCTTCGGGAAGCGGATGCGGCCGGACAGATGGTCGCCGGTGCGCAGATTGAAGCGGCGGATCTGGCTGGGCGAAATATAGGTATCGTCCGGGCCGGCCAGGTAGCTGGCTTCCGCAGCACGCAGGAAACCGAAGCCGTCCGGCAGGATTTCCAGCACGCCATCGGCGGCAACGCCTTCGCCATGACGGGTGAGCACCTTGAGCAGGGCGAAGATCACGTCCTGCTTGCGCGCACGCGCCACGCCTTCCTGGATATTGAGCTGATCGGCGATATCCAGCAGCTTCTGCGCCGGCATCCGCTTGAGATCGCTCAGCGAATAGACCGGGAAGCCTTCCGGCACGGCCGGATGCGGACGCGCGATGAATGGCTCGTTGCTGCCATCGGACGAAGGCATGCCGCCGCCTTCGTTACCGAAACGATCACGCGGGCCGCGGTCGCGGCGGTTGCGGAACCGGTCGCGTCGATTGCCCTGCTGGTTCTGGCCTTGCTGATTCTGACCTTGACCCTGTCCGCCCTGACCTTGCTGGTTCTGGCCGGCGTTCTGGTTCTGGCCTTGTGCCTGGGCTTGAGCCTGCTGCTGGCCTTGCCCCTGGCTTTGAGACTGATTCTGGTTCTGCTGTTGCTGCGCCTGGTTGAAGCGCTGCTGCTGCGACTGGCCGCCCTCGCGGGACTCGCCGTGGGTGTCGCCACCGTGGTTGGCGCTGGGCGCCGGACCGGCGTGTGCGCCATCGCGGGACGTCTGCGTCGGTGCCGGGTCGGCAGCGCGCGACGGTGCCTGCGGGGCACGGGGTGCTTCGGGTGCGGGGCTGGCGGGCAAGGGCAGATTGGGCTGCTGTGCGCCACCGTCTTCATCGGTGACGGCGGTCTTGCTCACGCGCGGCTTGCGCACGCGCTTCTCGACGGGAGCGTCGACGCTGCTCCCGGTATCGGAGGAAGGATGATCGGACAAGTGCGTGATTCCTCGCTAAGGTGCGAGCGCCCAGCTAGGGGGCGAACTATTGGTAGATGGGAGCCTAGAAGATTTTCTAGAGGGGTACGGCGGCGCACGAACGTGTGCCGGATCCACTGACACTATCACCGCGGCGCGTGGCCGCGCAAGCGTCTTTGGGCGCAGGATTTAACTGACGGCGCATCATCGGGCGCCCATCGCTGGACGCCCGTCTGCTCAGGCGGCGGCGTCGCCCAACGTCTTGTCGATCATCTGGGTCAGCTGGCCCTTGCCGACGGCGCCGATCTGGGTCGCCTGCACTTCCCCGTTCTTGAACAGCAACAACATCGGGATCGAGCGCACGTGGTACTTGATGGCCAGCGCGCGGTTCTGGTCCACATTGACCTTGGCGACCTTCAGGCGGCCCTGGTAGGTGTCGGCCAGATCGTCCAGCACCGGTGCGATCATCTTGCACGGGCCACACCACTCGGCCCAAAAATCCACCAGAACCGGTTCGCCGGATTGCAGTACCGCTGTATCGAAGTCGGCATCGCCGACATGTTGAACCTTATCGCTCACGTTGGGTCTCCTGGAAACCAAAACGGCCCACCCGAACGGGCAGGCCGCTACATTGCGTTAAACTGGGGCATTGCGCGACTGAATCAAGTGTCAGTCCTAAAGCCGCGCTGTCCGCCACAAGAGCCGCAGTTTGCGACGCTGTCGGCATCGATGCAAGCCGCGCCCGGGCTGCCCTGGGCGCCTCACGAAGACGGAATAATGAGCGACAAACCGCTAACCGATGTGACCTTTTCCTCGTTCGACCTGCATCCGGCGTTGGTCGCCGGGCTGGAGAGCGCAGGGTTTACCCGCTGTACCCCGATCCAGGCGCTGACCTTGCCGGTCGCGCTGCCGGGCGGCGATGTCGCCGGCCAGGCCCAGACCGGCACCGGCAAGACCCTGGCGTTCCTGGTGGCGGTGATGAACCGCCTGCTGAATCGCCCGGCCCTGGCCGACCGCAAGCCCGAAGACCCGCGCGCGCTGATTCTGGCGCCGACCCGCGAACTGGCGATCCAGATCCACAAGGACGCGGTCAAGTTCGGCGCCGACCTCGGCCTGCGCTTTGCGCTGGTCTATGGCGGTGTGGACTACGACAAGCAGCGCGAACTGCTGCAACAGGGCGTGGACGTGATCATCGCCACCCCGGGCCGCCTGATCGACTACGTCAAGCAGCACAAGGTGGTGTCGCTGCACGCCTGCGAAATCTGCGTGCTGGACGAAGCCGACCGCATGTTCGACCTGGGCTTCATCAAGGACATTCGCTTCCTGCTGCGGCGCATGCCCGAGCGTGGCACCCGGCAGACGTTGTTGTTCTCGGCCACGCTCAGCCACCGCGTGCTGGAGCTGGCTTACGAGCACATGAATGAGCCGGAAAAGCTCGTCGTCGAGACCGAGACCATCACCGCCGCGCGGGTGCGCCAGCGCATCTATTTCCCGTCCGACGATGAGAAGCAGACGCTACTGTTGGGTTTGTTGTCGCGTAGCGAAGGCGCGCGCACGATGGTCTTCGTCAACACCAAGGCATTCGTCGAGCGCGTGGCGCGCACCCTGGAGCGGCATGGCTACCGCGTCGGCGTGCTGTCGGGCGACGTGCCGCAGAAGAAGCGCGAGTCGCTGCTCAACCGCTTCCAGAAGGGCCAGCTCGAAATCCTGGTGGCCACGGACGTGGCCGCGCGCGGTTTGCACATCGACGGCGTCAAGTACGTCTACAACTACGATCTGCCGTTCGACGCCGAAGACTACGTGCACCGCATCGGCCGCACCGCGCGTCTGGGTGAGGAAGGCGATGCGATCAGTTTCGCCTGCGAGCGCTACGCGATGAGCCTGCCGGACATCGAGGCCTACATCGAGCAGAAGATCCCGGTCGAGCCGGTGACCTCCGAGCTGCTGACGCCGTTGCCGCGTGCAGCGCGCGTGCCGGTGGAGGGCGAAGAGGCCGATGACGAGGCGGGCGACAGCGTCGGCACGATCTTCCGCGAAGCGCGTGAACAGCGTGCTGCCGAAGAACAGCGTCGTGGTGGCGGCCGCAGTGGTCCTGGCGGCGGGTCGCGCAGCGGCAGTGGTGGCGGCCGCCGCGATGGCGCCAGCGCCGGTGCCGATGGCAAGCCGCGTCCGCGCCGCAAGCCGCGGGTGGAAGGCGAAGCGCCTGCGGCTGCGGCGCAGACCGAAAAACCGGTGGTTGCTGCCGCAGCGGCGCAGGCGCCTTCCGTTGGCATGGCCGATGCCGAACGCGCACCGCGCAAGCGTCGGCGTCGTCGCAACGGTCGTCCGGTCGAAGGTGCCGAGCCGGCAGTGGCATCCACCCCGATTGCCGCGCCTGCCGCACCGCGCAAGCCCACCCAGGTGGTTGCCACGCCGGTGCGCGCGGCAAACAAGTCGTCGGGCAGCCCGTCGCTGCTCGGCCGGATCGGCCGCCGGCTGCGTTCCCTGGTCTCGGGCAACTGACCGTTTGCGGTATTGATCGCATCGCCGCGCATCGGCGGTGCGACGCAAGCACTGACGCTCCGGCATAATCGCCGAATGACCGTTCTGCGTTTCGACAACGTCAGCAAGCACTACGCCGGTGGCCACCAGGCGCTGACCGATGTCAGCTTCGAAGTGGCCGACGGCGAGATGCTGTTCGTGACCGGCCACTCCGGCGCCGGCAAAAGTACCTTGCTCAAACTGATTCACCTCAGCGAACGCCCGAGTCAGGGCGCGGTGCTGCTGGGCGAACGCAACCTGCTCACGGTGCGTGGCCGGCAAATTCCGCTGCATCGGCGTCAGGTGGGTGCGGTCTATCAAGACCACCGCCTGCTCAACGACCGCAGCATCGCCGAGAACGTGGCGTTGCCGCTGATCCTGCGCGGCACCCGGCGCGCCGAGATCGGCAAGCGCGTGCGCTCCGCGCTGGAGCGCATCGGGCTCGCCCATCGCGAAAAGGCCTTGCCGTCGCAGTTGTCGGCGGGCGAGCAGCAACGCGTGGGCATCGCACGCGCCATCGTTGGTGAACCGCGCCTGCTGGTGGCCGATGAGCCAACCGGTAATCTGGACCCGGCACTGGCCGCAGAAATCATGCAGCTGTTCGCCGAACTTCCTGCGCGTGGCACCAGCGTGCTGGTGGTCAGCCATGACCTGGCCCTACTCAAGCAGATGCGCAAGCGCGTGCTGATTCTGGATCACGGCCGCCTGGTCGACGACATCTCGCCGCAGGACCTGGCCGAATGAGCAAGCCCGCCAATACCGAAACCGTCGCGCCGTCGCGATTCGGCGTCTGGATCGATCACCATCTGCACAGCATCGCCTTCAGCCTGGGCCGTGCGATGCGCAAGCCGTGGGCCACCTTGCTGACCATCGTGGTGATGGCGCTGGCGCTGGCGCTGCCGTTGGGGCTGTCGATTGCGCTGGGCAACGTCAAGCTGTTGGCCGGCAGCGTGCAGCAGTCGCGCGAAATCAATCTGTTTCTGAAGGTCGACGTGGCCGCCGACGCGGCGCAGGCGCTGGCCGGCGAGCTGCGTGCGCGCCCGGATGTCGCCAAGGTCACCTTGCGCACGCCCGAGCAGGGTCTGGCCGAGCTGCGCGAGAGCGCCAAGCTCGATGAAGCCGCCGATGCGCTAGGCGAGAACCCGTTGCCCACCTTGCTGATTGTCACCCCCGCCGATGCGGCCGACGACGCGCAACTGGCCAGCGCGCTGCAGGTGCTACCGCAGACCGATCAGGTGCAGCACGATGCGCTGTGGCGCAAGCGTCTGGATGGCTGGCTGCACTTCGGCGAGCGCCTGGTGCAGGTGCTGTCGGCCTTGCTCGGCATCGGTGCGGTGTTGGTAGTGGGCAACACCGTGCGGCTGGACATTCAGTCGCGGCGTGAAGAAATCGGCGTGCTGCAGTTGCTCGGTGCCAGCGATGGCTTCATCCGTCGCCCGTTTTTGTATCTGGGCGCGTGGTACGGGCTTGGTGCTGGCGCCGTTGCGCTCGCTTTGATTGTCGCCTCGGGCCTGGCGTTGCGTGCGCCGCTGGCGACATTGGCCGACAGCTACGGCAGTTCTTTTACCCTGCGCGGGCTGGATCTGTTGCATGCTGCGATGGTGCTAGTCGGCACACTCGTGCTGGGATGGTTGGGCGCCTGGCTGGTGACCGGCCATTTCCTTCGCCAGACCCGCCCCACCGAGACCTGAGACCTGCCATGCATCCACCAGATCTCAAACACCTGATCAGTGCCGCGCGTGATGGTGGTCGATGGCTCCAAGCTGGTGCGCAAGCTGATCGCCGACGTGCTCAAGCGCGACCTGCCCAACGTGCAGGTGATCGGCTGTTCCAGCATCGCTGAAGCGCGTGAGGTACTGGAAGCGGGCGCAGTGGATCTGGTGACCACCTCGCTGTTGCTGCCCGATGGCGATGGCCTGACCCTGGCGCGCAGCGTGCGCGAAACCGCCGGGCAGGCCTATGTGCCGGTAATCGTGGTCTCCGGCGATGCGCAGCAGCATCTGGTGGAGCGCCGCTTCACCGAGTACGTCACCGATTATTTCGACAAGGCGCTGGGCCATGAAGCCCTGGCCACCTTCATCCGCGGCTACGTGCAGCCCGAACCGGTGGTGGGGGCGATCGTGCTCTACATCGAAGACAGCCGTGTGGTGGCCGAGGCGACCAAGCGCATGCTCGAGCGCCAGAGCCTGAAGGTAGTGCACGTGCTCACCGCCGAAGATGCGTTTGCACTGCTCACCGCCGAATCGCTGGGTCGCACCGAGCGCCGCATCGACATGGTGCTGACCGATGTGACCCTGAAAGGCGAGCTCAACGGCCGCGACGTGGTCGAGCGCATCCGCATCGATTTCGCCTACGGCAAGCGCCGCCTGCCGGTGCTGGTGATGACCGGCGATACCAACCCGCGCAATCAGTCCGAATTGCTGCGCGCCGGTGCCAACGATCTGGTGCAAAAACCGATCGAAGAGCGCCTGCTGGTGACCAAGGTGCTGTTCCAGCTGCGCCTGGCACGTCTGGAGGATCAGGCGGTCACGCTATGACCGAAGTGGAAGCGCGTATCCAGCTGGAACCGTCGTGGAAGGCAAAGGTTGGCGACTGGTTGCTGTGCTCTCAGATGCAGGAGCTGTCTGCCTTCCTGCGCCAACGCAAGGCGGTCGGCGCGCGCGTGTTTCCGCCTGGCCCGCAGATCTTCGCTGCCTTCGACGCCACCCCGTTCGATCAAGTCAAGGTCGTGATCCTGGGTCAGGACCCGTATCACGGCGAAGGCCAGGCGCACGGGCTGTGTTTTTCGGTGCTGCCGGGCGTGCCGGTGCCGCCGTCGCTGCTCAACATCTACAAAGAGATACAGGACGATCTGGGCATCGCGCGGCCGGATCACGGCTACCTGATGCCCTGGGCGCGCCAGGGCGTGCTGTTGCTCAATGCCGTGCTGACGGTGGAGCAGGGCCGGGCAGGCGCCCATCAGAACAAGGGCTGGGAAGGCTTCACCGATCATGTGGTGGAAACCCTCAACCGCGAGCGCGAGGGCTTGGTGTTCCTGCTCTGGGGCAGCTACGCGCAGTCCAAGGGCAGGGTCATCGACCAGGCGCGCCATCGCGTGTTCAAGGCGCCGCATCCGTCGCCGTTGTCGGCGCATCGCGGCTTCCTGGGCTGCCAGCATTTCTCCAAGACCAACGCGCATTTGCAACGGCGCGGGATCAGCCCGATCGACTGGTCGCTGCCGCCGCGCAATGAGTTGGACACCACCTCCGCTGGCGCCTGAACGGTGAGGCCGGCAGCCCGTTTCGCAACCGATTTGTCACGGTTTGCATAGGAGCTGAGTGGTAGCGTATCCGTCGAGATCGGGGTGCTGAGCTGTAGAACAACGGTGACGCAAAAAGCCCGAACGTTCTATAAATGGAATGCTGGGAACTCTTTCTGTACCCGGCAGTCCAATAGTTCGACTGCTAAGATGGTGCCTATGAACCAGACTACTTCGACTGCCCTTGTGGCAAACAATCTCCCGATTCCCAGTGCGCTCGGTTCGCTGGACGCCTACATCGGTGCCGTGCACCAGATTCCGGTGCTGTCGGTCGATGAGGAGCAGAATCTGGCCCGCCGCTTCCGCGACGAGCTGGATTTGGACGCCGCGCGCGAACTGGTCCATTCCCACCTGCGCTTCGTGGTGCATGTGGCCCGCGGCTATAACGGCTACGGCCTGCCGCTGGGCGACCTGATCCAGGAAGGCAATATCGGCCTGATGAAGGCGGTCAAGCGCTTCGACCCGGACATGGGCGTGCGTTTGGTCAGCTTCGCGGTGCACTGGATCCGTGCCGAAATGCACGAGTTCATCCTGAAGAACTGGCGCATCGTCAAGGTTGCCACGACCAAGGCGCAGCGCAAGCTGTTCTTCAACCTGCGCAAGTCCAAGACCCGTCTGGGCTGGCTCAATGCGTCGGAAGTGACTGCGGTCGCCAAGGACTTGAACGTCTCAGAGCGTGAAGTGATGGAGATGGAGTCGCGTCTGTCTGGTCGCGACATCGGTTTCGACGCCTCGTCCGACGAAGACGACGATCACGGCCCGCCGTCGCCGGTGAGCTACCTGGTCGCCAACGAAGAAGACCCGTCGCAGGCGTACGAGCGCCACGACAGCGAAGACAACCAGTTGCAGTTGCTGCGCGAAGGCATGGCCGGTCTGGATACGCGTTCGCGCGACATCGTCAAGCGTCGCTGGCTGGATTCGGATTCCAAGGTGACGCTGCAGGAGCTGGCCGATGAGTACGGCGTGTCGGCCGAGCGTATCCGCCAGATCGAGGCGAATGCGCTGAAGAAGATGAAGGCGCTGTTCGTCGCCTGATCCTTTCGATCGTGCGATCGCTGTTGTACAAACGGCCCGGTTTTCCGGGCCGTTTGCAGATGTGGTGTTACGCGATTGCGACTCCGGCGCGCGCGCCACCGGCAGATGCCACCCATAGTGGATGGCCATAAAGCGTAGGCCGAAACACACCTCGGCACCGGTTGCCAGCGACCAGGCCTGCGGCACCTCCAAGATGTGCCCGATCGCAACCAGCCCGCCACCGGCGAGCGCGGCGACGGCATACAGTTCGGCCTGCAACACCACTGGCGTGCGTGCCACCAGCAGATCGCGCGCGATACCGCCGCCGATGCCGCTGAGCATGCCCAGCAGCGTCGCGCTCAGTGGGCTGAGGTGGTAGTCCAGCGCCTTGCTGGTGCCGTAGACCGCAAATAGCGCCAGCCCGGCCGCGTCGAAGATCTGCACCGGGTTGCGCAGCCGCTCCACCGCTGCGTGCCACTAGAACCCGGCAACGCCGGCCAGGCAGGCGACCAGCAGATACTGCGGCTGCACCAGCGCGGCCGGCGGTGTGGCACCGATCAGCACATCGCGCACGATGCCGCCGGACACCGCGGCCGCGCAGGACAGCACCAACACGCCGAACAGGTCCAGACGGTTGCGCACCGCCACGGTCGCCCCGCTGAGGGCGAACACGAAGGTGCCGAGCAGATCCAGCAGAAACAGGACAGTTGCAACCATCAGGCCATCGACTCAGGCCGCACAGCATCGCGCACGGCCTGCGCTGCTGTCATCCGTCCTTGCTGCTGGGTGGAGTGTCGTCGGTGGCGCCGCCGAAGATGATGCGCGCGGCGCGCTGGTAGCTCCAGTACGCCATCGCCCAGTTCACCAGTACGACGAACCGATTGCGGAAGCCGATCAAAAAGTACACGTGCGCAGCTAGCCAGAACCACCAGGCGACGATGCCGGACAGCTTGAGCTTGCCCACATGCACGATGGCGGCCATGCGGCCGATCGTGGCCAGGTTGCCGTAGTCCTGGTAGCGGAACGCCGGCGCGGTCTGGCCGCGATGCCGCGCCCGGATCGCCTTGGCGATGTGCTTGCCCATCTGTTTGGCGGCCGGTGCCACGCCCGGCACCGGGCGGCCGTCCTGCTGCACTGACGCCAGATCGCCGCCGACGAAAATTTCCGGGTGGCCCGGCACGCTGAGGTCGGCCTCGACCAGCACGCGGCCGGCGCGATCCAGCGGCACGCCCAGTGTGCGCGCCAGCGGCGAGGCGGCCACGCCGGCGGCCCACACCACGGTGCGCGCCGGCACGAAGGTATCGCCGAGCTGGTAGCCCAGCGCATCGATATGCGTGACCGGCGTGCCGGTGTGCACTTCCACGCCCAGGCGTTGCAACTGCTTGCGCGCCTTGTCGGTGAGATCCTCCGGAAACGACGGCAGCACGCGCGGGCCGGCTTCAACCAGGCGCACCCGCGCCTGCTGTGGGTCGATGTGGCGGAACTCGTTCTTGAGCGTATGGCGGGCGATTTCGGCCAGGGTGCCGGCCAATTCCACGCCGGTCGGTCCGCCGCCAACCACCGCAAAGCTCAGCCAGGCGGCGCGTGCGGCGGGGTCGGATTCGGCTTCTGCGCGTTCGAAGGCGAGCAGCAGCTTGCGCCGCAGCACCAGCGCGTCATAGAGCGTTTTCAGGCCAGGTGCGTGTTCGGCCCACTGGTCGTTGCCGAAATAGGCATGCGTGGCGCCGGTGGCCAGCAGCAGCATGTCGTAGCCGAGCGTGTTGCCATCGGCCAGGACCACCTCACGGCGGCTTGGTGCGATATCGGTGACATCGCCGAGCAGCACTTCGACATTGCGTTGCTCGCGCAGGATGTGCCGCAGCGGGGCGGCGATGTCCGGCGCCGACAGGCCGGCGGTGGCGACTTGGTATAGCAGCGGCTGGAACAGATGATGGTTCTGTCGGTCGATCAGGGTGATGCGGATGTTGGGGTCATCGAGCGCGCGGGTCGCCCATAAGCCGGCGAAACCGCCACCAACCACAACAAGATGCAGCGGGGCTTGGGAGGGGGGAGCGGTCATCGTAAGGTCCGATGGAGTGCGACGCGGGCTCGACAGCATGCCGCATCCGCAATGAACAGGCCGCGTTAGCGCGTCCCTGCTGCGGCAGCATGTCGCATCTCCCGCGTCCGGTCGCCGCATGTCGTCGCTACCGCCCCGTTGCCGCCATTGTCGCCTGTAGCGCCCGCTGGGCCGCCGCTGGTTCCATCAGCGCCTGCCGCCTAAAAGCCGCCCAGTGGCGTCGCGATCGGGCTGATCGGCGTGGTGACCTGTGTGGTGCTGTTCGGGTTGCTGGTGCTCGCTGCACGCATCTGGCTGATGTCGATGAGGTGATCGCTCTTTGCCGATCAGGCGCGCAGCGCGCTGCAGGACGATGCGGTGGTGCGGGAACATATCGGGCAAATCCCGGAGATGCGGGTGGATCTGTATCGCACCGGTCTGGCACCGGGTGGCGACGCATTCGTGTTCGATGTGGAAGGCGATCGCGGCACCGGGCGCGTGCATGCCACCTGGATCAGCGACGGTGCCGAACGCGAAGTCCTGCGTTCGGGCGTGCTCACGCTGCGCGATGGTACCGAGTGCGCATTGCCGGCCGAGACCGACGTGGAGGAGCGTAAGATGGACACCGACACCGACACCGACTTCAAGACCGAATCTGCCGAATCCCCGGAGCAATGAGCATGATCGACAATCCCGACAAACGCATCGCGCTGCTGATCGATGCGGACAATGCGCCGGCCGGCAAGATCGACGTGGTGCTGGCCGAAGTGGCGCGCTACGGCGTGGCCAACGTGCGCCGCGCCTACGGCAACTGGAAGAGCCCGCACTTGAAACGTTGGGAGGCGGCATTGCACGACTACGCGATTCGGCCCATCCAGCAATTTGCCTACAGTTCCGGCAAGAACGCCTCGGACATGGCGATGGTGATCGATGCGATGGACCTGTTGTACGCGCGCAATCTGGATGGATTTGCGATCGTCTCCAGCGATGCCGATTTCACGCCGCTGGTGATGCGGCTGCTGACCGACGGCATGAAGGTCTATGGCTTCGGCGAGAAGAAGACACCGGCGCCATTCGTCAATGCGTGCTCCAAGTTCACCTATGTCGAGGCGCTCGGGCAACAGGCTGCAGCGGCCAGCGAAACGGCTGCCGGGCGCAAGGACGCCACCGCATTACGCAGCGATACGCGTCTGGTCCAAATGCTACGCAATGCGATCGTCAGCGCCTGCGAAGACGATGGTTGGGCACTACTGAGTGCGGTCGGCAAGCAGGTGGCCAACCAGGCCTCGTTCGATTCACGCAACTACGGCTATCGCAAGCTCCGCGACCTGGTCCGCGCGATCGGTCTGTTCGAGATCAAGCAGGACGAACAGGCAGTGTGGGTGCGCGACACGCCCACGGGTGGGCGCGCTAAACCGGCGCAGCCGGCCGCTGCGAAGGCGCAACCCGTAGCAGCGCCCAAGCGCCCGACGCGCGTTCCAGCCCAACCTGCAGCAGGGGGCTGAGCATGGCGCAGAATGCAAATGCGCCTACCGCCGCGATACCCGCCATCACGATCTGGGGCTGGCGTCCAACCGTGCACGCGCATTGCCACCGATGCAGGCCAATCGCAGCGATCCACGCGATTGCCGTCTGGTGCTCTATGCCAAGACCCCGCGGGGACGTCAGCAACGCAACCAGCGCTCACCCGACAAGGTCTCGCGTGCATCATCCAGTTTGAAAGCAGCAGCGCGTGAGCGCGAGCCGTGGTTGATCGTTGCCTCCCCACAGCTGCAAGCGCCCAGCGCAACGCAGTTGGTCAAATTGCACGCACGACGGATGCAGATCGAGTTGTGGCATTTCGGGATCTGAAGTCGCATCGCTACGGTCAGGCGATGGAAGACAGCCTGACCCGTCACGGCGAGCGGTTGCAGATCCTGTTGTTGCTCAGCACGCTGGCCACCTTCGCCACTTGGCTGGCGGGACTGGGATGCGAAGCCACCGGTATCGCCCAGTGGCTATCGCCACGCAGCAGCACACGCAAACTC
Organism: Xanthomonas oryzae pv. oryzae; assembly: GCF_004136375.1. Classification (NCBI taxonomy): domain Bacteria; kingdom Pseudomonadati; phylum Pseudomonadota; class Gammaproteobacteria; order Lysobacterales; family Lysobacteraceae; genus Xanthomonas; species Xanthomonas oryzae. The sequence continues at coordinate 538,479 of NZ_CP031697.1, forward strand.
TACTCGACACTGCGCGTCGGCCGCGAGGCGCTGGTCAGGCGCTGGCCGATGGAACCGGTCTCACGCTGGCTAGAACGCTTGCGCACACTGCCTGACACAGTGCGCGAGCAGATGACATTGGTGCTGTAAAACGTGGGGATACCTAAGAACCTGGTTCCATTTCTAGGGCGTTGTGGGCTGAGTGCGGTGGTGTGAGAGGGGTGTGGAACGATCGACGGCGGTGCTGACTTTTGCGGCGTGTCTGGAGGGTTGTCCGCCGGCATCGCAATCACGCCCGCCTCTGTCGGGCCGCACGCCCGCACGTCGTCTGGAGCATTGCAGTGCAGTCGCAATGGTCTCTGTAAGAGACTGGTGCGATGAAAAAATTTTTACTGCCAGCCCTTGAAAGCCGCCCACGCAGCACAATCTCTTGCCTGCACCCGCTTCGTCGGGTTTTTTCCGCGCGCTGTGCTGGCAGTCGTCATATGCGAGTGCTAACATCGCCGATAATTTCCAGACCAATCATACACTTAAGAGGGTCTTCTCTATGAGCATCAAGCCGCTTCACGACCGCGTTGTAGTCAAGCCGATCGAAGCCGACGAAGTTTCCGCCGGCGGCATCGTGATCCCGGACTCCGCCAAGGAAAAGTCCACCAAGGGTGAAGTCGTCGCCATCGGCGCCGGCAAGCCGCTGGACAACGGCAGCCTGCGCGCGCCGGTGGTCAAGGTGGGCGACAAGGTCATCTACGGCCAGTACGCCGGCAGCAGCTACAAGTCCGAAGGCGTCGAGTACAAGGTGTTGCGCGAAGACGACATCCTGGCCGTCATCGGCTGAAGCCGTTGACGGTGGGAGTCGGAAGTCGAGATGCGGGATTGGTTCAGTGCGCCCAGCGCAGCCCGTCCCGCATCTCCTCCGCAACCCGCGCTAGCCAATCCCCAATCCCCAATCTCAAATCCCGGAGTTACAACCAATGGCTGCTAAAGACATTCGTTTCGGTGAAGACGCACGTACCCGCATGGTTCGTGGCGTCAACGTGCTTGCCAATGCCGTGAAGGCCACCCTGGGCCCGAAGGGCCGCAACGTCGTGCTCGAAAAGAGCTTCGGCGCCCCGACCATCACCAAGGACGGCGTCTCCGTCGCCAAGGAAATCGAACTGGCCGACAAGTTCGAGAACATGGGCGCGCAGATGGTCAAGGAAGTCGCTTCCAAGACCAACGATAACGCTGGCGACGGCACCACCACCGCCACCGTGCTGGCGCAGGCCCTGATCCGCGAAGGCGCCAAGGCTGTGGCCGCCGGCATGAACCCGATGGATCTGAAGCGCGGTATCGACCAAGCCGTCAAGGCTGCGGTCGTCGAGCTGAAGAACATCTCCAAGCCCACCACCGACGACAAGGCGATTGCCCAGGTCGGCACCATCTCGGCCAACTCGGACGAGTCGATCGGCAACATCATTGCTGAAGCGATGAAGAAGGTCGGCAAGGAAGGCGTGATCACCGTTGAAGAAGGCTCGGGCCTGGAAAACGAGCTGGACGTGGTCGAGGGCATGCAGTTCGATCGCGGCTACCTCTCCCCGTACTTCATCAACAACCAGCAGAGTCAGTCGGCCGACCTGGACGACCCGTTCATCCTGCTGCACGACAAGAAGATCTCCAACGTGCGTGACCTGCTGCCCGTGCTGGAAGGCGTGGCCAAGGCCGGCAAGCCGCTGCTGATCGTGGCGGAAGAAGTCGAAGGCGAAGCGTTGGCGACCCTGGTGGTCAACACCATTCGTGGCATCGTCAAGGTCGTGGCCGTCAAGGCACCGGGCTTCGGCGACCGTCGCAAGGCGATGCTGGAAGACATGGCCGTGCTGACCGGCGGCACCGTGATCTCCGAGGAAGTGGGCCTGGCGCTGGAAAAGGCGACCATCAAGGACCTGGGCCGCGCCAAGAAGGTGCAGGTTTCCAAAGAAAACACCACGATCATCGACGGCGCTGGCGATTCGGCCGCGATCGAGTCGCGCGTCGGCCAGATCAAGACCCAGATCGAAGACACCTCGTCCGATTACGACCGTGAAAAGCTGCAGGAACGCGTGGCCAAGCTGGCCGGCGGCGTTGCAGTGATCAAGGTTGGCGCCTCGACCGAAATCGAAATGAAGGAAAAGAAGGCACGCGTCGAAGACGCCCTGCACGCCACCCGTGCAGCCGTCGAAGAAGGCGTGGTCCCGGGCGGCGGCGTGGCCCTGGTGCGTGCGCTGGTGGCCGTCGGTAACCTGACCGGTGCCAACGAAGACCAGACCCACGGCATCCAGATCGCTTTGCGCGCCATGGAAGCCCCGCTGCGCGAAATCGTCGCCAATGCCGGCGAAGAGCCGTCCGTGATCCTGAACAAGGTCAAGGAAGGCACCGGCAACTACGGCTACAACGCGGCCAACGGCGAGTTCGGCGACATGGTCGAATTCGGCATCCTGGACCCGACCAAGGTCACCCGTTCGGCGCTGCAGAACGCCGCCTCGATCGCCGGCCTGATGATCACCACCGAAGCCATGGTGGCCGATGCACCGAAGAAGGACGAGCCGGCAATGCCGGCCGGCGGTGGCATGGGCGGCATGGGCGGCATGGATTTCTGATCCAGACGGCGCAAGCCGACCGCAACACCGCAGTCAAAAGAGCCCCGCAGCGATGCGGGGCTCTTTTTATGCGGTGGGGCTGCGCAGCGTCGTGCCGGTTGCAGAAGCATGCGCGACGAGCGGCACACGCTTCTGCTTGCCAGCCAGCCGAGGTGAACACTGCAGTCTGGAACGACAGCGCACGCGTCAGGACATCCATGGCGTGCGATCTCCTCGTCGCGGCTCTGGATCCAAGCAAACCCCGCCGCGAGGCGGGGCCTGGATCATCGGCGCGCAGTTGCGCGCCCCTGTCTTGCAGCATCAATGCAGCGTCGAAGGACGGTCGGCTGTTGCGTCATCGCTGGTTGACAGGTGTGGCGGACTGTTTTGCGATGTTGCTGCGATGGGCACGGCGACGCTGCCATCCTCCTCGATCTCGGTGATGGTGACGCCGCTGGTGTTCGGCCGCGCCGCGGCGCTGGCGTCCTGGATCGCCTGCAGCGCGGCGTCTGGAGCGAGGTGCTCCTCGTAAGCCTGCAAGTGCTGCGGCGACAGCTGCAGCAGATACTGCAACGTACGATGCGTCGTCTCCTGCAGCTCCTCGGGCGTGGAAGCAACGGTGGTTGCCAGCTGCCTGCCGTCGGGCCCGGTGAACAGCCGGCTGATCTGCCGTCCACCCCAGTTCATCGCCGACTCGGTGGCGTTGGCGACCGGACCCGGCATCGTCATCGCCATCAGTGACATGATCGCACCCGCATAGTAAGGCGAGGCGGACGACGCTTCGATCAGGCTCCGGTCGGCGAAGGTCTTGGCCAGTTTCTCGGCAGTCAGTGCCATGGCAATCACCATGCTGCCGCCGCACATGGCCTTGAAGCGCTCCATCGTGTCCTGCCGGTTCGCATTCTTGTTGAAAGCCGACTGCAACATCACCGTCGTCACGACCGCGGTATCGGCCAGCGTATCCACCGTCCCTATACGGTCCGGCTGAATCAGGTAAATCGCCGAACCGCTCACCGCGGTACCCAGCAAGGCCAACGACAATTTTGAGGCAATGTCGTTGTTAGATAGCTGCCGTGGAATCGACTCAGACCGGCCCGGGCCCGGGCCCTGGCCGTGCTGTAGCACAGTGCTCAGACGCTGGCAGCAGCGATCGACCGTTTCCAGCAGTTGGGTGCACTGGGCGTTGAGCGTGCGGGTGAGTTCATGCCCCTGGCCCGGCCCGGTGAAGTCTCGGCGCACCTGTTGAAATGCATCCCGGCCGTCGAGCAGCACGGCTGCGATCTGGTCGAGCTGCGTGCGTAGTTCCGCGCTGATCTGGCCGGGGGTCATGCCGGCGCGCGTTCGCTGCGCGTAGTTGGTGAAGCCCAATTGGTGCGCAGCACTCGCGTGCAACCGCGACGCCTGGTCGCGCGCGCGATTGCCCAAGGCGCTGATGCTGCTCCAGAGAAAGGGGGTGACCATGATCGCCGCGCAGGCCGTTGCGGCGGCTGCGCCAAACCCCATGTTGTTTTCCACTGCCTCGGCTTGATGTCGCACAGCCTCGTTGCCGGCCTTCTTGGTGATTTCCAATGGCAGGAACAAACCATTAAGCAGGTAGGCATACAGATGCAGCTCGTTGGCGTCGCGTCCGAACTGCCCACCCCCAATGAGCGGGATGGGAAGGCCATCGGCGGTAGAGCGTAGTGCGGATGCCGACAGCATCAACACACCCCTGGCGGCGAGTGCAAGCGAATACGAAAAGGTCTTGGCCTGATTCGCCATGAACGGGCTTGGCACGAGCAGTGGCCAGGCATTTGCCAGGTTGAGCAGTGCCTTCAGCGCACGACCGGTTGCCGGCGTTCCGTGCTCCAGCGGATGCAGTGCGTCTTCGACCGCTTTGATATCGCTCAGGAATGCGTTACGGAAGCGCTCTTCCAGTCCGTTTTCAGGGTTTGAAATGGCCCCGCGGAGCTGCGTGATGGCTGCGCTCAAACGCGCCAGGCTATGGGGCGCGGCCTGCTCTTGATCGAGCTGACGCACCATCTGCAGGAATGCAGGATCGTGCGCCTGGGACTCCAGCATGGTGCGTAAATCGGAGATCGACCATAGGCCGTGGGCCGCCTGCGACAGGCCCGTAATCGCGTGCTGCGTGCCGGTTGCCAGTGCTGAACGCGCGCGCGCGAGCAGTCCTGTTTCGGTCGATGGTGCCGGCGTGGCTGCAGGCGCCGTTTCGTTGGAGGATGCCTCTGCCACCGTCGCGTGACTTGCAGTGGCGGGAGCGGAGGTGCTTGCGCGTCGACGGGGAGACAGGGCCGCCAAGGGCGCCGCGACCGGTGTCTGTGGCGGTGATGCAGATGTCTGTCCCGCCACGCCGGTGTCGAGGTGCGTTTGCTCGTGTGATGTCGCGCTGGGGGATGACGATTCTTCGATTTGCCGCGGTTGGATCCTCATGGCGTAGTACCTTCGGGGAAAGTGGGGGGGGGACGACGACGGTCCCACGCCCGATGATCGGAACAGGCGCAGCCACAGCATGCGGCAAGTGCGAAATGTTGCACTGAAAGCAGAATCGAACAGCCGCTCGCTTGAATATCTGCTCAATAAATCACCCGAAGTCGATCTATCTGCCCGATGTCGCGTTCACAGCGCTGTCGCTGCATAGCAGTTTTGTTGGGCACGTGAGGCAGGGGGGCCATACCCGCACTGGGTATGCCGTGATCGACGACGTCTCTTTTCTAGACCTAAATCGGGGACTCCAGCATGCACCGTTACCAACGGGCTCTTCTCGCGTTCTGCACTGTGACTGCGCTCTATGGCATTTCACCGGCGATGGCGCAACAAACCACAGACCTCGGCGAAGTGGTTGTCACCGGCTCGCGCATCAAACGCGCGCAGGTTGAAGGCGCGCAGCCGGTGGTCACCATCAGCGCGCAGCAGATCCAGCAGGAAGGCTTCGCCACCGTCTACGGCGTGCTCAACAGCATGAATCAGCAGGGCTCGGTGGAAGCCGATACGCAGTGGGGCTCGCATACGCCCAATGCCTGGCCAATCAATCTGCGCGATTTGGGGCCGGGCCGTACCCTGCAGCTGGTCAACGGCCATCGCGTAGCCCATTACCCGCTGCCCTACGGCGGCGAAAGCAATTTCTCCAACTACAGCAATATTCCCTCCGCAGCCGTGGAGCGCATGGACATGCTCACCGGCGGTTCGTCGGCGATCTACGGCTCCGATGCAGTGGCCGGCGTGATCAACGTGATCCTCAAGTGCGACTACCAGGGCGACCACGTGCGGTTGCGCGGTGGCACCGCGACCGAAGGTGGACGCGATAGTTTCGACGTGTCGTGGGCCGGCGGGCGCACCGGCGAGAACTGGAGCCTGACCTACGCGCTGCAGGCCACCAAGCGCGACTCATTGAGCGGACGCGATCGCCCTAGGATGGACGATGCGCACGACATGTCTTATTCCAATTGGACCGGGCAGAACCGCTTGTACGGCTTCAATCCGTTCACCGGTATGAGCCTGATCGATGCCAATACCAACGCGCGCCTGGCGCCGCCGGCCGGCACCTGCGCGCGCTTGGGCAGCGAGTTCATCGACGGGCAACGTCTGAGCTACAACCAGAACACCGGCGCGCTCACCAACGCCGGCAGTTACTGCGGCGTGGCACACGATGATGGCGACTGGGGTCTGGTCACCGGCAGTGAGGACTATACGGCGTCTCTCTATGGCACCTGAAAGTTCGGCGAACACACCGAAGCCTGTGTCACGCTATCGGCCAATCGCAGCATCGGCCGCTGGACCTACGACCCGCCTTACGCCTATCTGGGCCCGTTCCAGGACGCGGACACCGGTCGTTCGTTGGACCTGATCCGCCAGCTCACCCGGCGCGAAGCCGGCGGCTGGGACCGGCTGGCCAACGACAACAAGGAACAATCCTGGGATCTGAGCGCCGGCTTGCGCGGCGTGTGGGCCGACCGTTTTGATTGGGAATTGAGCGTGGGCCGCTCGCGTTACACCGTCGACGCATACATTCGCACCGTGGACACCGCGCGTGCCACCGACTACTTCTTCGGCAGCTCCCTCGGCACCGCCGCCGATGGCACGCCGATCCATGCGATCAACCAAGCGCGCGTGTACACGCCACTTTCGCCAGACCAATACGACGCGCTGGTCGCCAAGTCGCACAACTCGGCGTATTCGTGGGTCAATCAAGCCAGCTTCAGCGTAAGCGGCGATGTGGTGCAGGGCTGGTCCGGTCCGATCCGCTTTGCCACTGTGGCCGAAGTCGCAAAGCAGGGCTATCAACTCTCGCCCGACCCGTGCGCCAACGAGTCTTACCCGGTGGATGTGGTGGACAGCGGTGGTGGCGAACGCATGCGCAGTTCGGCCGGTCTGGAATTCCGGATTCCGTTGCTCTCCACGTTGAGTGCGAATGTGGCCGGCCTTTACGACCGCTACGGCAATTACCGTTCTTCGGCCGCCATCCCCACCGATGTGGGCACGCAAAGCGACACCACCTGGAGCGCAGGTCTGGAATGGCGGCCGGTGGAAAGCCTGCTGGTGCGCAGCACCGTGGTCACCAGTTTCCGCGCGCCGGACATGCATTATGTGCTGGGCGAACCCAGCTCCACCAACCAGACGGTGATCGATCAGTCCCGCTGCATTTCCTCGGGCGCGTATTTGATCGGCGGCTGTAACGACGAGAACAACAGCATCTTCTACACCGTGGATGTCAATCGCCGCGGTACCCCGGATCTACGCTCGGAGACCGGTCGCTCGTTCGCCGGTGGCGTGGTGTGGGACATCGCACAAGGCTTGTCTTTGAGCCTGGATTACTACCGCATCCAACTGGATGAAATGATCAAGGATCTGGACTGCGACGAGATCCTATCGGCCGAAGCCGGCTGCCGTACCGGCACCACCATCAGCGGCGGCACCTGGAACACTCCCGGGGGCGCCGGCTACTGCGAGACCATCACCTCGCGCGTGCTGCGCAATGCCGACGGCACCATCGCCAGCATCGAGCGCGGCCCGATCAACCTGGCGCAGATGGAAACCTCCGGCATCGATGCCGCGCCGAAGTATCGCCTGGCCACCGCAGGCTGGGGCAACTTCCAGTTGTCGCTAGACTACAACAACCTGATCGCCTATCGCGAGCAGATCTATCGCATCGACAGCGACGAAAACCGTCGCGACGAACGCGTGCGCAGCCGCGTGCGTGGCAGCGTGCATTGGGACAACGGCGGCGCCTGGGATTGGACCGTGTACTTCCGCCGGATCGGCTCGATGCGCGCCGTCAACTGGGACACCTGCGAACGCTTCGATGACGGCTATCAACCCAGCGCCTCCGATGCGTGCCTGGTGACCGATACCGCCAACGTGCACCTGGGCGAAACCAGCAAGCGCTACTTCGGCCGCGCGGGCCCAGCGATCTACTGTAACCTGAGCGCCGGTTAGAAGATCACTGACCACGCCAAGCTCAATTTCTACGTCAACAACGTCTTCAACGAACTGGGCTACGACCACAATGAGCGCTTCTACGGTTATGGCCTCTACAACACGACGCTGTTCGACCCGATCGGCCGCGAAGTAGCCGCGGAATATGTGTTTACATTTTAAGAGCGGCTAACAACACGTCGCGAGCAGCTGTCAGGTGGGCGCGGACGGCGCGCCCAGAACCGCATTGGACGCGTGGTACATGCCGGTTCCGAGCACCCGCGCCCGCCTGGCGGTGAGCGCAGTCGTTTTGTTAGCCGCTCGCAGTGATTGCAGCGCATCCGCACGTCACGGTTGGTGCCGTGGCGTGCGGGTGCCTTACGTGTGTGTTGCGGCAGCGATGAATCTGCAATCGCAACGGCAATCGCCTCTATCGGCGAAGCCGACACGGGGCGCTCGGCCACCGCTGCATTGACGTCGCATGACGCGACGGTCGGCACGGACATGTCTGTGGCGTGGTGGCGCGTTGATCGCGACGCACTCGGTAGGCTGCGGGGGCCGTGTCGAAACACGCGCGGCCGTTTGAAGTGGCGATGCGCCGGGCGGACTGTGAGATTTACCGAGGCGGCCGGTGCGATCATTGCTTGATTGTTTGTTCGCATCGAGCCGATTGGCTGCAGCGATGTCGCCGCTCGCCAGGGGGGCATCGGCCCTGCAACCTGTGCCCAAATCACTGCTGCAACGGTAATTGCGCTCCTCTGTACGTGTCTGCCAGCAGCTGCAAAGGACGGTTGCCCAACCCCGTCCCCGGTTCCGTTGCCGATGAAACAGTAGCAACGCGCAAATGTGCGTGGTATCAATGCACGCATGAACGCACCCCGCAGCCAGTTTTATTTTTGGTACTACGGTTTTCCAATGCCGCTGGCGGAGGAAGGATTGCGCTCACCCTGAAGGACACTTCAGCAGCATTCCCAAAAAGCCGCCAGCGCACACTGGCGGCTTTTTTGTTGCCGCCTTGCCTGGCTCCCCGATGCAACACCGCCCACCGAGACACTGTTATGCCGCCTGTGACCGATGACCTGCGTATCCGCAAGATCGAAGCCCTCGCACCGCCTTCGCAGCTGCTGTCGCTGCTGCCCTGCGATGAGCGCGCCTCCGAAACCGTGACCAACGCGCGCGCTGCGCTGCACAAGATACTGCACGGGCGCGACGACCGCCTGGCGGTGGTGATCGGGCCCTGCTCGATCCACGACCCGGTGGCGGCGATGGAGTACGCGCAGCGCCTGCGCCCATTGCGTGACCAATTCGGCGACGCGCTGGAGATCGTGATGCGGGTGTACTTCGAAAAGCCGCGCACCACCATCGGCTGGAAGGGCCTGATCAACGACCCGGATCTGGATGGCAGCTTCCAGATCAACAAAGGCCTACGCGTAGCGCGCGGCTTGCTGCGCGACATCAACAATCTCGGCTTGCCGGCCGGCGTGGAATTTCTCGACATCATTTCGCCGCAATACATCGCCGATCTGGTGGCCTGGGGCGCGATCGGTGCCCGCACCACCGAGAGCCAGGTGCATCGCGAAATGGCGTCCGGCCTGTCGTGCCCGGTGGGCTTCAAGAACGGCACCAGCGGCGACGTCAAGATTGCGGTGGACGCGGTAGGCGCGGCCTCGCATCCGCATCATTTCCTGGCCGTGACCAAGGACGGACATACCGCCGTGGCAGCCACGGCAGGCAATCCGGATTGCCACGTGATTCTGCGCGGCGGCAAGCAGCCCAACTTCGATGCAGCCAATGTGGAAGCGGCCAGCCAGGTGCTCAACAAGTCGGGCTTGCCGGCGCGCCTGATGATCGATGCCAGCCACGCCAACAGCAGCAAGAACCCCGAGAACCAGCCCAAGGTCATCGACGACATCAGCAATCAGCTGGAAGCAGGCGAAACGCGCATCGTTGGCGTGATGGTGGAAAGTCACCTTGTCGGAGGGCGCCAGGAATTGCTGCCGGGTTGCGCGCTGACCTACGGGCAGAGCATCACCGATGGCTGCATCGGTTGGGATACGTCGGTGCAGGTGCTGGAACGTCTGGCGACAGCAGTGCGCGCGCGGCGTGCGCGACGGATTGCCGAGGCTGCGTGAGTCATGGACTGCAGCATCAGCGGTGGCAACGCGTGCTGATGCTGCATGGCGCATCGCCAACGGCGAGCTATGACGGGGCAACGCGCTGGCTGGCGTGCAACGAGGCTTCGCTCGCACCTTCCACCGGCACTGCAGTGAGGAGATCGCGCGACTCGCGCGTGAGCGTGTTGATGGCCGCTGCAGGCCAGGAACGTCGGGCCGGCGCAGGCAGCCGGCCCGACGGATTGGACACCACCGAGTGATGACCCGTTTCGCTCACTGGAAGGAGGGGGAGAGAGCCTTCCTGTCACCTCAAGCGAACGGGCAGTAACGTTATCCGCCCAACGCGTGACCTTGCGATGTCGCTGCATGTCGGCGGCAGCAATGAAGTTTGAGAAGCGTTAAAACTACGGCCTGTTGATGCCGAGCCTTCAGCACAACCCCAGTGCACGCACCCAACGGGATGCAAGCTTGCAATAGCGATTGGCCGCTTGCCGATCGCCAAGCTCTACCGCCACCCCCAATCCCCATGACGGCAATGGCCGTATTCACGCGTCGCGGTCGGCACAACCGCGATAGTGACGGCAGACTCTTTCCTGCCTGTGCCCATGCCCTCACTTCGCGACCGCTTCCAGCGCTGGCCAGGGCCGTGGCGTCGTGCAGTGGTCGCGGTGCTGGCGCTGTACGCACTGTACCTGCTGGCCGGCAACCTCTATCTCAACACCCCGCTGTTCGACGCCAGCACCAACCGGCAGCCGCACACGTTCACCATGCAGACCGGCCCGGCGCTGACGCTGTTCCCGGGCGAGGTCATCGCCTTCAACGTGCGCATGCGCGGGCAGGCCAATCGCACCGTGTATGTCTCCATGCCGACCGCGCGCATGCACGTATTGCTCTGCTGGCCTTGTTTCGGCGCGAAGTCCGTTTGCCTTGGCTGCACGCCACCGGGGTGAGCGCGGAAGTGGATACATCCGATACGCCGATTCCACCGCCGTCGCGTGGCGACCAGGGCTGGACCTTGCGCTTTGATGCGATCACCAGCAACAGCATCCGCAGCGCGCGTCTGGGCAAATTGCTGATCGCCGGGCAGGGGCACGGCAAGATCGGCTTTCTGAAGCAACTCAAGGGCGGGCCATCTGCGCTGTTTCCTTCCGAAGCGGGCTTTACCGATGCGGTGGTCAGCTACGACGGGGTGCAGGTGTTCAACGGCGCGCAGCTGGATGCGCAGTTCCAGTTTCCACGCCATTACCGCGACCAAGCACCCGGCTTGCGCAAGCTCGGCATCACCAGAGCGCGGCTGCAGTTGAAGGCCAATACGGTGGCGTTGAAGATCGATACCGGCGCGCCGCACGTGGACGTCAGTAGCGGACCATCGGCAGCCCGCGTGGAGGCCCATATCCGCCTGGACGGTGGCGCGCTACAGCCGGGCAGCCGTGCGGTGTGGAGGCTGCCGCTGCTGGCCGGCGTCGGTGCCACCGATCGCGGCATGCTCGCGTTGCAACTGGACGTGGCCCAGGAGAGCCGCGTGCAGGCGCGGCTGCCGCGCGATGAGAAGACCGGCAGCGAACTGCACGCCGACCTGCGCATCGCCGGGCGCAGCGTTCCGCTCGAACAGCCGGCACAGTTGCTGCCGCGCATGTCGGGGCAGATGCGCGGGCGTTGGAAGTTCGAATCCTTGAACTGGATTGCCGAGCTGTTCGTGCGCAAGCCGTGGTTTCAGCTGGAAGCCGGCGGTCTGGTCGAGGCGGACCTGCGCCTTGCACAGGGGCGGCTCACTAGCGGCAGCACGCTGGATATTGCGCGCGTGGAAGCGGTGGCGCAGGTGTTCGACACGCGACTGGCCGGTATCGCCAAGGCGCACGGTCGCATCGACGATGCGGCGACCCCGCAGGCGCATCTGGACGTGAGCATTCCCACCTTCAAGGCGGCGCCGCGCGATGCGCCCAAACAACTCCTGCTGGAGGGCCGCGATCTGCAACTGGCCACCTGATTAGCACGCACTTTCAGCGGTGAACATGGTGACATCACGCAGGGCCCGCTCGGACCACGGCTTGCTGGCGGCTGCGGCGGCCAGCAAGCTGGGCACCAGCCGGGTCAGATCGAAACGGCGGTTGAACCGCCACATCGTCTCTGCCAGGTAGCGCTGGGCGTATTTGGCGAATTTGAAGGCGTGATAGGCACCGTCCAGCGAACGCTTTAGGTTGGACAACACCACGTTGACCCAGCGTGCGTTCTCTGCCTCGCAGCGACTTCGACCGCTGCCTTCGATCACCGTGTGCGCGTGCTCGGCTTCCAGTGCTCGAAACGCACCGAGTCCATCACTGTAGACATCTGCTCCAGGATGCAGGCGTTGCCCGATCCATTCCGACAGCGCCGCCTTGGTGAAGCCTGGGACCGGATCCATCACCGCGCGCAATGGACGACCGTCTTCAGTGGTCTCCACGGCGATCACGAAAGGGCGCTTGTTCTCCGAGCCGCGCCCGGCCTTGCCACCGTTGCGTTCTCCGCCCAGGTAGGCATCGTCCAGTTGCACGATCCCGCCCAACTTGCGGTTCGCCTCGCGTTGGGTCATGGCCTGCATCAGCTTGTGCTTCATTGGCCACGCTGTCGGGTAGCTCACTCCCAGGTGTCGCATCAACTCCAGCGCCGACAGGTTCGTCTTGCTCTGGCCCAGCAGATACATGCCAAGCAGCCAGGTGCGTAGCGGCAGCTTGCTGTTGTCCATCACCGTGCCCGAGCGCAGGCTGGTCTGGCGATAGCAGGCCGTGCACTGCCAGTACGTGGTGCCGTGACGCTGGAATCGACTGTGCGCGGTAGCGGCGCAACGCGGACAAACAAAGCCCTGTGGCCAGCGCGAGATCTCCAACGCCTGCTCGCACTGCTGCGCGTTGCCATAGCGCTTGAGGAACGCCGGCAACGACAGCCCGGCTTGGAACTGCACACGATTCATGGCCATGATCTGGTCTCGGTGGAGCGACGGTCCTAGCATCGACCGGTCGGCTCTCACTGGCTGCGACTGTGCTGAAAGATCGTGCTAATCAGGACTGGCCATGCATGGCGATGCCGAGCTGGCCCGTCTGAGCGACACGCTCAAGGCACAGCTGCGTTTGAACGATGCGCGTGTGCCCGACCTCACGGTCTATAACCGCTATCTGCCGACGTGCGCCTGCTCGGTGGCAGCGGCAGTCTGACCGGCGATGTGGCGCTCAATGCGTCCGGCGATGTCGGCAGTGGACATGCAAATTTGCGCGGGCGCGGCGCGCATCTGGCGTTGGCCGGCGTGCAGATGCGCGGCGATGCCGAGTTGCAGGCAACGCTGCAACGCGCAGACTTCAAGAACACGTTCTTCGACCTCAGCGGCACGCGCATACGTCTGCGCGATATGCGCGTGGGCGACGATGGCAAAGACACCAGCTGGTGGGGCGAGCTGCAGGTGGGTGCCGGCACCATCCAGGCCGACGCACCGTTCCAGGTGGATGCCGATGCAGCCATTCGCATGCACGATATCGCGCCGCTGCTCTCGGTGTTCGCGCAACGTGCAGACTATCCGCGCTGGGTACTGGGCTTGCTGGATTCGGGCGAACTGGATGCCACCGGCCGGGTACGTTGGCGCAAGCAGCAGTTGCTGGTCGATGATCTGCATGCGGAAAATGCGCGTCTGTCGCTGCGTGCGCGGCTGGCCCTGAACGATGCGCAGCGCCGCGGCGATCTGTATCTGCGCTGTGGTGTGTTCGGCGCCGGCATCGAGCTCGATGGCAAGCAGCGGCAGTGGCATCTGGCCGGCGCACGTGAGTGGTATGACGCACAACCCGGACTGTTGCCGCCGGTCGCCAAGACCAAGTGATGCAGGCGCTGGCGTGATCGTACTGCGTCCTGCTCACGGTGGGCTTGGCACACTGTGCCGAGCCGCGTGCGCGGTTTTCAGGAGCCTGCCGTGATGATGATGCCTGTTCGCGCCCGTTGGCGCGCCTTGCCGCGCGCATTACGTTGGCCGCTATTGGCGCTGATCACGCTGTACGCGGGCTATGTGCTGTTGGGCAATCTGCTGCTCAACACACCGCTCGGCCCGGCCGCGCTGAATCGCTCGCCCGATAAATTCGCCATGCAATCGGGCACGGGGCTGACCTGGTGGCCCGGGCGTCTGGTGCTGTGGAATGTCGATCTGCAAGGCCAGTCCACGCGTACGAACTGGAAGGTGAGTGCGCAGAGGATGAGCGGGCGGATTCGGTTACTCCCATTGCTGCACTGCCAACTGCTGGTGCCGGAACTGCATGCGCGTGGCGTGCATGGCGGCATGCGGGCCGCGGTCGTCGCAGCGACGCAATCGCCTGCGGCGACGCAAGCGAGGCGTGCTGCGGTTGCTCCGGTGAAGGATGCCGCTGATATGCCGGCCGCTTCAGCAAGCGAGGGGACGGCGACAGCAACGCGCAATGTCGAAAAAACGGCGACGCAGCCGCCCGCGCAGCATCCGCGCGCAACGACTGCAACGAACGCGACGCCCACAGCGAGTACGTCGTAATCAGCCCGGTGCGCCGACGCTCACGCCAGCACACCACTACCGCCAACCGCCTGGACCCTGCAGTTCGACCGCATCGTTGCCGATCACCTGCAGGCCGTGTCGGTGCATCAGCTGCACATCGAAGGTGAGGGTCAGCTGCAATTGGGCCTGTTCAAACAACTGCGTGGCGGGTCGATGGAAATCTTCCCTTCGCGTGCAGTGTTCGAATCGGCGCGTGTGCGCTGGGGCGAACACGAAGTGATGCGCAATGGGCAAGTACGTGTCGAAGCCAGCATCGCGCGGCATTAGCCAGACCAGGTGCGCGGGCTGGCGGTATTACAGCTAACCGATGCGCTGATTGCCTTGCATGGCGACACCGCAGCGTTGGATGTCACCCGCAATGCGCAGGGCCGGCATGCGGTCGCAACGCGTGCCGGCCAGGGGCGTGCAGATGGCGAGCTGCGTTGGATACGCGGTGCATTGCAGCCCGGCAGCCAACTGCACTGGCGCGTGCCGCTGCACGACAGTACGCGCACACCGGCCACATTGCTGGGCGAACTGACCGCGCAGTTGCAGGTCGATCAGAACATGCGTGTACAGGTGAGCATGCCCGAACCGGCCGATGCCGGGCTGACGCTGGATGCCGACCTGCGCGTGCAAGGCCGGCAACTGCCATTGCACTCCATGCGCAGTCTGTGGGCGCGCATCGTGCTGGACGACACGCGCATGCAATGGCGTCAGCCGGTCGGTGTGGATGGACGTGTGCGCATCCAGATGCGCGACCTGGCATTTTTGATGGCGTTGTATACACGCGACCGTTCGATTCCGAACTGGATGCTGCAATTGGTAGATGCCGGCCAGGCGCAAGTGACCGCACGCGTGCATTGGCAAGGCGAAACGGTCATCGTCGACCGGTTGCAGGCACGTAACCAACGCTTTTAGGTCGATGCGCGCCTGCGTTTGCAGGGCCATCGACGCAGCGGCAGCCTGCCGGCCCGCTGGGGACTGCTGAGTGCAGCGGTGTGCCTGCGCGGCGATGCGCCCTAGTGGCATCTCCTGCATGCACAGGAGTGGTATCGCGCACAGCTGGAACTGATGCGCTGATCACAGAAGCGCATGCGCTGATGTGAACAAAAAGCACCAGTTATGTACTTATCAGTATTGTTTTGCACTGCAGCGTGCAAGTCGGATTCGGCGCGCGCACTATGCTTCCGCATCCCGACGTGGGGGAGGGAGCAAAGCCCGCTGGCAGTTCGCTGCAAGCGGGCTTTTTTATTGCCTGAACGTTGCCGGTTCAAGCGCTGATCCGCCGCCTGGCCAGTCGCGGACAGGTCCGCCTGACGGCGGCGGAGTCGTGTTGGTAGCCGCTCTTATCGCTGCAGGTCCAGCAGCCACAACGTGCTGCCGCCGGTGATGAATAAGCGGCGTTGCACCAGACCGAAGGTGCAATTGGAGGCCGTGTGCGGCGTCGGCACCAAGCCAAGCACGTGGCCGCCGCTATCGAAGACGCACACGCCCGCGCCGGAGCTGCTCCACAACCAGCCCTGGCAGTCCACGCAGAAGCCGTCCGGCAGGCCTTCCGGCACCACTGCGAAGCGGCGACGGTTGTGCAGTGCGCCATCGTGCCAATCCAGGGCGGTGATCTCCGGTGCGCCTGGGCCGCCTTCGGGCGTCTGCGACACGTACAGCACGCGTTCGTCGGGCGAGAACGCCAGCCCGTTGGGATGATCCAGGTTGACCATGCACTGCAGGGCGCCGCCATCGGGCGGCAGCCGGTAGACGCCGTGATGGTCCAGTTCCTGCGGGCCCGGGCAGCCCTGGCTGGGCTTGCGTAGCCCGAAGGGCGGGTCGGTGAACCAGATCGCGCCATCGCGCGCGACGATCAGATCGTTCGGCGAATTGAGCCGTTTGCCCTCGAAACGCCCCACTAGCAGATGCGCCCGGCCATCCACCTCGCTGCGGGTGATCGCGCGGCGCCCATGTTCGCAATGCACCAGCCGCTGCTGCGTATCCACCGCATTGCCGTTGGTGAAGGCGGTAGCGTCCAGCAGCACGTCCACCGCGCCGTCTTCGCGCCAGCCCAGCACGCGGCGGCCCACCACATCGCTCCACACCAGCGTGCGCTGCGCCTCCCACCAGGCCGGACCTTCGCTCCAGGTGGCCTGGTCATAGAGGGTGTGCAGGCGCGCGTGACCTAGCCGCGCCGCGAGGGCCGCGTGCTGTGTGGTGGGTGGCGGGCAATCGGCTGGCTGGGCGGCACCGGGTGCGCGAACGCGGCAGTGGCTGTCCATCAACGCGGTGCCGGATGGCCGAACGGATGCGCGGTGGCGGCACCGGGCGATTGCGCAAATTGCACCATCATCTGCAGGCAGGGCTCATCGCCCAACTGACCGGAGCGGTGGCCGCGCTGATCGGCGGTGCCCTGATCCTGGCCGAAGTGGATGTCGCCCGGGCCCATTTCCACGCGCGTGCCGTCGCCGGTTTCGATGAACCAGCGGCCGCGCAACGGAATCACCCACTGCGGGTGCGGACTTTCATGCCAGTCGCCGACCCAGCCCACCGGCAGCACCGCGAACTGGATGCCCAGCACCTCGCCCGGGAACGGTCGCAACCACTGCGGTGCTGCGCCGCCGCCCACGCTTTTGCTACCGAAGCCGGGTAGCTGCGAGGCGTTGAGACAGCTCTTGCCATCCGGCCCAGTCCATAGATGCAGGAAGGGGAGGCTGGGCGGCAGCGCAGGATCGTTGCCGTGCGTGTCGAGCGGAATCTGCGAGGGCAGCAACGTGTCAGGCAATGTGGTGGACGACATGGCGAAGCCTCGTGCGAAAGCCGCAGTGCAGCATGGGTGTCGTCAGGCTTGCGTCAGCGAGATGTTCAAAGCGGCGAAATGCTGCACGTTCTGTTGCGTGCGTTTTGCCGCGTTTGCGCATGCACGCGCCACTTGCGTGCCAGGGATGCCAAAATCCAACCATGTCGATACCTACCGCTTCCCTGTCTCCTGCGCTCGCCGCTCTGATCGAGCGGGCCGTGGCGCGTGTCCGTCAATCGCTGCCTGCCTGGCAGGTGTGGCCAGGCGGGGATTTTGATCGACAGCTTGCGCAGGTCGCACTCGCCAGCGATTTCGCGCTCGATACATTGGCGCGGCAACCGGCATTGCTGCAGCACCTGGCACACCCCGATCCGCCACCGCTGCCGTTGCCGCAACTCGATCCCGCGCAGCCGCAGCTGTGGCCGGCGCAATTGCGGCGCTACCGCAGCGCCGAATCCACGCGTCTGGTGTGGCGCGATGTGCTCGGTCTGGATAGCGTGGAGGCCACCCTGGCCGGCGCGACCCGGCTGGCCGAACACTGCATGCAATGCGGGCTGCAGGCGTTGGAGCAGCAATTCGCTACCCGCCATGGCAAGGTCATTGCCGACGACGGCAGCGTGCAACGCTTGGTCGTATTCGGGCTGGGCAAGCTGGGCGGTGGCGAGCTGAATTTCTCATCTGACGTGGATCTGGTGTACGCCTATCCGCAGGGCGGCCAATCCGATGGTGCGCGCTCATTGGCGGCCGAAGAATATTTCGCGCGGTTGGGCCAGCAGCTGGCCAGGTTGTTGGACGAAGCCACGGCCGAGGGGTTCAGCCATCGCGTGGATCTGCGCTTGCGTCCATTCGGCACCGCCGGCCGCGTGGCGTTGTCGTTCGCCGGCATGGACCAGTATTTTCAACGCGAAGGACGCGATTGGGAACGCTATGCCTGGCTCAAGGCACGCGCGGTGGCCGGCGCCATCGACGCCGGCGAAGCCTGGCTGGAAACGTTGCGGCCATTCGTCTACCGGCGGTATCTGGATTTCACCGCACTGGACGGCTTGCGCGAGATGAAGGCCGCCATCACCGCCGAAGTGGCCCGGCACGATTGTCTGGACGATATCAAGCGTGGGCCTGGCGGTATTCGCGAAATCGAGTTTCTGGCGCAATCGCTGCAACTGATTCGCGGCGGGCGCGAGCCGAGTCTGCGCGAGCGCCGGTTGTTGCCCGCGCTGCGCGCATTGGTGACTGCAGGTCAGATCGATCAAGAAAATGGCCAAGCGCTGACCACGGCGTATCGGTTTCTCCGTCGGCTGGAAAACCGCCTGCAGATGTTGCGCGATGCGCAGACCCACGCATTGCCGCAGGCACCGCTGGATCGCGAGCGGATTGCGCTGGGTCTGGGCTACGCGGAGTGGGCGACCCTGCTGGATGCGCTGGCGCCGCAGCGCGCACGGGTAACGGCCGAATTTGCCGAACTGCTGGCTCCGCGCGTCCGCGCGACCGCACCGGACACGCTTGCCGATTACTGGCGCGCGCTGCCCGCGGGGGATGCGGCGCCGTTAGCGGGGATGGGCTTGAGCGATCCCGGCGGCGCGCATCAGGCGCTGGCCGACTTTGCGCATTCCTCCGGCGTGCGCGGGCTGTCCGATAGCGCGCGTGCGCGGCTGGATCGGGTGATGCCGGCATTGCTGCACGCGGCCACCCGTGCCAGCCAGCCGGATGCGGCGGTGCCCCGCATGCTTGGCCTGCTGCAGGCCACCTTGCGCCGCACCAGCTATCTCTCCTTGCTGGACGAGCAACCCAGCGCGCTTGCCCGCCTGGTCGATGTACTCTCGCGCAGTGCGCTGCTGGCCGAGCGGCTGGCGGCGTATCCGTTGCTGCTGGACGAATTGCTCGACACCCGCATCAGCGGCCCGCTGCCGGATCGCGCAGCGCTGCACGCGGCCTGCGCCGATATCGTGCACATCGACGACACCGAAGCGGCGCTGCGTGAGCTCAACGAGCGCCGGCTTGCACGCAGTTTCCGCATTGCACTGGCCACACTGGATGGCCGCCAACAGGCGGTGGAGAGCACCCGGCAACTGGCCTGGCTTGCCGAAGCCGTGGTGCAGACCGTGTTGCACCTGGCGCGCATCGAAATGGTGGCAGCGCATGGATACGTGTCCGGCGGTAGCTTTGCCATCATCGGGTACGGCAGTTTGGGCGGGATGGAACTGGGATTCGGATCGGATCTGGATCTGGTGTTTCTCTACGATCATCCGCCCGAGGTGGATGCCTCCGACGGCAAGCGCCCACTGGAAGCCGGGCGCTGGTTTGCGCGGCTTGCACAGAAGGTGATGGCACTGCTGGCTGCCGAGACCGGCGCCGGCCGTCTGTACGACATCGATGTGCGCTTGCGCCCGGATGGTGGCAAGGCTGCGCTGGTGTCGTCGCTGGCCAGCTACCGCGAATACCAGCGCGAGCGCGCCTGGACCTGGGAGCATCAGGCCCTGGTGCGTGCACGCGCGGTTGCCGGCGACGCTGTCCTTTGCGATGCGTTCGCACAGGTGCGTCGCTACACGCTGATGCGCGTGCGCGACACCGCGCAGTTGCATGAGGACGTGCGCAAGATGCGCGCACGCATGCGCACCGAACTGGATCGCAGCGATGCGGGGCGGCTGGATCTCAAGCAAGGTGCGGGCGGCCTGGTGGATCTGGAATTCGTGCTGCAGGCCGGCGTGCTCGGCCTGGCGGCACAGCAACCGCAGCTACTCGATGTTTGCGATACGCCGGCGTTGATCGACGCGCTGGTGCAGGTGCACTGGCTGCCGGACGACAGCGCCGCATCACTGCATCAGGCGCATGCAACGCTGGTGGATGCCGGCCTGAGTTGCACGCTGGACCGCCGCCCGCGCCTGATCGCACCGACGCCGGCCATCCAGCAGGCACGCGGCACCATCTTCAATGCCGCACGTGTGCAGCGCCTGACGTTTCCGCTGGGCAAGGATGAAGCAGCGCTGTGAGTGCAGTGGTGGGTGCGCTGCATTCGATGCGTGCGTGGCACCCGACAAGAACGATGCGTTGCCGTCCTCGGGTAAGCAACGCACGCGCCAGCGCGTCATGCGTTCTGCCGACGCGGCGCGCTACGCCACAGCAACGCGCGGAACGGACCGAGCAGAAACACGCCCATGCCCAGCTTCACCGCCAGATCGCCGGCAGCCCAGCTGATCCACGGCAAGCCCGTGCCGGCGAAGGCGATGCTCCAGAAAATGGTCGTATCCAAGCTGGCGCTGTAGGTGGTGGCCACGATCGGCGCGCGCCACCAGTGACCGTTGCGCAAGCGGTCGAACACGCTGATGTCCAGCAACTGCGCTGCGATGAAGGCGCTGCACGAGGCCGCCGCAATGCGTGGCGTCGCTAGGGCCTGTTAACATTAATGTCTCGAGCGATTAAACTATACTGATTAGCCCTGACCCTCAGCTGGATTTTTGTTGCAGTCCTGCAAATAGCTTCGTTTTACCGATGTGTTCCATGATGTCTGATCTTGGCGCTCCTGACGCGAGGAGCCGGTGCGAAGTTCTTTCAGCCAGGGCCCCATGGCGGCCTGGCATTGGGCCGGTTTAGCGATAAGCGCGGAGGTGCTGCAGCTGAAGGTCAGGGCTAATCAGGTAAACTATTGGGCATGGAGATCACGCCAGCACAATTTGCACTCATCGAGCATTGCCTACCTTTGCAACGCGGCAATGTCAGCATGACCAACCTGCAGGTAGTCAACGCCCTTCTTTACGTCGCAGAGCATGGCTGCAAATGGCGCGGTCTGCCCGAGCGCTTTGGCAACTGGCATACGGTGTACACGCGCATTAACCGTTGGGCCAAGTCCGGTGTGCTGGACCGGATGTTCGCCCAATTGCAGACCTGCCAGATCGTGCGCATCAAAATCGAAGCGGTCTCGCTGGACTCCACCAGCATCAAGGTGCATCCGGATGGCACTGGCGCATTAAAAAAAACGGCCCACAATCCATCGGGAAATCGCGGGGCGGATGGAACACCAAAATTCATATGGTTGCCGCAGATGCTCGAACAGCCATCACGTTCGGATTGACGCCTGGCAACGCACATGACGCACCCGCAGGCCGCGCGTTGCTTGAACACCTGGGGCCAGTGGAGCGGCCGGTTCATCTGCTGATGGATCGCGCTTACGAAGGCAATGAAACCCGCCAGTTGGCGCTCGATCTTGGCTTCGTGCCGGTGGTTCCACCCAAGTCCAATCGGGTCGATCCTTGGGAGTACGACAAGGAAATGTACAAGCGGCGCAACGAAGTGGAGAGGCTGTTCCGTCGCTTGAAGGGCTACCGACGGATTTTCACGCGCTTCGAGAAGCTGGATGTCATGTTCCTTGGCTTCCTCAGCTTCGTTCTGGTCGTTGATGGGCTTCGGATGTGTTAACAGACCCTAGCCAGAATGAGAGCAGCACCGCCAGCGCGAACCCGCACCAGGCCACCATGCGTGCCGCACGCGGCCCGAAGCGGCGATTGATCAGATTGCTGAGCAGCAATGCCAGCGGATAGGAGAACGCGCCCCAGGTCAGCCAGTCGTTGACTGGGTACTGCACCAGGATGTTGGACAGTAGCACCACCGCACCCATCGCCAACACCGCCCAGGTCAATGCGCGGGCGGTGAGCGGGGCCAATGCAGGTGGCGAGGCAAGGCGCATGGCGACACGGCGTTGATTGGGTACGCAATTATCCTCGCCGCGGGAGGGATGGACCAGCGTAGCGATGCGGCCCCCTGCCACGGCTTCGACACACCTGATTAGCCCTGACCTTCCGCTGCAGCACCTGCGCACTTATCGCGAAACCAGCTCGATAGAATGTCACGATGACGTCCTAGCTGAAATAACGTCGGACCGGCTCCTCGCGTCAGCGACGCCGAAAGCGCACATCATGGAAAACATCAGGAAAACCACGCTGTTTGCAGGACTGAAGCAAAAGTCTAGCTGAGGGTTAGGGCTCATCAGCTCGACACATGACGGCTTCATGACGCGTTGCCCCGGCGTGCGCGGTGGGCCGTGCCTGTATCGCGCGCAGCTAACGAATTGGCACGTGTGGGCGCCACGGCCGCAACCGGACAGCGCATACGCATGCGTGTTTGGTTGCGTGCACGTCCGCAGCAGCGTGGGCACGCAGTGCCTGCAAAGAGAATGCAAATTTCTTTCGCAGTGACATGGTGTGGCCATCGATTGCATGTGCGTGTCACGCACGATCGACGGGATCATCTGCCTATGGTGAGTGCAAACAGAAGGGCAGCTCTTGCAGCGGCGAAATCGTGACCTCGCCGGGTGTATGGGCGCGA
The DNA here is from genome assembly GCF_004136375.1 of Xanthomonas oryzae pv. oryzae. Lineage (NCBI taxonomy): Bacteria > Pseudomonadati > Pseudomonadota > Gammaproteobacteria > Lysobacterales > Lysobacteraceae > Xanthomonas > Xanthomonas oryzae. The sequence goes on from NZ_CP031697.1 coordinate 561,195, forward strand.
CACGCGCACCTGTACGTGCTCGTAGCGACCGCATGCAATCTTTAGACAGCAACGCGCGGCGATGCGTCGTGGAGTGGCACACGCAGCAGACGGCAAGCGCGCCTCGCTGTTGGTGACACACTCTCGCCCGCCGGCGCTTCGGCAGCGAACATCGCACGTATCGTTGAGACTGGCGCTGTCGCCGTTTATGAATGATGGCGGCCCTTGCAAGCCCAGCGAGACGCCGATGCCGATGCCGATAGAGAAAGCTGCCGAAGATGCAGTGTGGTGATGGTGTCGCACCGCCAGCGCGCTGATTTCTTTACTCCCCTGCAGCAGGGTGATGTCGCACGTCGTGAGGCCGGCTCGACTGTTTGCGCAGCAGGCACACGCATCCCCCACCCGTGTCGATCTGACCATGCATCGTCGGTCTGCGATCGGTCGTGCACGCCCCTGCGATGCCGTTCCGGCCTCGCCTGTTCGCTTTACCCCCGGAGAGATGCCCATGCTTGATCGTATTCGTCGTCGGCCGCTGCTGGCTGTCGTGTTGTCTGCGTCACTGGCCGCAGGCGGTGCCGCCAACGCCGCCCCGCCCGTCCCAGAGGCCAAGCTTGCCGCGATGACGGCGACCTTGCGTGCAGCGCCGGTGTTTTTCGACGTGCATTTGCCATCGCGCGATCAGGCCGGACTGGACGCATTCCTTGCGGAGGTCCAGGATCCGTTGTCGCCGCAGCATCACAAGTGGTTGTCTGCTGCCGAATTCCAACGTCGCTTCGGCCCCGCGCTGGCGCAGCTCGCGCAAGTGCGTGCCGCGTTGCAGGCCGCGCACATGCGTGTGGTGCAGCAGGGGCCGAACCTGCATGTCAGCGCGAATGCGGATGGCGTGGAGCGGCTGTTCGCTGCGCCGCTGGTCGCCGACCTGAAGCCGGCACGCCTTGCCGCCGCCGTTGCCGGCCGCGCTGCGCGCCAATGGCGTGACCGTTACCGGCTTGACCCGCGGCCTGCCGCCGGCGCACCTGAACTCGCGGGTGGTGGCCAGTGACCCCAGCAACCGCTATGGCAAGGGCACCACGAGCTATTGGTACAACGATCTCAAGCAGGCCTACGGTTATCCGTCCTACCAGACGATGATCGGCGCGCCGGGGCAGCAACATCGGCTCGATGGCAGCGGCAGCACGATCGCCGTCCTGATCAACAGCGACGTGCTGGATTCGGATATCGCCACGATGTTCGACCACGAGCACTTCAGCCTGTATGCCGGCAACCATGCCAATCCGACGCTCTACGCGCGCCACTATGTGGCCGGCGCCAAGCCCGGCTTGCACGAGGGCAATGAGGCTGCGTCTATCGAGGCCACGCTCGATGTGGACATGGCCCTTGGCGGTGCACCAGGCGCGCACGTGCTCTTGTACGTGGTCCCCGACCTCAGCTCGATTCCTTGCTGGCCGGCTACCGACAGATCGTGCAGGACAATGAAGCGGACGTGGTCAGCTCTTCGTTTGGGGTCTGCGAGAAGTACTTCACCGCGGCCTATAACAGCGGCAGAGATGCCACCTCCGTTGCTGGCCTGTTCGATGCCGTCTTCAAGCAAGGCAACGCGCAAGGCATCACCTTCGTCACCTCCAGCGGCGACAACGCCGGCCTGGAGTGCGCGGACACGCAGTACCTGGTAGAGGGCAATAATGGCCGTTACATCCCAGGTGTGGAATTTCCGGCCGCCGATGCGCATGTGACCGCGGTCGGTGGTGGCAACCTGTTCACCGCTTACAAGAAGGACAGCCTGGGTTCGGGCTACGTCAGCGAAAGCGCCTATGCCGACCCGTTACAGGCGAATGATCCTTATGGCGTGGGCGCGCTGCTCAGTGGCGGATACTTCGGCGCGGGTGGCGGCGTCAGCACGCTATTCCAACGCCCGGCGTATCAGTCGCGCCCGCTGGGTGGCACGCGCACCTCGATGCGCGCATTGCCCGATGTCGGCATGCTGGCCGGTGGTTGCCCGGCGATCGCCGGGCATCCCTGTCAGCAGGACACCAGCTCGGTGTCCATCTACTTCGCCTGCTTCATCTACAAACTGGTCGGCACCAGCGTCGCCGCGCCGGAGTTCGCCAGCGTGGCCGCGTTGCTGGGACAGAAGCAGGGCCGCCAGGGCAACCTCAACGACTATCTGTACCGGTTGGCCGCCAATGGACCGGAAGCCTTCCACCGCGGCATCCCCGGCAATAACGGGGTGGTCAGCAACGATGTGCCGATCGCGGGCAAGTACAACTACACCACGGGCCTGGGAACGCCGATCGTGCGGTTGATGATCGGTGCGCTGGACGCAGCGCCGGCCGGCATTCCGCGTTCTCCCAGCAACCCGTAAACGCAGTGCGCTTGGTGGCATCGGCGTCGTGGCAACGACGCCGATGCCACGACGATCACGCCGTGGTCGACCGGATGTGGCCTCGGCCTGCAGCGCGGGGTGTGCGTGTCACCACGTGTGGCTGCTGCTGTATGCGGCAGCCGCTTCTGTCGGTACGAACGCCAATGCTTTCCCTTGTTCGGCATGCACGGTCCAGCCGCTGCCTGCGGGGCTAGGTTGGAACGTCACCATCTCGCCGACCTGGAAGCCTGCGGCGGGATCGTCCTGGCGTGCCTGCCAGCGCAGCGACAAGGTGGCGTCTACCTGCTTCGGGTCTTCCAACTGCACCTCGCTTTCGCCCTCCGGCAACGTCTGCACTGCTTGCACCCGCATCGGCGGCAGTGTGGCGGCACGCGGGTTGCTGCTGGCATTGCGGGCTGCCTGCACTGCCATGGATGTGGGAAAGAGCACAGACGCCAAGGCTCCACCGACGACCAGCACGGGAGTCGACACCGCCAATGCCGAATAGAACCCGGATGTGTCCTCACACGTCGTCATCTCGCCCGCTTGCGCGCAAGGCAGCGTCACGGTGGCGAACGACAGCACTGCTACCAGGGCAACAGGTTTCATGGCGTTTCTCCAGGAGTAGGGGCGGCACGTGCAATCGACAGTTCCTTGTCCACCGCGTCGCGCTGATGCAGAACGTCCAACACCGATTCGACCGTGACCACCGAATAGTTACCGGACACACGTTCGCCCACAGGATGATCGGTGACTGCCGCATTGGCGGCGACAAAGCGCGCGCCGATGCGCTGGCTCAGAGCCAGGTGCAGGGTGCTTGGGTGATACCGCGCGGTGCGCAGCCATGCCTGTGCATTGCGGCGACCGGCGATGGTGGCGACCGGTTGCGCATCGGCCGCCATTGCGGCGGCCAGCACTTCCAGCACCCATTGGTTGGAGTTCTGATAGTCGGTGGAAAACGGATACGCCACGATGCTGTAGCGCGTTTCATGCAGGCGGTGGGCAAGATCGCCGCTGCCGCTGAAGTGCGTGCAGACGTTGCTGCAGTGCCTGAGTGGGAACGCCCACGCGCAGATCGCTGCGCAGCGCGCTTTCGCCGATGAAGTTGCTCAGGCATCCCTGGTAGAGCTGCGACGCATCGCTCTTGCAGCGATTGAGCAGGTGGCGCACCCGCCAGCTGCCATCGTCGTCGCGCACGGCAAATGCCAGGTGGCTATGTTTCAGACCATAGCGGCTCAGATCCTGGCCGCCACGTGCCAGCAGCACCACCTTGGCGTCGGGCAGCGCATCCAGCGCCTGCGCGGTGGATGTGGCCATGTCGAACATTGCGGCGGTGGCGTGCGGCGATGGGTAACGCGGCACGCAACGCGGTGCTGCTGCGGTGGCGGCCAGCGGTAATGCGGCGAGTACCAGCAGCGCGATTGCCCTGCGCCGGGTGTGTCGCGTCCATCGCGCGTTGATCGTCCCTGTCATGCGAAGCGTCCTTGTCTCGGTGGCCCGCTGGCGGGCCTTGGGTCATGGCAGCAGGCGCGCGCGCACCTGCATGGCGATGCGCTCGGTTTCGCGCACAGGCACGATATCGACCGCGCTGGCGAGAACTTCATCGACAGGATGCAGGCGCTGGCGTTGTCGCAACGCCTGCAGATAGGTGTCAACGCGCCCACGTGCCTGTTCGGCAAACGCGGCAGCGACCGGCACACGGGTGGCGCAGGCTTCGGAGAGCAGATTGACCGAATCGGCGCTGGCCACGATGGCATCGGCCCAGCCAAGCAGTCCAGCGTAGGGGTTAGGTCCATCGCGCTCATCGCACCACAGCAGGTGCGGCAGGCCGGCGCAGGCCGCGCGCAGCGCAGCGATCGCATCGCCCGGTGTGCGGCGGGAGGTGGTGACCAGCAGACTGCCGCCCAGCGTGCGCAGGTGAGCGCTGACGCGCGTGCACAACGCCGCCAGCGCCTGGGATGTCCACGGGACCTGGTCGGTGGGCCCCCCGATCAACAGGGCTAGGCGCGGGCCCGGCAAGCCGGCCACGGCGGGGAAGGCCGCCCGCCCGGCCGCCAGCCACGCATCGTCCACCGGGTGCAGGCTGCCGAGCAGGGTGAGCACGTTGCCGCCGCGCAGTGTGTCGTGCTCGGGCACCACCAGCAGGTCCCAGTGACGTGGGTCCAGCCGCGGGTCCAGGATCTGCACGCTGCGGCTGCCACGGCCACGCAGTAGCCGGGTGGCCAGCGCCGCCTGCCGGCCGCAGCCGATGGCCAGTGCTGGGGGCTGCTGCAGTTGCCGGTCGAATGGCGCGCCAAAGGCCTGTCGGGCGCCGGGCAGCCGCCGCGGCGCCGCCCAGCGCCACGGCGCCTTGGGCTGCAGGTGGATGGCCTGAAAGCCCTCAGATTGCAGTGTACGCGCCAGCGCCTCGGCCTGACGCGCATTGCCGGCGCGGCCGTCGCTCAGCGCCCAGGTCAGCCCCATCGTTTCAGATCCGACATAGATTTGTTTCAGATTGAACGCGTGTGGCGGCAATCGCGTCACTCTACACTGCGGGTCTTCACACTGGCGCCGACGCCGCAGCCTACCGTCGCACCCCCCCTTCCTCTGGAGTGCTCATGTCCGACTCGCTCAACGCCGCCGCACTGGATCAGCTGTTTCGCACCGCCCGCACGCAGAACGCGTTCGCCGACACGCCGGTCAGCCAGGAGGTACTGCGCGAGCTCTATGAGCTGGTGAAGTGGGGCTCCACCGCGGCCAATAGCGGCCCGGCGCGCTTTGTGTTCGTGACCAGCGCCGACGGCAAGGCCAAGCTCAAGCCGGCGCTGTCCGAGGGCAATGCCGCCAAGACCCTGGCCGCGCCAGTGACGGTGATCGTGGCGCACGATGAAGACTTCCACGAAAAGCTGCCGTACCTGTTCCCGCATGCCGACGCCAAGAGTTGGTTCGACGGCCCGCGCGAAGGGCGCGCCGAATCGGCGTTCCGCAACGGCTCGCTGCAAGGCGCCTACCTGATCCTGGCCGCGCGTGCGCTGGGACTGGATGCCGGTCCGATGTCCGGCTTCGATAACGCCAAGGTGGATGCGGCGTTCTTCGCCGGCACGCCGATCAAGTCCAACTTCCTGGTCAATCTCGGCTACGGCGACCCGGCCGGGCTGTTCCCGCGTTCGCCACGCCTGAGCTTCGACGAAGCCGCGCGCTTCGAATAAAGCGATGCCTGCATGCGTGCGGGGCGTGAGCTCCGGCACACCGCGCATGCCAGCCGTGTTCAAGCGATGCAGTTGGCCGTTCGCCGGCTGACCGCTTGATCTGGTTCACCGTCTTGACGTACATGGTCTCTCGGTTTCCTGCAGTCCTCGTCCGTCTGCATCTGTCCCACCCGCGTTGATCCAACGTGTCTCTCATTCCATGGAGTTTCAATGAAGACCACCCACAAGCTGTTGCTGCCGCTCGCCCTGACTCTGGCCATTGCCGCCTGCTCCAAGCCGGCCGACAACACCGCCGCGCCGGCCGCCGAAACCACGCCTGCTGCCACCGCCCCGGCCGACGCCGCTGCTGCACCGGCACCGGCACCGGCACCGGCACCGGCCGCCCCGGCCGTGGAAGTGGCTTCGGGCACCTACACCCTGGATCCGTCGCACACCGACGTGCTGGCGCAGTGGAGCCACTTCGGCTTCTCCAACCCGAGCGCGCACTTCGGCAATGTCGACGGCACCCTGGTGTACGACGCGGCCGACGTGACCAAGTCCACCGTGCAGGTCACCCTGCCGCTGTCCGGCTTGAACAGCTTCACTGCCAAGTTCGACGAACTCCTGAAGAGCGGTGATTTCTTCGACGCGGCCAAGTTCCCGACCGCCACCTTCAAGAGCACCAAGGTGGAAGCTGCCGGTACCAACAAGCTGACCGTCACTGGCGATCTGACCATCAAGGGTCAGACCAAGCCGGTCGTGCTGGACGTCACCCTCAATGGTGCCGGCGAGCACCCGATGAAGAAGGTGCTGGCTGCTGGTTTCGACGCCAGCACCACCATCAAGCGCAGCGATTTCGGTCTGGGCCAGTACGCCCCGAACGTCAGCGACGAAGTGAAGATCCGTATCACCACCGAAGCCCTGCAGGCCAAGGCCGGCGATGCGGCTGCGAAGGATGCCTCAGCCAAGTAATCGGTCTGGCTGCTGTCCAGGCAAAGGCCCGCTTCGGCGGGCCTTTGTCGTTGTGAGGGGGCGGCCAGTTGCGATCAAAACGGGTATGCGTGCGTTGCGGTGTGCATCGATGGCGCAGCCAACACCGCATGGTCTGGGCACCCTGCAGGGTGGGGCCGTGTCTGCCGGCACCGCCAGACCCGGCCCAAGCGCATCGCGTTCGCCAGGATGCAGGTGTTGAATCCCGACTGCTTGAGGAGCGCGCGCATGCTCAGCCGGCGCGCGGCATCCACTGCATGCGCTTCCCCGCGCGGAACCCATGCCGCGCTGCCAGCAGCCGCTGTGTGCTCAGACAGAAAACGAATGAATCGGCAAGCGTGCCGTCGAAATCGCAAATGATCAGTGCAGGCAGCGCAAGACGCAGGGCAGGGCGTCATCGCCTAACCAAGATTGCGCGCGTACCCGCGCGCACCCATTCCCACATGTGCGCGCAGGCGATGGCGCGCTTACGCTTCTTCGAAGTGCGGCACGATCGGCGTATCGCTTTGCGTGCTCTGTTCGATGACCTTGCGCTGCATTGCGGCCAGGTACGCGTCCAGCTCTTCGGTGGAGGCGAACACGTCGCTTAACGGCACCGCCTTCACCAGATCGAAGACCTTGCAGATCTGTGGTTGCGGATTGCTCACCAGCACCTTGCCATGGCGCGTGGCCAGCGCCTTGCGTGCCTTGAAGATGCAGCGGATGCCGGCGCTGGAAATGTATTCCAGTGCGCTTAGATCCAGCACCAGGGTGGTGATGTGGGTGCCCAGCAATGGCAACAGCGCCGCGTCCAGGTCCTGGTAGGTGTGGGTGTCCAGCCGCCCGGTCAGGATGACGCGTTGACGGGTGTCTTTCGGCGGGTCGATCTGGATGGCGAGCGTGGTCATGACAAGGCCTCGGGGACAGGGGCGTACGGATGAAGAAGAGTGACGCGCACCACGTTGTATGCACCATCGCGGCGGTAGTCGATGTGATCGGCGAGCTGATGCACCAAAAACAACCCCAGCCCGCCGATCGGGCGCTGATCGAACTCGGCAGCCAGGTCCGGTAGGCGAATCGCGCGCGGATCGAAAGCCTTGCCGGGATCGTGCAGCTCCAGTACCAGCGCTTGCGGATCCAGTTTCAGTTGTAGCCGCAACGGTTGTTCCGCGGGCTGGCCGTGGGTGAGGGCGTTGCAGCCGAGTTCCTCCACGATCAGCCGCACGTGGCCGATGCGCTCTGCGCCCAGGCCCTCGCGCATCAGCGAGTCTTCCAGCCTGTCGGTGACATAGGCCAGATAGTCCAGCGACGGGGCGATGGCCAGCTCGAGCATCACCGTGTGGTTGCCTCCCCGGCAACATTTCGCCCAGCATGCTCCTGGCGCAGCCGAATCGCCAGTAGCGTGATGTCGTCGTATGGATCGGCCTTACCGGTGAAGCGCGCGACGTTGGCAATCACGGCCTTGCATTGCGCCGCCGCACTGCGATGCGGGCGCAGCGCAGCCAGCAAACGCTCCAGCCCGTAGCGGGCGCCGTGCTCGTCCATCGCCTCGGTCACCCCATCGGTATAGCCTAGCATGGTCTGTCCGGCGCGCATGCGGCCCTGCAGCACCGGGTAGGACTCCTGCGGCTCGATCCCCAGCAGCGCACCGGTTTCCAGCGGCAAGGGGCGAGCCTTCCCGTCGATATCGATCAACAGTGGCGGCTCGTGCCCGGCGCTGGCCAACCAGTAGTCGCCACTGACCACATTGATCAGGCCGCACAGCACGGTGGCGAACATGCAGGTCTCGTTGTTTTCGGCCAATCGCCTGGAAGCGGCAATCAGGATGGTGTCCGGGCGCTTGTACCGGCGCGCGGCAATTTCCAGCACGCTCACCGCGCGCGCCATGAACAGTGCCGCCGGCACGCCCTTGTCGGAGACATCGCCCACCACGAACCACAGCAAGCCCGGTTCGGTTTCGACGAAGTGGTAGAAATCCCCGCCCACCGCCTTGGCCGGTTCCAGCCACGCGCAGGTTTCCAGATGCGAACTGGCGCGTTCGAAGGTGCGCCCGGAAGGCAGCATGGCCTTCTGGATCTCGCGCGCAATCTGCAACTCGCTGTGCATGCGCTCGCGTGCGGCGGTCATTTCGCCGATCTCGGCGATGTGGTGGCGGATCGCATCGCGTGCGCTGTCGAAGGCGCGCGCCATCACTCCCACTTCGTCATCGCGTTCGATGTGCTGCAACGGGTATTCGAATTCGCCACGACGGAAATGCTCGGCGGTGTCTGTCAGTTCGTCGATCGGCCGCGTCAACTTGCGTGTGATCTGCCGCATCAACCACCACCACATCACCGCACCCAGCAGCGCCGCCAGTGCCACCCACGCGGCCAGCCAGTTCAGACCGGCCAGCACATAACCTTCCGAGGCCGACAACACGAAGGTCCAGCCGCTGCGCCCCACTGCCGCGCTATGGGTCAAAAAGCGCTCGCCATCGGGCGAGGTATGCGTAAACGAAATCGGCTGGCCGGCAGCGACCGCGCGTTGCAAGGGCCGCAGATCCGGCCGCGAACGGCGCACGTAGGTATTGAACGAATAATGCAGATTGAGCGCCGGGCCGGGGCCTAAAACCAGCATGCCTTCCGGCGACAACAGCATCGGCTGGATACCGATGTCGCGCGGCAGCTGGTCGATGATCTTGCGCAGGTGCTGCAGCGGCAGGTCCACGCTCACCATGCCCACCGACGCCGTATCCGGCGCATCGCCGGGCCGGCGCAGCGGCAGGTTGTAGCTGGTGTACAAATCGCCGCCATCGGTATCCAGGGACGGCTCGGACCACCACGCGCGGCCCTCGCGCTGGGTGCGCAGATACCAGGGCATGGCGCGATAGTCGTAACCCAATTCCAACGCGGATTTCTCCACTACGCGCGTGCCGCGGCGATGCACGTACCAGACAAATCCGCTGTCGCCGGCCTTCTGCGTGCGCGGCTGGATGATCAGGCGTGCCGCAGCGATATCCGGGTCGCCGGTCAGCGTGGCCAGCAGCAACGCGCGCAGATTGAACGGCTGCAGCCCAACCCCACTACTGCTGGCCGCCAGCATGTGCCCGCTCACCTGCACCGAATCCAGCAGTGCCGCCAGGCTGCCTGCGGTCTGTTCGGTCAAGCCATCCACCTCGGTGCGCGCCGCCTCCACCAGCTCGGCGCGCTCGCCCAGGTAGAACACCGTTCCCAGTGCCGCCAGCAACACCACCAGCACCGCGGTGGCCGCCAGCAGCACGCGCATGCGCAAGCTGCTGCGCCAGGGCATGCGCGCGGCGACCGATGTCTGTTGCGGCAGTGATGGCGAACGGTTGCGCATGGCGCGCGCTCCTTAGCGGCAGCTGGTCTGATGATCGCAGCTTTGCTGTCATGTACAACTGGTATGGCAGGCGCATCCTCACGCAGCTTCGATTGACCCCTCGAACGCGCGCACTAGATTGGCCGCCCACCCGCCACGGAGGCCGGCCTTGCGCCAGATTCTGACCCCAAGCCTGCTGGCCCTTTTGCTTACAGCCTGTAACTCCCCGGAGACCAGCATGACCCAGACCCACTCCCCCGCCACCGAGGCCACCGCAGAAGCCGACGTCGAGGCCGGAGGCCGCGGTCTTGCCAAGTTAAATCCGAGCCCGCGTAAGGCTTACGAGGTCGCGCTCACCCTGAACAAGGCGCCTGGCGCTTTCGGTCTGGTGGAAGCTGCGGCGCAATACGATGTCAGCAACGAGCAGCAGTGCGGCAAGATCCAGCCCGAAACCGGCACCGCCGGCCGCATAACCAGCCAGGAAAATGTCGTGCTCAAGAAGATTTCCGAGACCGAATACCGCGGCACCGTGTATCTGGATCTGATGCAGGACGAGGACTATTACGGTCGCGGCGTCTGCTATTGAGAATTCAGCGGCGTCAGCGTGCTGCTCAAGGCCACCGATGCCGAAGAAGAAACGCGGTTCTTGTCGTTTGTCGAAGCCAAGACGGTGACCGCGCAGCAGGCGTTGACGAACTACTACTGGAAAGCCAGACGATCGAGCTGACTACCAGTTGAACCCCCCGGGAACCCCGGAGGCTCCATACACTTGAGAAGATGGAGCCATGAGCAGAGCAAGTAAGTGTTCCCCAGAAGTCCGGGAGCGATCGGTGAAGATGGTCCTGGAGCACCAGGGCGGTACGCGTCGCAGTGGTCGGCGATTGTGTCGGTGGCGGCCAAGATGGGCTGTACGGCCGAGACGTTGCGCGGCTGGATCCGTCAGTACGAGCGTGATGCCGGCAAGCGCGAGGGCGTGACGACGGCCGAAGGAGCGCATCAGATTGCTTGAGCGCCAGGTGCGCGAGCTGCGCCTGGCCAACGAGATCCTGCGCAAGGCGTCGGCGTCTTTTGCCCAGGCGGAACTCGACCGCCCCTTCACGAGGTGAAGCGCTTCATCGACGACCATCGCGACGTTCACGGGGTCGAGCCGATCTGCAAGGTGTTGCCGATCGCCCCGTCGACGTACTACGCGCACGCGGCCCAAAGGTCCGATCCTGAGTTGCGCTCGGCAAGGGCCAAGACGGACGAGGCGTTGATGCCTGAAATCAGGCGTGTGTGGGACGAGAACTTCCAGGTCTATGGTGTGCGTCAGCTCTGGCGGCAGATGCGGCGGGAGCAGTTCGCTGTTGCGCGCTGCACCGTGCAGCGTCTGATGAAGCGCCAGGGCCTGCGCGGTGTCATCCGCGGCAAGGCGGTGCGCACGACGGTGAGCGATGCGAAGGCGCCGTGCCCGCTCGATCACGTCAACAGGCAGTTCACTTCGGATCGGCCAAACGCGTTGTGGGTCTCGGACTTCACCGATGTGTCGACGTGGCAAGGCTGGATCTACGTAGTCGCCCCTGAAAAACCCCTCTCAAACCTTCAGTACCATGTTTGCGGGCCACATGGTGCTTGAGGGCGTTGAGGAACGCGCCCGCGCCACCTGCAACCAGGCACGCAAAAAGGCGATCCAGCGCAGCAGCCACCGCAGGTTGTCGCCAGCGGCGCAGCCGAGCACGTGCAGTGCATCGCCTTGGGCGCCGTTGAGATGGCAGCGATGCAAGCGGCAGTCCTGTTTCAGATGTCCGATCACCGGCTCTACCGCTTGCCGTCGTTTGATCCAGCGCCATTGCCGTCGTGTCAGCGTCTTGGCTTTGCCCCGATGCAGGATCTGCACACCCTCCACGTCCCGCCCGCGATACCCCAAGTCCACGATCGCCACCTGCGGGATCACATTCACATCCTGCAGCAGCCCGCGCGCCTGTTCCAGGTGCTCGGCCAACGTATCGCCGTCGTAGGGATTGCCGGGAAAACTGCGCGCGCCCACGATCACGCCCTTGCATGCACTCACCGCAATGCCGACCTTGACGCCACATTCGTACGATTGGCGGGCCTTGCCCTTGCTCATGCATTCCACTTCCGGCGCGTGCAAGGCGTAGAGTTTTTGTTTGTCCTTGGGACGCTGTGTCAACAACCGGTGTGCGCGCTCCAACCAGACACCGATGCGCTCACGCACCGACGCTTCCAGCTGGGCCAGCTTGCGTTGCAGATCGCGTCATACGCGTCCCAGGATCGTGCGTTGGCGTCGCAGCACCTTGCGCATGCGCTTGAACTGGCGCGCATGCGCATAGCGCCCGGCCTTGCGGCGCAACGCCGGACCTTGCCGCGCATCGCTCTGTCGCAGTGCGATGCCGTGTCGCTTGGCCAGCAGCACCAGCTTCTTGCGCGCCACCTCCAGCAAACGGCTGTCGGTGGGATGGGCGATCGCTTTTTCCTGCACGGTGGTATCCACGATCACCCGCGACAACTCGCGTGCGTCCACCGCCTTCATCGCGTGAGCGGTGTTGATCGTATGCGCCAACAGCGCTTCCATACCGGCTTCGCCCAGACGCTGTCGCCAACGTGTCAGGGAGCTGGGATCGCACGGCACGCAGGTCTGGAACACCACCTCGCCGGTGAAGAACTGCCAGTACGGATTTTCCAGCCAACGTTCGCACACCGCTTCATCGGACAGGTCGTAGGCGTGCTTGAGGTAGAGCAGCCCGGCGATCAGACGCACCGGCAATGCGGGCCGACCGCCTGCGCTGGTGGTTGCAGGCAACCGTGGCGACAGCGCCTGTTCCAACGCACTCCACGGCAGCCGATGGCTCAGCTGGACCAGCGGATGGCGCACGTCGATCTGGTTCTCCAGACGCGAACGAAACAGCTCATCGGCAGGCAATTGCTCGGCGGCAGGACGGCGTGTCCGCATGGGCGAAAACTGCCAGAAACCAGTAGGTAGAGTAACGAAAACTGGCAGTTCCAGCACGCCAAAACCGCAGGTGAGGCCTTGCAATGGATGCGGTCTGGGGGTTTTTCAGGGGCGACTATTGAGCTGATTTCCGATCTGCGCGGCTGCATGTCGGCCAGCTTCGGTGAGCTTCTCGGCGTTCTTGTCGATGACCGACTCGAAATTGAGCTTGGCGGCCAGGAACGCCTTTCCGGCCGCGTCCGTTGTCGCCTTCTCGATCTTTCCGAGGGTCGGCAGGGATTCGTGTAAAACACAGCCAAAAGTGAGCTAACTTGCTGTCAGTAAAGGTTTCTTGCTCGAATCCCTGCCGCCCCTCAGATCGTCCCTCCGACTGAGCCTGACTGAGGCAATAGCTCCATCAACCATGCGAGCTCCTCTTCGTTGAATGCCGGGAAATCATCCGCTGCCCCTGCGAAGGGGGCCGCATCTTGTTCCCACATCACGGTGCTGGACGCTGCCAGGTCGGCAGCGATGGGCGTACCAGGATCCGGGAGGCCGCCCCCGATCCTGGTACGCGGGCGTTTTACCCTCCAGCTGAGGGGCAAATGCAGCGCATCGCGCTGTTCGGGAACGCGCACCTCGAAAGATTGCTGTGCGGAGGGGCCGGTGACAGCACGATCCGATCGGGACCGTTTACGGCTGCTTGCCCCTGTCTGATCTCCCTCGTGCATTGGGCTAGGCGCATCAAGGTCACGCTCCAGCGAATCGGCGAATGCATGCAAAGACGCCTGATCCGGTGTTTGAGCTGAAGTAGGGGACGGTTTGGCCCTTTTCATCCCTGATGCCTGGAGGATACGGTCCCAACGCTGCGAGGCTGGGGGGAGCGTTCCGTAGCGGGCTTCGAATTCGGTGACGCCCACTCTGCGAAAGAGCTGTACCAAGCCGTGCCTGCTCATCTCGAACTGCGTCATGGCGTCATCGAATGCTTGCGCTGGGTGGGAGTGGCTCTGGAAAAAACCAAGCACGCGCACCACGTGCGCGAGGTCGGGAACGCGATGGGACGTGCGTTCGGGAATGCGGCGATTGATTCTTCTGATCAATTCCGGCGCGTGCGGCAATCCCTTTTTCACTGCATCCAGGGCAGGACGTCCGCCGAGGCAGGCCAAGGCGACGAGGTGGTCGTTGGTCAACGCGGCCAACGCCGGATCAGGGCGAGATAACTGGGCAACAATGCTCTCCAGCGCCTGCTTGCCGCCATTGCTGGCGATGGCCACCACCTGGGCCGGGGTCAGGCCATGGTCCTGGCACAGCACCGGCAACAGCCGCTGCACCGTCTCCAGCGCCTGCTTGCCGCCGCCATTGCTGGCGATGGCCACGACCTGGTCCGGGGTCAGGCCATGGTCCTGGCACAGCACCGGCAACAGCCGCTGCACCGTCTCCAGCGCCTGCTTGCCGCCATCGTGGCTGGCGATGGCCACGACCTGGTCCAGGGTCAGGCCATGGTCCTGGCACAGCACCGGCAACAGCCGCTGCACCGTCTCCAGCGCCTGCTTGCCGCCATCGTGGCTGGCGATGGCCACGACCTGGTCCGGGGTCAGGCCATGGTCCTGGCACAGCACCGGCAACAGCCGCTGCACCGTCTCCAGCGCCTGCTTGCCGCCGTTATTGTTGGCGATGGCCACCACTTGGTCCGGGGTCAGGCCATGGTCCTGGCACAGCACCGGCAACAGCCGTTGCACCGTCTCCAGCGCCTGCTTGCCGCCGCTATTGCTGGCGATGGCCACCACCTGGGCCGGGGTCAGGCCATGGTCCTGGCACAGCACCGGCAACAGCCGCTGCACCGTCTCCAGCGCCTGCTTGCCGCCGTTATTGTTGGCGATGGCCACCACCTGGTCCGGGGTCAGGCCATGGTCCTGGCACAGCACCGGCAACAGCCGCTGCACTGTCTCCAGCGCCTGCTTGCCGCCGCCATGGCTGGCGATGGCCACCACCTGGTCCGGGGTCAGGCCATGGTCCTGGCACAGCACCGGCAACAGCCGCTGCACCGTCTCCAGCGCCTGCTTGCCGCCATCGTGGCTGGCGATGGCCACCACCTGGTCCGGGGTCAGGCCATGGTCCTGGCACAGCACCGGCAACAGCCGCTGCACCGTCTCCAGCGCCTGCTTGCCGCCGCCATTGCTGGCGATGGCCACGACCTGGTCCGGGGTCAGGCCATGGGCCTGGCACAGCACCGGCAACAGCCGCTGCACCGTCTCCAGCGCCTGCTTGCCGCCAATATTACTGGCGATGGCCACGACCTGGTCCGGGGTCAGGCCATGGTCCTGGCACAGCACCGGCAACAGCCGCTGCACCGTCTCCAGCGCCTGCTTGCCGCCAATATTACTGGCGATGGCCACGACCTGGTCCGGGGTCAGGCCATGGTCCTGGCACAGCACCGGCAACAGCCGCTGCACCGTCTCCAGCGCCTGCTTGCCGCCAATATTGCTGGCGATGGCCACCACCTGCGCCAGGGTCAGGCCATGGTCCTGGCACAGCACCGGCAACAGCCGCTGCACCGTCTCCAGCGCCTGCTTGCCGCCATTGCTGGCGATGGCCACCACCTGGTCCGGGGTCAGGCCATGGTCCTGGCACAGCACCGGCAACAGCCGCTGCACCGTCTCCAGCGCCTGCTTGCCGCCATCGTGGCTGGCGATGGCCACGACCTGGTCCGGGGTCAGGCCATGGTCCTGGCACAGCACCGGCAACAGCCGCTGCACCGTCTCCAGCGCCTGCTTGCCGCCATCGTGGCTGGCGATGGCCACGACCTGGTCCGGGGTCAGGCCATGGTCCTGGCACAGCACCGGCAACAGCCGCTGCACCGTCTCCAGCGCCTGCTTGCCGCCGTTATTGCTGGCAATGGCCACGACCTGGTCCGGGGTCAGGCCATGGTCCTGGCACAGCACCGGCAACAGCCGCTGCACCGTCTCCAGCGCCTGCTTGCCGCCATTGCTGGCGATGGCCACCACCTGGTCCGGGGTCAGGCCATGGGCCTGGCACAGCACCGGCAACAGCCGCTGCACCGTCGCTAGCGCCTGCTTGCCGCCAATATTGCTGGCGATGGCCACCACCTGGTCCGGGGTCAGGCCATGGTCCTGGCACAGCACCGGCAACAGCCGCTGCACCGTCTCCAGCGCCTGCTTGCCGCCAATATTGCTGGCGATGGCCACGACCTGGTCCGGGGTCAGGCCATGGTCCTGGCACAGCACCGGCAACAGTCGTTGCACCGTCTCCAGCGCCTGCTTGCCGCCGCCATTGCGGGCGATGGCCACGACCTGGTCCGGGGTCAGGCCATGGTCCTGGCACAGCACCGGCAACAGCCGCTGCACCGTCTCCAGCGCCTGCTTGCCGCCAATATTGCTGGCGATGGCCACCACCTGGTCCGGGGTCAGGTTCAGGGGGGCACCCGTCAGTGCATTGCGCCATGCATGCACTGCCTCCACTGCGGTCACGCCGCCACGTTTTGCAATCTTGAGAAGTTGGCCTGTGTCCAACTGTAACGGCGGACCTCTCAACTCCCTCGCCTCCGTGAGCAAGGCCTCCAGGGCGCGTGCGCCGGACCACTGTTTGCCGACGCCAACGATGTCTTCGTGTGTCGCCTCTGGCAACGCCCTGATTATGTCCTGATACGTGACAGCAACGGTCCCTAACGCTGCCGGGTGTTGGCTGAGCGCAACGATGTGCGCGTGTGTAAACCCATGGCCCACCAGTGCCTCGTGGTGCTGCGCCACTGTCGAACGCACCTTCGGTTTGATCTTCTCTTGCTGCTGCTGACTGTAGCCGAGCGTGCGTAGATCCACCTGCGCGGCCGGCGAAGCGTCGGAGGGTTGCGCCGCACGCCGTCGCGGGGCCGGCTTGGCGCGCGGCGGCCGCGCGGCAGTGACAGCGACACGCACGGTGGGTGGCGGGTCATCGGCTGCACGCAGACCCGATTGCACCTCATCGCACTCTGCTGGGGCAGCCGCTGTATGCGGCGTGCCGACGGCAGGCATCGAATCAAGAAGCGATGTATCAAGAAGCGACGGATCGAACTGACGGAGCAGATCGCTGAAGCTGCCCGCCGAGAACGCAGGCGAGGGCGCAGGGGGAGATGGCAGCCGGGTCCGGGACATCGTCCGCCGAGCGGGCAAGCCATCCAGGGGGCCGCCAGCAGGCGGAGCCCCCCCCCGATCTGCAGTCGGCTGAATCCTATCCGGTTGGGGTCCGGGCAGAAGCTCGCGGGCAGGACTTGGCGTGCGCGAACGAATGGGATCCATCAGGCATACCTCTTTACATGGTCGCCTCCAGACTAGCGGTCTGTGGTCCCTACATAGCTTCCCAGGCCGCATGGCAGTACACAACTTCGGGGGATCCTGGCAACCCTCGACACCGCCGGCGACATCGCCCACCGCATGGCGATCTCAGTGAATGCATTGATGCTCACCGTCGCCGCCGAGGCCCGGCAGGACATGGCACGGGAGCGCGGCGCCGACTGGGCCGCCGGCGCCGTGACGTTCTTCGGCAGAGATATCCTCAAATGAACCGCCGTGAGAGCAGCGGCGAAATCGTGGTTGCGCATCGAGCCACCGAGGGCGCGGTCAATGACGTGCTCACCGATGCCAGCATGGTCACCTCGCGGACCAATCCACAGGCTGCAGATGCGCTTGCGCTGACCAAGAATGCGATGGACATCGCCAAAGACGTTGGCAAGCGAACCGGGCATCAACCGGAAGTCACCGTCACCGGCCATTCGCTCGGGGGCGCGCTTGCGCAGGTGTCCGCACACCACTACGACCTCAAGGGCGAAACCTTCAACGCGTATGGCGCGGCGAGTCTGAATTACCGGATTCCGGAAGGTGGCAATAGCCTGATCAATCACGTCATGGCATCTGACCCGGTCAGTGCCGCGTCGCCGCACTTCGGGCAGGTGCGGATGTACGCCAAGCCCGACGAGATCGCCACCTTGAGCGGTGCCGGCTATAGCAACAGCAAGGCTAACTTTTTGATCCCGGATTACCCGCTGGTTGCTGCCGGCCGCTCGCTCGGGGCGCACATGCTGGGCAACTTTCTGGGCGAACATTCTGCGCTCAAGGACCCCGGCGCGTGTCCGCTTGCCGAAAAGAACGCGCGCATGATCGACGAGTATCGCAGAGATATAGATGGGCTGCGCACCGGTACCACTATCCTTACGCGTAGCGCGCGCGGCCTGGGCCAAGAGCCATCGATGCCATCCGCGGCCCGCTTGCGCCGGGCGAGCCGGCCAAGCGCGACGCGCGCGAGCATGGCAACGACCACACGTCCTTGCGGATCGATCCACCGGGGCATGTGGGCAATGCGTTGTTCCACGATGCCCAGCGCGGTGTGCATGCGCAGGATGCACGTGCAGGGCGCACGCCGGATCAGCACAGCGCACAGTTATCCGGTTCGCTCGCATCGGAAATGCATGCCGCTGGTGGTCAGCGCATCGATGCGGTGATGATGAGCCCAGATGCCGCACGGACCTTTGCTGTGCAAGGCCGCGTCGATGACCCGGCGCAGCTGCGCGTCAGCATGGAGACCATGACGGCAATGAATACCCCGCTGGAGCAGAGCAGCCAACGCGTTGCTGAAAACGCAGCACGCCAGTCGGTCGCGTTGGAACAGCAGCAGTCGCAGACCCAGCAACAGCAGCAGGGTGCACGCGCCATGGGGTGAGTGGGTCGTGCAACCGCAGCTTGTGGGTGCGCAATGACGCATCACCCTGGCGCAGCTTGCTGCGATGCGCGGAGCTGCTTATCGCCATCATCGAACGTTGTCGTAAAACGCCGGGCTTCCCTGGCGTTTTTGCGTTCAATCACGCAATCACGGGCGCGGTTGCTGCTGCACCCGCACAACAACGTGCCTGCACAACTCACGCGTGCTCAAGGTTTTCCTGCACTGAGATATGCCGCAACGACCTTGCACCTGTAGCGGCCTCAACCGCTCTGTACTGACCTGCTTGAATCGCTCTCGTTTTGTAGCGTCGCAAAGCGAAGCAAAAATGCGCGCTCGCAAGTCCGTCGCGCGCACGATGCAATAGCAGGGGGATCAAGCAAGGCGCCACTCGGCGCTTTCTCCATCGATCAAGGGAGCGTTCCATGACGATTTTTCGTAGGCACTACCACCGCGTCTTGCTCGTATTGCTTTTGTGTCTTTGCAGCGCCGGCGTCAGCGCGCAAGGCATCGCCAAGGGCGCTGACGTCACCTGGCTCAATCAGCAGGCCGCCGCCAATCCGTCGCAGGTTTCGCGATGCAGCGGGCAACACCACCGACTTCATCAAGCTGTTCAAGGATGTCGGCGGCAACGCGATCCGTCTGCGCGTGTGGGTCAACCCGGCGGGCGGTTGGAACGACGGCCGCGACACCCTGGACAAGGCCAAGCGTGCCGCCGTGCAAGGCATGCGCATCATGATCGACTTCCATTACAGCGATAGCTGGGCCGCCCCCGGCAAACAGACCACACCAGCGGCATGGGCCGGCCACTCCGTTGCCCAGCGCAACACCGATGTCTATAGCCATACCCAGGGCATCCTCCAATATCTCAAGGACAACGGCATCACCGTCAGCTGGGTGCAGGTGGGCAACGAGATCAACAGCGGCATGCTGTGGAACGACGGCACGACGCCCAACTTCGCCACCCTGGGCCAGTTCATCAACAGCGGCTACGACGCCACCAAGGCGGTGTATCCCAATGCCAAGGTCGTCGTGCATTTGACCAACGGCTACGACAACGCCAATTTCCGCTGGTTCTTCGACAACCTGCGTTCGGCAGGCGGCAAGTGGGACGTCATCGGCATGTCGCATTACCCCCCGTCGGCAGCTGGCAGCATTACAACAGCCGCCTGGACACCAACATGCGCGACATGATTGCGCGCTACGGCAGTGACGTGGTGATTTCCGAAGTCGGCATGGACTGGCAGCAAGCCGCCACCCCCCGCGCCATGCTCAGCAACCTGCTCACCCGCAGCGGCAACATCGGTTCGCGCGTTCTGGGCGTGTTCTATCGGGAACCCAACGCCTACCCGGGCTGGCAGGGCGACACCATGGGCGCAGTCACCAGCGACGGCAAACTGACCGGAGCGTTGCAGGCGTTCTGACCACCACGCCACCACGTAGGAGCGCACCCGGGCGCGACAGGCGTTACCGATAAAGCTCCTCGCGCCCAGGTGCGCGCCTACATCGGCGGCGCCTGCCGCTGAGGGATGTCCCTGGCGATGTCACCCAGCCGTACCCACAGAGCGCGCCATCTCGTAGGAGCGCACCGGGGCGCGACAGGCGTTGCCGATAAATCCCGTCGCGCCCACGTGCGCTCCTACAAGGCATGCACATCGGTCCCTTCCAGGCGGCGGCAGCCGGCCATCGCGTGCCGCTGGCCCTCATCACTTTGGTCGTACGCCGGCAGCGCCCGCTGCGCCGGATCGTTGTTCCAGCCGGCATCGATGCCTCACTCGGCGCACGACAGCGTCCCATTCCATACGCACCCGTAGCGAGGAATGGCAACAGGTGCGTGCGGTACACTTGGGGGTTCACGAATTCACGATGTCGACACACCCACGGGGTGTGTCCCCCCGGGAGCGCTAATGAACTGGTTGAACGAAGTGCTGCACAACGATCCGAACCCGCTAGAGACGCAGGAGTGGCTCGAATCGATCAAGGCCGTCATCGACGTTGAAGGCCCGGAGCGCGCCCATCAGCTGCTGGAAGGCATGGTCGAACAGACCCGTCGCGCCGGCGCTTACCTGCCCTTCTCGCCCACCACAGAGTACGTCAACACCATCGCCCCGGCCAACGAGGCCAAGCACCCCGGCGATTCGGCGCTGGAGTGGAAGATCCGCTCGATCATCCGCTGGAACGCCATGGCCACGGTCGTGCGGGCTAACCGCAAGCCGGGCGACCTGGGCGGCCACATCGCCTCGTTCGCTTCCAGCGCCACGCTGTACGACGTGGGCTTCAACCACTTCTGGCGCGCCCCCAGCGACCAGCACCCGGGCGACCTGCTGTTCATCCAGGGCCACAGCGCCCCGGGCATCTACGCCCGCGCCTTCCTTGAAGGCCGCATCAGCGAATCGCAGCTGGACAACTTCCGCATGGAAGTGGACGGCCAGGGCATCTCGTCCTACCCGCACCCGTGGCTGATGCCCGAATTCTGGCAGACCCCCACCGTGTCGATGGGCCTGGGCCCGCTGGCCGCCATCTACCAGGCGCAATTCATGCGCTACCTGGAAAACCGCGGCCTGATCGAGAAGTCCGACCGCAAGGTGTGGTGCTTCATCGGCGACGGCGAGTCGGACGAACCGGAAACCCTCGGCGCCATCGCGCTGGCCGGCCGCGAAGGCCTGGACAACCTCATCTTCGTCGTCAACTGCAACCTGCAGCGCCTGGACGGCCCGGTGCGCGGCAACGGCAAGATCATCCAGGAACTGGAAGGCGTGTTCCGTGGCGGCGGCTGGAATGTCATCAAGCTGCTCTGGGGCGGCTACTGGGACGCCCTGCTGGCCAAGGACAGCAATGGCGTGCTGCGCAAGCTGATGATGGAAACCGTCGACGGCCAATACCAGAACTGCAAGGCCTTCGGTGGCGCCTACACCCGCGAGAATTTCTTCGGCAGGTACCCGGAGACTGCGGCCATGGTGGCCGGCCTGTCGGACGACGACATCTGGCGCCTCAACCGTGGCGGCCACGACCCGCACAAGGTGTACGCCGCCTACCACCAGGCCGTGAACACCACCGGCATGCCCACCGTGATCCTGGCCAAGACGGTCAAGGGCTACGGCATGGGCTCGGCCGGTGAGGCGCTCAACCCCACCCACCAGACCAAGAAGCTGGACGACGCGGCGGTCAAGCACTTCCGCGACCGCTTCAACATTCCGGTCACCGACGCCCAACTGGAAGACGGCAAGGTGCCGTTCTATCACCCCGGCGACGATTCCCCGGAAGTGCAGTACCTCAAAGAGCGCCGCAACGTGCTCGGCGGTTTCCTGCCCTCGCGCCGTCCCAAGGCCAGCAAGTCCTTCGCCGCGCCCACGCTCGACAAATTCGAGCGCCTGCTCAAGGACAGCGGCGAGCGCAGCTATTCCACCACCATGTCGTTCGTGCAGAGCCTCAACATCGCCCTGCGCGACAAGGAACTGGGCCCGCGCATCGTGCCGATCGTGGCCGATGAAGCGCGCACCTTCGGCATGGAAGGCATGTTCCGCCAGATCGGCATCTATGCCCCGTTCGGCCAGAAGTACAAGCCGGTCGACGCCGACCAGCTGATGTACTACCGCGAAGACCAGACCGGCCAGGTGCTGCAGCAGGGCATCAGCGAGCCGGGCGCGATTGCGTCCTGGATGGCCGCCGGCACCAGCTACTCGGTGTCGGATGTGCCGATGCTGCCGTTCTACATCTACTACTCCATGTTCGGCTTCCAGCGCGTGGGCGACATCGCCTGGCAGGCAGCGGACATGCGCACGCGTGGCTTCCTGCTTGGCGGCACCGCCGGCCGCACCACGCTCAACGGCGAAGGCCTGCAGCACGAAGACGGCTTCAGCCAGCTCGTGGCCGGCGGCATCCCCAATGTGCGTAGCTACGACCCGACCTTCGGTTTCGAAGTCACCGTCATCATGCAGCACGGCATGAAGGCGATGATGGAAGACCAGATCGACGAGTACTACTACATCACCCTGATGAACGAGAACTACGCCCACCCCGGCATGCCGGACGGCGCCGCCGAGGGCATCATCAAGGGCATGTACCTGCTCAAGGACGCCGGCAAACCCAAGAAGGGCGAACTGCGCGTGCAGCTGCTGGGCAGCGGCACCATCCTGCGCGAGGCCATTGCCGCGGCCGAGCTGCTGGACAAGGACTTCGGCGTTACCGCCGACATCTGGTCCTGCCCCAGCCTCAACGAAGTGCGCCGCGACGGCTACGCCGTCGAACGCTGGAACCGCCTGCACCCGGAAGCCGAACAGCGCAAGCCCTACGTCACCCAACTGCTGGAAGGCCGCCAGGGCCCGGCCATTGCCGCAACGGACTACGTGCGTGCCTTTGCTGACCAGATCCGGGCCTTCGTCCCGATGACCTACACCGTGCTCGGTACGGATGGGTTCGGTCGCTCGGATACGCGTGCGAACCTGCGTCGGTTTTTCGAGGTCGACCGTTACTACATCGCGCACGCGGCGATTGCCGCGCTCGCTAAGGATGGGAAGATGACGGGGAAGGATGTGGCCCGGGCGATTAAGCAGTACAAGATTGATCCTGAGAAGGCGAATCCTGTTGGGGTTTGAGTCGCGCCGGAACCTAAAGGTTTTGAGAAGGGCGATCATTTGGTCGCCCTTTCTCGTCGTGGGCTATTTGCTATAAATCTTAACCACGGCCTAGTGCTGCTCCCCCACTTGCGGGTTAGTGCCCTCCCACGTGGAGTCCATGTAGGTCCATACTTTCGCTACGAATCCGAGCGCGTACAAGAGGTTCCCTTGTTCAACGTCGTGGAAGTAGCAAGCGAAGATTTTGAAATCCTTGAGCAATTGGGGACGAAGAGGAAATTTTGGTACGGCGGATACAACCATCTTTTCAAAGAAGGTAGACCAGGAAGCGGTGAAAACTGGTCTGAGGTAGTTTGCGCCAAAATCGCCTGCGCATTAGGTTTGCCTCATGCCAAATATGAGCTTGCAGAAACCGACATTCCATTGGCTGGTGCAGGAATCACACAGGGCACAACGACCCCAAATTTCATACCAAGTGGGGGACGTCTGGCACTAGGGAATGAGCTGATTGTTAACGTCTCATCTGATGCTAAAGCTCAGGCGCAGAATCGTCGTCGTCAACACACTGTCACACGCATCTATGCTTATCTTGGTATAAAAAGGGTTCTTCTTCCGCTGGGATGGTTGCCGCCAGCCCAAGTGAAAACAGCGGCTGGTGTGATGTCGGGATATCTGCTGCTTGATGCCCTTATTGGGAATCAAGATCGACATGAAGAAAATTGGGGCGTTATTTTTTCTGACGGAAGTGCGTATTTGGCTCCAACCTTTGACCATGCGTCCAGTCTCGGCAGAAATGAGACGGATGCAAAACGTACGATCAAACTCGCTGAACGCGATCCTCGATTTGGGATCGAAGCCTACGTGAGTAAGGCGATGAGTCAGATTTATGGGAGGAATGAAGTCCGTCTTTCGACGATTGATGCGTTTGCCAGTTTTTCATCGTATTGCAGGAAAGAGGGCGAATATTGGCAGGCGCAGCTTTCTCGAATTCCTGAGTTGACATTTAGAATAGTTCTTGACGAGGTTCCAGATAGCTGGATAACCGCGCCAGCTAGGGAGTTTGCTGTTCAAATGCTTATGGAAAATCGAAAAAGAATCTTACAGGTCAGGTTATGAAATCGATCTACATTGCCATTCAAGATGCTGTCTCTCACAGGTGGACCCCTGTAGCGAGAGTGGACCGAGAAGAAGAAAGTTATCGCCTTCGCTATACGAAGGGGGCACGGTCGGTGGATGGCTTCAGGGGATTTGTGCGTATGGAGCAGTTGGAGCGTGAATTCACTTCATATGAGCTTTTCCCTATTCTAAAGAATCGTGTCCTATCGCGAAGTCGTCCGGAATTCTCTGCATACGCGCATTGGCTAGGCAGTGGTCAACGTGAGCTTGATGTATTTGACGAACTAGCTCGTACCGGTGGGTTGCGAGGAACGGATAGTTTAGAGCTAATTCCGCTTCCAGAAAAAACTGATGATGGTAAGTATCAGGTGTACTTTTTCGTACATGGAATCAGGTATGTGGCTCCTGAAGTAAAATCTTTGCTTTCTAAGATCAAGGAGGGAGATCGCTTATACGTTGCTGCTGATCTACAAAATAACTATGATCAATATGCTTTGTTTTTAAGGACGGTTGATCCTATTGCTCTAGTTGGATATGTGCCCAGATATTATTCTAGAGACTTTTTTTCGCTGTTGAGGTGCGATCCAAAAGCTGTCGAAGTTGAAGTTGAGCAAGTTAATTCATCTGCTCCAGCGCCTTTTCGGCTTTTATGCAAAATGGCTGCACCATGGCCAAATGGTTTTAATGCATGCAGTGGTGAATTTTATGAGCTGATCTCGCCGGCCCATTAAAAACTAGTAACGGGGTCAGGTTATTAGGTATCCCCACCGACGTCCCCCCAAGTTTGAGTAGCACCTCAGTTTGGAGTCCAATTCCCTACCCCGAGGAGATTGGACGTGAAGAAGCGTTTTTCCGAAGAGCAGATCATCGGCTTCCTGCGCGAAGCCGAGGCCGGCATGCCGATCAAAGACCTGTGCCGACGGCATGGCTTCAGTGAGGCGTCCTACTACCTGTGGCGCAGCAAGTTCGGCGGCATGAGCGTGCCCGATGCCAAGCGGCTCAAGGACCTGGAGGCCGAGAACACGCGACTGAAGAAGTTGCTGGCCGAGCAGGTGTTCCAGAACGCCCTGATCAAGGATGCGCTGCAAAAACAATGGTGAGCGCACCGGCGCGTCGTGCGCTGGTGCGCGAGTGGGTCGAAGGTGGCGCCAGCGAGCGCTGCGCCCTTGCGGCGATCGGCATGAGCGCCAGTGCGCTGCGCTATCGCCCGCGCGAGGACCGCAACGTTGAGTTGCGCGAGCGCATCCTTGCGTTGGCGCATCGCCATCGCCGCTATGGCGTGGGGATGATCTCTCTCAAGCTGCGGCAGGAAGGGCGTCTCGTGAACTATAAGCGGGTGGAGCGGCTGTATTGCGAGCAGCAGCTGCAGGTCCGCCGCCGCACGCGTAAAAAGGTGCCGGTAGGCGAGCGTGCGCCGTTGCTGCGGCCCACCAAGGCCAACCAGGTGTGGTCGGTGGACGTCGTGTTCGACCGCACCGCCGAAGGCAGGGCAATCAAATGCCTGGTGATCGTGGACGACGCAACCCACGAAGCGGTCGCCATCGACGTGGAACGCGCCATCTCCGGCCACGGGGTAGCACGCGTGCTGGATCGGTTGGCACACAGTCGCGGCCTGCCGAAGATGATCCGCACGGACAATGGCAAGGAGTTCTGTGGCAAGGCCATGGTCGCCTGGGCGCATGCCAATCGTGAGCAGCTACGCCAGATCCAGCCTGGCAAGCCGAACCAGAATGCCTACGTCGAATCCTTCAACGGCCGGCTACGCGACGAATGCCTCAACGAACACTGGTTCCCAACGCTGCTGCATGCGCGCACCGAGATCGAACGCTGGCGCCGCGAATACAACGAACACCGCCCCAAAAAAAAAATCGGCGCAATGACGCCGGCGGCCTATGCCCAGCAGTTGGCCAATAGCGATATCATCAACCCCGGACTCTAAACCCGACTGCTACTCAGGATGGGGGGACGTCGGTGCCCACCAGGCAGAGAAAGCCGAACCGCCGTTGCGCCAAACCAGACCGAGCACGCTGAGCGGCGCCCAGCCATCGCGAACAAGGTTGCGCAGCGCGCCAAGCCATGCGCAAAGAACGCCGGGCACGCCATGCCGTCAGCCCATCACCAGCGCTGCCGGAGGCGTGCCACGCCTGCATGCGGCGCGCTGTGCGCAGGCCGGGGCGGGCATCTTTCCAGACACAGCCGCAACGCAACGACGCCAACGAACCGGAGATCAAAAAACAAAGCCACTGCGCGTCGGAACCTGCTCCCGTTCTACGAATCCCCACTCCCGAGTCCCAAATCACCAGCTATACAGCTTCCAATACACCTTGTTGACCTTGTCCTTCTCTGCATCGGTATGCCCGTCGTGATCGCGGTCGTACAGGAAGTAGGGCGCGCCGCGCGTTGGGGTGACCCGCACCATTTCCAGCTGGCCATTCACCCGGTATTCGTCGATCTGGTCGCCGTTGGCCATGGTCTTAGTGGTGACATCGGCGCCAGCCGGGATCTCGCCACCGGCGCGGTCGGGGCCACTGGTGGCACAGCCGCCCAGCAGCAGTAACGGCAGCAGCAAAAGACGTGCTCTCTTCATTGTCGTTATCCGTGTTGATCGCCGGCCAGTATGCGCTGGCGCGGTGTGTCGTGAGCGTGCAGCGTAGAATTGGGTCATGAGCAGATTAGTCCTGATCGACGGGTCCAGTTACCTGTATCGCGCGTTCCACGCGCTTCCGCCGCTGACCAATGCGCAGGGCGAACCCACCGGCGCCTTGTTCGGCGTGGTCAACATGCTGCGCGCCACCTTGAAGGAACGTCCGGCCTACATCGCCTTCGTGGTGGATGCACCCGGCAAGACCTTCCGTGACGCCTTGTATGCCGACTACAAGGCCAACCGGCCGTCGATGCCCGACGACCTGCGCGCGCAGGTACAGCCGATGTGCGACATCGTGCATGCGCTGGGCATCGACATCCTGCGCATCGACGGCGTGGAAGCCGACGATGTGATCGGCACGCTGGCGCTGCAGGCCGCTGCCGATGGGTTGAGCGTGACCATCTCCACCGGCGACAAGGACTTTGCCCAGCTGGTGCGCCCGGGTATCGAACTGGTCAACACCATGAGCGGCAGCCGCATGGATTCGGACGCGGCGGTGATCGCCAAGTTCGGCGTGCGGCCCGACCAGATCGTCGACCTGCTGGCGCTGATGGGCGACATCGTCGACAACGTGCCCGGCGTGGAAAAATGCGGTCCCAAGACTGCCGCCAAATGGCTTGCCGAATACGATTCGCTGGACGGCGTGATCGCCAATGCCGACAAGATCAAGGGTAAGATCGGCGACAACCTGCGTGCTGCGTTGCCACGCCTGCCGCTCAACCGTGAGCTGGTCACGATCAAGACCGATGTGACCCTGGCCAGCGGCCCGCGCGCGCTGGATCTGCGCGAACCCAACACCGAAACGCTAGCGGTACTGTACGCGCGCTACGGGTTTACCCAGGCGCTGCGCGAGCTGGGCGGCGCGCTGGCGCAGTCCGGTCTGTTGTCCGAGCCGGTGGCGCTGGGCGCTGCCGCTGCTACCGCGCGCACCGAGCCGGGCCGTGCGCGCGGCACCGGCTTCGTGTCCGGGCCGGTCAATGCAGCGGTGGACCTGGATCCAGCGCTGTCGGCGCCTGGCGCGTACGAGACCATCCTGACCCAGGAGCAGTTGGACAGCTGGATCGCGCAGCTGCGCGCCGCCGGCCAGTTCGCTTTCGATACCGAAACCGACAGCCTGGACCCGCTGCAGGCCGACCTGATCGGCCTGAGCGTGGCCGCCGAGCCAGGTAAGGCGGCGTATCTGCCGTTCGGCCACAACTTTCCCGGCGCCCCGGTTCAGCTCGACCGCACCCATGCGCTGGCGCAACTGGCGCCGCTGCTCACCGACCCGGCCGTGCGCAAAGTCGGCCAACACGGCAAGTACGACCTGCACGTGATGCGCCGGCATGGCGTGGAGCTTGCCGGCTACGCCGACGACACACTGCTGGAGAGCTTCGTGCTCAATTCCGGCAGCGCCCGTCACGACATGGACAGCCTGGCCAAGCGCTATCTCGGCTACGACACCGTCAAGTACGAAGACGTTTGCGGCAAGGGCGCCAAGCAGATCCCGTTCGCCCAGATCAGCCTGGACGATGCCACCCGCTACGCCGCCGAAGACGCCGACATCACCCTGCGCCTGCATCACGTGCTCGGCCCCAAGCTGGCAGCCGAGCCCGGCCTGGAGCGCGTCTACCGCGACATCGAAATGCCACTGGTGGACGTGCTGGCGCGCATCGAAGCCAACGGCGTGTGCGTGGACGCCGCCGAACTACGCCGTCAGAGCGCGGACCTGTCCAAGCGCATGCTCGCCGCCCAGCAAAAAGCCACCGAGCTGGCAGGGCGCACCTTCAACCTGGATTCGCCCAAGCAGCTGCAGGCGCTGTTGTTCGACGAGCTCAAGCTCCCCGCCGTGGTCAAGACGCCCAAGGGCCAGCCCTCGACCAACGAAGACGCGCTGGAAGCCATCGCCGACCAGCACGAGCTGCCGCGGGTGATCCTGGAATACCGCGGCCTGAGCAAGCTGCGCAGTACCTACACCGACAAGCTGCCGGAGATGATCCACCCGCAGTCCGGACGCGTGCACACCAGCTACCACCAGGCCGGCGCCGCCACCGGTCGGCTGTCTTCATCGGACCCGAACCTGCAGAACATCCCGATCCGCACCGAAGACGGCCGCCGCATCCGCCGCGCTTTCGTCGCCCCGCCCGGGCGCAAGCTGATCGCCTGCGACTACTCGCAGATCGAGCTGCGCATCATGGCCCACCTGTCCGGCGACCCCGGCCTGGTCGGCGCGTTCGCGTCCGGCACCGACGTGCACCGCGCCACTGCCGCCGAAGTATTCGGCCGCACCATCGACACCGTCAGCGGTGACGAGCGCCGCGCTGCCAAGGCGATCAACTTCGGCCTGATGTACGGCATGAGCGCGTTCGGTCTGGCCCGCCAGCTCGGCATCGGCCGTGGCGAAGCGCAGGACTACATCGCGCTGTACTTCAGCCGCTATCCGGGCGTGCGCGACTTCATGGAAACCACCCGCCAGCAGGCGCGCGACAAGGGCTACGTGGAAACCGTGTTCGGCCGCCGCCTGTATCTGGATTTCATCAATGCCGGCAGCCAGGGCCAGCGTGCAGGCGCCGAGCGCGCCGCCATCAACGCGCCGATGCAGGGCACCGCCGCCGACATCATCAAGCGCGCCATGGTCAAGGTGGACGGCTGGATCGCCGACCACGCGCAACGCGCCAAAATGATCCTGCAGGTGCACGACGAACTGGTGTTCGAAGCCGATGTCGATTTCGTCGACACACTGCTCAGCGAAGTCACCACGCGCATGGCCTCCGCAGCTGAATTGCGCGTGCCGTTGGTGGTGGATTCGGGCGTGGGCGATGACTGGGATCAGGCGCACTGACGTCGCAAATGACGCTGCTATGCTGAATACGCATATCAACAATCATTCGTGCGGACATAATCCGAATTCAACGGATTTAACGGAATGAATAAGCGCTAAATTCTACTTTTTTTTTACAGCCATCTTCATGATCTATCAATGTAGCAAATGGTGTTATATCCCTCGACGGGCGCAACGCCTGTCGGCAGATCTCTCCCATCCCCTGGAGCAGATCTCGGAGCGGAAACTCATCCCCAAGTTCCCGCTCCCTGGCCCCGCCGACCTCCCCCTGGTCTGCGGGGCTTTTTATTTGTGTCTTCCTGATCGTATGCCACCGCTGCAACGCTAATCGCGCTGCTGCATATGCGTTGACACAACGCAATGGATGGACGTAGGCAGGCACCGCGCAAGCAATTCACGCAGTTGCGGCAAGCCCCGTCTGGCGGTGCCCATGCTGGGAGTGCTGGCGATCGATGCTGCGGTGACCTATCGCATGGCGCTGGCCGATGGTCCCATCGACATCGCACCGCACGCTCCAGGACACTCCAGCGGAAGAGGGCAGCAGATACCGAATGCATCACAGGATGGGTGCCACGGTAGGCACGCGACCTTTCGGCCTCCTTTCCGCAAGCCAACCAAATGCGCACGGCCTGGTTGGCTTCACAGCGGTCAGGGACGTGCTGCCAGTTCGTGCATCGGCGGCGGTGCCGTGACGGCAGACCTGCGCGCGGTCGGCGGGAATTCGGCGCGAATGCTTGCACCGGTCGGCGAGTGCATTCTGCTAAGGGGCAGTGCGATCCACGTGTGCGCCGCGCTGGCGCCAGGCGACGTAGCGCATCGATGATGCACGGTTGATCTGGCCGTCAGCGGGCAGCGCATCTGCTCACGACGCGCGCTGCAACGTTTCCGCTATTGCCATCGCCGCGTGGACGTCCGCAAGGACATCACGCCTTACAGCGGGGTTGGCATCAACCCAGCCAGTCGCGTGGGATCAGGTAATCGGCCAGGCGCGCTTCGGCACTGCCTGGCTCCGGCGTGAAGCCATACTCCCAACGCACCCGCGGCGGCAAACTCATCAAGATGCTCTCGGCGCGCCCACCGCTCTGCAATCCAAACAGGGTGCCGCGGTCGTAGACCAGATTGAACTCCACATAGCGCCCGCGGCGGTACAGCTGAAACTCGCGTTCGCGCTCGCCGTACGCGGTGTCCTTGCGACGCTGCACGATTGGCATGTAGGCATCCAGGAAGCCATTGCCCACCGCTTGTTGATAGGCGAAGTCGTGTTCGAACTCCTTGCCCAGATCGTCGAAAAACAGCCCGCCCACGCCACGCGTCTCGTTGCGATGGCGCAGGAAAAAGTATTCGTCGCACCAACGCTTGTGCGCTGCATAGCGCTCTTCGCCGAATGGCTCGCACAGCGCCTGTGCAACGCGGTGCCAGTGCTGCACATCCTCATCGAAGGGATAGAACGGAGTCAGGTCGAAGCCGCCGCCAAACCAGGCGGCCACCACCTCGCCATCGCGCTCGGCGCGGAAGTAGCGCACGTTCATGTGCGTGGTCGGGATGTACGGATTGTGCGGATGAAACACCAGAGAGACGCCGCATGCACGCCAGGTTGCACCGGCAAGCTCGGGGCGGTGCGCACTGGCCGACGGCGGCAAGCGCGTGCCGGACACATCGGAAAAGCCGATGCCGGCCTGCTCGAACACGGCGCCGTCGCGCAGGATGCGGGTACGGCCACCGCCGCCCTCCTCGCGCTTCCAAAGATCCTCGGCGAACCGCGCCTTCCCGTCGGCAGCTTCCACAGCGGCGCAGATCCGGTCCTGCAGGTCGGTCAGATAATCGCGTACACGGTCGAATTCGTTCATGGTCCGATTCTAAGCCGTGTGTTGCACGTGGTGTATCCGTGCCAGCGAGCCTGTTTGTCGCAGTGCGATGCAGAAGATGGATGAAAGCGCGGCGGTCACTGGCGGGCAAGGAGCAGTTGGGCTGGGCGGTGCGCAGCGTTTCAACCAGCAGCCGGCAAACTGCCTGGCGCGGTGTTCTTTGCGCTCAACAACACCATCAGCCAACTATCTGGCGCGATGTCCTCACCGATTGCGGGACCGTTGGCGGCATGGATGGTGCCATCGAGCCCCCAGGGACGGGTTAACGGCGTGTCCCGCGAGCGGTGATGGCACCGCGCATCTGTAAGCGCCGTGGCGGCATCCATGCCGCCAAGGGGCCCGCGGAAGAGAGACGGACGCTTGGTATCGCGGGCAGCGCTGGAAGAAATGCGCCTGATGGCGTTGCAACCGATGGGCGAAGGCGAATCGCCGGCCGAAGTGGCCTCGTCGTTCGGGTTGCATCGCGGCTGGGCGTACACAGTGCTGGCGCGAGCACAGGAGGGCGGCGCTGGCGCATTGATGACGCGTAAGGGCAGCGGTCGCCCGCGGACGTTGACGCCGGCGCAGGAGCGCCAGGTGTTGGGCTGGGTCAATGGCAAGAACCCTCGCCAGCATGGCTTCGCCTTCGGTCTGTGGACGCGGCAGGTCGTGCGAGAACTGATCGAGAAGAAGTTTGCCGCACGGTTGAGTCTGGCCAGCGTCGGGACGTTGCTGGCGCGGCTGGGGCTGAGCCCACAGAAGCCGCTGCAACACGCCTATCAGCGCGATCCACTGGCGGTAGCGCAGTGGCAGGAGCAGACGTCCCCGGCGATCGTGAAGCACGCCAAGCGGGAAAAGGCCGAGATTGACTTCTGGGACGAGTCTGGCTTCCGTGCCGATGTGGTGCAAGGACGGACGTGGGCCGTCAAGGGCGTCACGCCGGTTGTCGCGGTGCCGGGGCAGCGCCAGAGCATCAGTGCGGCCTCGGCGGTGAACAGCAAGGGCGGGTTCTGGTTCGCCGTGTACAGCGGCGGCTTGAACGGTGAATTGTTCGGGAAACTCTGAACACCTCCCCCTGATCCTGCGACAATCGCACAGACGCAACGTGACGACGACGATGCAACTGACCTTCGGCGACGCGGAGTACAACGGCAAGCGCAAGCGGACGCGGCGTGAGGTGTTCTTGGCCGAGATGGACCAGGTCGTGCCGTGGAAGGGCCTGCTGGCGCTGATCGAGCCGCACTATCCAAAGTCGGGGCAGCCGGGGCGACAGCCGTATCGGCTGGAAACGATGCTGCGCATCCACTTTTTGCAGCAGTGGTATGCGCTGAGCGATCCCTCGGCGGAAGAAGCGCTGTACGACACGGTGTCGATGCGCCGTTTCGCCAAGATCGGCGGGCTGGACGAGGTGCCGGATGAAACGACGATTCTCCACTTCCGGCATCTGCTGGAGCGGCATGATCTGGCGCGCAAGCTGTTCAGGGTCAACGCGCACCTGTCGCGTAAAGGGCAGAGTCTGCGGGGCGGGACGATCGTGGATGGCACGATCATTGCGGCGCCCAGTTCGACCAAGAACAAGGATGGCGAGCGCGATCCGGACATGCACCAGACCAAGAAGGGGAATCAATATGACTTCGGGATGAAGGCGCACATCGGGGTGGACGATGACTCCGGGCTGGTGCACCACGTCGAATGCACGGCGGCCAACGTGGCCGATATCACGCAAGCGCACAAGCTGCTGCACGGCAAGGAAGACACGGTGTGCGGGGACAGCGGCTACACCGGGCTTGAGAAGCGCGAGGAGATGAAGCGCAAGCGCACGCTGCGCTCCCTGATCGCGGAGAAGCCCTCGAAGCTGAAGCAGATCAAAAGCAAACGCGAATTGAAGTTGGCCAAGCGGTGGGAGCACACCAAGGCCAGCCTGCGGGCGAAGGTGGAACACCCGTTCCGGGTGATCAAGCGTCAGTTTGGCTACGTCAAGGTGCGCTATCGCGGCCTGGTCAAGAACACCGCGCAGATGCTGACGCTGTTTGCGCTGTCGAATCTGTGGCTGAAGCGCAAAGAGTTAATGCCCGCTGCGGGGAAGGTGTGCCTGTAACCCGGGAAATACACCGAAAACGCGCCGAAAACGGCAAAAAATCAGGGGTTTGAGCGCCCTCAGCGCCGCAGATGTGGCTTGCTTCATTTCCCGGCCGCGTTGATCAGACCATCCCTAACGCCGGAATTAAGCCGAGTTGCGAAGCAACTTCGGATTGAATGAGTTGTTAGGCAGTGAGTGGCGCAAAGGTTGGATGGTGCAACCATGCTCCCCAGCACTGCCGCGTGGGCCGAGTTTGCCACAGCTTACGGGATGGAGCTTGCCCAGCGATGCAGCGGCGCGTGATGCCACCGAAGCCAACTGCAACGAGCGCAGCGCGGGAACGACTTGCCAAGGCGAAGCACCGAACTTACCGCAACCAGCAACGGTGATGACTGCTGTCCTGAGCCAACCGCATGCACGCCTGCAAATTCACCGAAGCGGCAACCACCAACGCATTTGCTCCAGCACTGCCTAACTACTATTGGACCGCCTAAATGCGGTGTTGCGCGAAGTATCCACTACGGCTGGATGTTTGAGAAGTGGGAATTCCTATTCCATAACAGCGACTTGTCGGATAGCAACCGGCTGTCTCGGCGTCGATGCTGGTTGCGGTATCCGACGTTTGAGCAGACGTATGAGTTACACCCTTGAAGATGCAGGCGTAACCAGGCCCATGGCCCCCAAGCTGTTGGATCAGGTCCGTGGTCGACTGCGGCTTCGCCATTACAGTCTGCGCACTGAGCAGGCGTATGTGAGCTGGATCCGACGCTTCATTCTGGCCAACGGCAAACGGCCTCCAGGACAGATGGGGCAAATAGTCGCCCCTGAAAAACCCCTCTCAAACCTTCAGTACCATGTTTGCGGGCCACATGGTGCTTGAGCGCGTTGAGGGGCGCGCCCGCACCACCTGCAACCAGGCACGCAAGCATGCGATCCAGCGCAGCAGCCAGCGCAGGTTGTCGCCAGCGGCGCAGCCGAGCACGTGCAGTGCATCGCCTTGGGCGCCTTTGAGATGGCAGCGATTCAAGCGGCAGTCCTGTTTCAGATGTCCGATCACCGGCTCAACTGCTTGCCGTCGTTTGATCCAGCGCCATTGCCGTCGTGTCAGCCTCTTGGCTTTGCCCCGATGCAGGATCTGCACACCCTCCACGTCGCGCCCGCGATACCCCAGATCCACAATCGCCACCTGCGGGATCACATTCACATCCTGCAGCAGCCCGCGCGCCTGTTCCAGGTGCTCGGCCAACGTATCGCCGTCGTAGGGATGACCGGGAAAACTGCGCGCGCCCACGATCAAGCCCTTGCGCGCACTCACCGCAATGCCGACCTTGACGCCACATTCGTAGGGGCTGCTTGCCTTGCCCTTGCTCATGCATTCCACTTCCGGTGCGTGCAAGGCGTAGAGTTTTTTTTGTCCTTGGGACGCTGTGTCAACAACCGGTGTGCGCGCTCCAACCAGACACCGATGCGCTCACGCACCGACGGTTTCAGCTGGGCCAGCTTGCGTTGCAGATCGCGTCATACGCGTCCCAGGATCGTGCGTTGGCGTCGCAGCACCTTGCGCATGCGCTTGAACTGGCGCGCATGCGCATAGCGCCCGGCCTTGCGGCGCAACGCCGGACCTTGCCGCGCATCGCTCTGTCGCAGTGCGATGCCGTGTCGCTTGGCCAGCAGCACCAGCTTCTTGCGCGCCACCTCCAGCAAACGGCTGTCGGTGGGATGGGCGATCGCTTTTTCCTGCATGGTGGTATCCACGATCACCCGCGACAACTCGCGTGCGTCCACCGCCTTCATCGCGTGAGCGGTGTTGATCGTATGCGCCAACAGCGCTTCCATACCGGCTTCGCCCAGACGCTGTCGCCAACGGGTCAGGGAGCTGGGATCGCACGGCACGCAGGTCTGGAACACCACCTCGCCGGTGAAGAACTGCCAGTACGGATTTTCCAGCCAGCGCTCGCAGACCGCCTCGTCGGACAGGTCGTAGGCGTGCTTAAGGTAGAGCAGCCCGGCGATCAGACGCACCGGCAATGCGGGCGGACCGCCTGCGCCGGTGGTGGCCGGCAACCGCGGCGACAGCGCCTGCTCCAACGCACTCCACGGCAGCCGATGGCTCAGCTGGACCAGGGGATGGCGCACGTCGATCTGGTTCTCCAGGCGCGAACGACACAGCTCATCGGCAGGCAACTGCTCGGCGGCAGGACGGCGTGTCCGCATGGGCGAAAACGGCCAGAAACCAGGACGTAGCGTAACGAACACTGGCAATTCCAGCACACCGAAAACGCAGATGAAGCCTTGCAATGGATGTGGTCTGGGGGGTTTTCAGGGGCGACCAAATAGAGGTCGAGGCGTTTCTCACCGAACTGGCGACGCGGGGCCAGGTGTCGGCCGGCACGCAGAATCAGGCGCTGGCGGCACTGCTGTTCCTGTATCGCGAGGTTCTGGGCGTGGAGTTGCCCTGGATGGAGAATCTGGTGCGCGCCAAGCGGCCGCGGCGCATTCCCGTGGTGCTCTCGGCCGAGGAAGTCGCGCGTTTGCTGACGATGCTGGAGGGGTCTTGCCGGCTGATGGCGGGGCTGCTGTACGGCAGCGGGATGCGGCTGCTGGAATGCCTGCGCTTGCGGATCAAGGACGTGGATGTGGTTCGTGGCGAAATTGTGGTGCGCGTCGGCAAAGGGGGCAAGGATCGGTGGGTGCCGCTGCCGCACAGTCTGCGTGGGGAATTGATGCAGCAGCGCGAACGGGCGTTGCTGCTGCACGCCGCTGATCTCGCCGAGGGGGCAGGGCGGGCGTTCCTGCCACACGCGCTGGCGCGCAAGTATCCCAATGCCGATGTCGAGCACGGCTGGCAGTATCTGTTTCCCGCCGCACCTCGCTCTGTGGATCCGCGCAGTGGGCGCGTTGGTCGGCATCACGTATCGGAAAAAGTCCTGCAGCGTGCGGTGCAGGCGGCACGGCAACAGGCTGGCCTTGCCAAGCCTGCAACCTGCCACACGTTGCGGCATTCATTCGCAACCCATTTGCTGGAGGCCGGCCACGATATCCGCACCGTGCAGGAACTGCTCGGCCACAAGGACGTGGCAACCACACAGATCTATACGCATGTGCTGGGACGCGGTGCATCGGTGGTGCGTAGTCCGCTGGACGGGCTCAGCCGTCTTGGTGGCGAGGCGTAACGCGACGGCGGCGACGCAGTGATCGGATGCTTGCTACCACGCCAGTAAAATCGCGTGTTCTGATACACCAGAGCGTGCGATGAGGACGGCCAATCGCCGCATTGGCTTGCAGTGACTCAGCGTTGTACTGCAAGCAAGTTGGGATGACCAAGTTGAATCATCATGTCCCACCGAATGCGTTGCATTGCGCTGGCCATCCGAAGCCAGCTCGCCACCGCATACCGCTGGCCTCAGCCGTCCAACAACGCCTTATCCCGCACCGCACCCTTATCCGCACTGGTGGCCAGCAGCGCATACGCTTTCAACGCAGTGGTCACCTTGCGCGGGCGCACTTCGACCGGCTTCCAGCCTTTGGCATCCTGCTCGGCGCGGCGGCTGGCAAGTGCTTCATCGGAAATCAGCAGGTTGATTCCACGATTGGGAATGTCGATCAGGATCTTGTCGCCGTCGCGCACCAGGCCGATCGCGCCGCCTGCGGCGGCTTCTGGGGAGGCGTGGCCGATCGATAATCCCGAAGTGCCGCCAGAGAAGCGGCCGTCGGTGAGCAGGGCGCATTGTTTGCCCAGGCCCTTGGATTTCAGGTAACTGGTGGGGTAGAGCATTTCCTGCATGCCGGGGCCGCCCTTGGGGCCTTCGTAGCGAATCACCACCACATCGCCGGCTTTCACTTCATCGGCGAGGATGCTTTTCACAGCAGCATCCTGGCTCTCGAACACGCGCGCGGTGCCTTCGAACACGTGGATGGATTCGTCCACGCCTGCAGTCTTCACCACGCAGCCATCGCGGGCGATATTGCCGTACAGCACGGCCAGGCCGCCTTCCTGCGACAACGCGTGCGCGACATCGCGAATGCAGCCTTCGCTGCGGTCGGTATCCAGGCTGTCCCAACGCGTGGCCTGGCTGAAGGCGATTTGCGTGGGAATGCCGGCCGGGCCGGCCTTGTAGAACGTGTGCACGTTTTCATCGACGGTCTGGGTGACGTCCCAGTGCGCGATGGCATCGGCCAGCGTGCGTGCGTGCACGGTGGCAGCGGTGGTATGCAGCAGGCCGCCGCGCGCGAGTTCGCCGAGAATGGCCATGATGCCGCCGGCGCGATGCACGTCTTCGATGTGGTACTTCGGCGTGTTCGGGGCGACCTTGCACAACTGCGGCACGCGCTTGGACAGGCGGTCGATATCCTGCATGCCGAACGGCACTTCGCCTTCCTGCGCGGCAGCGAGCAGATGCAGGATGGTGTTGGTCGAGCCACCCATGGCGATATCCAGCGTCATCGCATTTTCGAAGGCTTCGAAGGTGGCGATGCCGCGCGGCAGGGCGGTGGGATCTTCGCCGCCGTACCAGCGGTGACACAGTTCCACCGCCACGCGTCCGGCGCGCAAAAACAGTTGCTCGCGGTCGGCGTGCGTGGCGAGAACCGTGCCGTTGCCCGGCAGCGACAGGCCCAGCGCTTCGGTCAGGCAGTTCATCGAGTTGGCGGTGAACATGCCCGAGCAGGAGCCACAGGTGGGGCAGGCGCTGCGTTCGAACTCGGCCACCTTTTCATCGGAGGCGCTGTCGTCGGCGGCGATCACCATCGCGTCGATCAGGTCGAGTTTGTGCTCGGCCAACGCGGTCTTGCCGGCCTCCATCGGGCCACCGGAGACGAACACGGTGGGAATATTGAGCCGCAGCGCGGCCATCAACATGCCGGGGGTGATCTTGTCGCAATTGGAAATGCACACCAGCGCATCGGCGCAATGCGCATTGACCATGTACTCGACCGAGTCGGCGATGATCTCGCGGCTGGGCAACGAATACAGCATGCCGTCGTGGCCCATCGCGATGCCGTCGTCCACGGCAATGGTGTCGAACTCCTTGGCCACGCCGCCGACGCGTTCGATCTCGCGCGCGACCAGCTGCCCAAGATCCTTCAGGTGCACATGCCCGGGCACGAACTGCGTGAACGAATTGGCGATGGCGATGATGGGCTTCTGGAAGTCGCCGTCCTGCATGCCGGTGGCACGCCACAGGGCGCGGGCGCCGGCCATGTTGCGGCCGTGGGTGGAGGTCTTGGAGCGGTACTCGGGCATGGCGAAGTCGACGGCTGATTAGCGAGCGTGACTGGCAATTAGACCGCGTCGCGACTGTTGCTGCTGCAACCGTCGCGCGTGCGTTCCGGTGGCCGGGCTCGTTGGCACGCGGTGCAATGCGCGGCGGCGGTGACGATCGGGCGAGACCACCCGCGGCACCGCTACACTCGCGCCATGTCTTCGCCACTTTCCTGCCGCCTGGGTTGCGCAGCCTGCTGCATCGCGCCCTCGATCAGTTCGCCGATTCCCGGCATGCCCAACGGCAAGCCAGCCGGCGTGGCGTGCGTGCAGCTGGATGCGCAGCTGGGCTGCCGGTTGTTCGGTTCGCCGCTGCGTCCGGCGGTGTGCGGCAACCTGCGGCCGTCGCTGGAGATGTGTGGGACATCGCGTAAGCAGGCGCTCTCCATGCTCGCCGCATTGGAGCGCGCGACACAGCCCTGAGCGGCGGCGCGCGCACTGTCGGCGATCAGCTGCCGCCGGGCACGCCCAGGTACTGATCCTTGAGCCGCACATAATGTTGCGCGGAGTAATGCAGGCTTTCGATTTCCTTGTCGCTGAGCGTACGCGCCAGGCGTGCAGGACTGCCCAGCCAAAGTTCAGCCTCGCCAACCACCTTGCCCGGGCCCACCACCGCACCGGCACCGACAAAGCCATAGCGCTTGATGGTGGCGCCATCGAGCACGCACGCGCCCATGCCGATCAGGCACAGATCTTCGATGGTGCAGGCATGCAGGATGGTGCCGTGGCCCACGGTGACGTCCTCGCCGATCACGGTGGGGTAGCCGGCCTTGTTGAACGGGCTGTGGTGGCTCACGTGAATGATGGTGCCGTCCTGCACATTGGTGCGTGCGCCGATCTGCACATGATTGACGTCACCGCGGATCACGGTGCCCGGCCAGACCGAAACGTCATCGCCCAGGTTCACCTTGCCGATGATGGTGCAGGCCGGGTCGATGTAGACGCGCGCGCCCAGCTGCGGGGCGTGCTCCAGGAAGGGGCGAATCGGGATCACGGCATCTCCTGTAAGTCGGCGTGCCGCCAGGTGCGGACACGCTGCGGATGATACCTGCGCAATGCTGGCCTCTGGGGCTGCACCAAGGCAGCGCGCCTGAAGCAACGTAGCCGCCGATGTGCAGCACGCACGGGCGCCGAGTGCTCTAACTCAGCAAGTGATGAGCAACGGGTTTATGGCGCACATGGATGCGCCCAGCCGCGGGCGGGACGACATGCCCTGCATCCGAAGCCAGCGCGGCCCAGACGAAGGCGGGTCGCCGTGTCGTCCAATAAGCGCACATTGCTGCGGTAATCGGTCTTGAGCGGACTCTCCAATGGGCCTAGCGTACAGGCGTCATGCTCTGAACCAAGCGCCTCGTACTGCGTGGGCCTGCTTCAGCCTGCGCCAGTGTGCTCTTGCACGCTGAGGTGTCGAAGAACAACGACGTCGAGTTACATTCATCATCTCCTCCCACCACAGGACACGCCAATGCTTCAGGACACTGCACCGTCTGGGCACTTCGTGCTGGAACGCATGACGCCGTTTCAGTGGCGGGCCGTCGCGGTCTGCGTATTGCTGACGATGCTTGATGGTTTCGACGTGATGACCATGGCGTTCACTGCACCGCACGTGTCAGCGGACTGGCAGTTGTCGGGCAAGCTGCTGGGCATGCTGTTCAGCGCCGGCCTGATCGGCATGGCGGTTGGCGCGCTGGCGCTGGCGCCGTTGGCTGATCGTGTCGGTCGTCGTGCGCTGATACTGGTCTGCCTGGTGATCCTGACCGTCGCCATGAGCATCTCCGCATTGGCCGGCAGTGCATGGCAGCTCGGCGCGCTGCGGCTCCTGACCGGTGTGGGTATTGGCGGTATGTTGGCCTGCGTTGCGGTCACGGCCGGCGAGTTTTCCAGCCCCCGATGGCGCAACACCGCGATCGTGCTACAGGTCACCGGCTACCCGGTCGGTGCCACGCTGGGTGGCGTGATTGCCGAACTGCTGATACGGCAGTGGTCGTGGCCCTCGGTGTTCGTGCTCGGGGCGGTGGCATCGTTGTTAAGTGTGCCCTTGGTGCTTGCGTTCCTGCCGGAGTCGCTGGAGTTCCTGATCATCCGTCGGCCGCCCGATGCCGTCGCCCGCTTCAACGCGGTATTGGCACGGATGGGGATGCCGCCGTACGCCGTATTGCCGCCACCGCCGCAGTTGGCCACGCAGGCGCAAGGCTATTCGGCCATGTTTGACGCTCCCATGCGGCGGCACACGCTGTTGGTTGCGCTTGGCTTTTTCTCGCTGATGTTCGCGTTCTACTTCGTGATCAGCTGGACGCCCAAGCTGCTGGTGACCTCGGGCGCGTCTGCTGCGGAAGGCATCACAGGCGGAGTGCTTTTGAATCTTGGAGGCATTGGCGGCGGCATCCTGTTCAGTGGGTTGGCATCTTGCGTGCGGCTGTCGCGGCTGACGGTAGGATCCCTGTTGCTGATGGGCTTGGCGATGCTGGCGTTCGGGTTGTGCAGTACGCAGTTGAACTGGGCCTTCGCCATGGCCTTGCTCACCGGCGCAGCCATGTTCGCTGCGGTGGGCGGCATGTACGCCATTGTTCCCATCGTCTTCACCGCTGCGGTGCGCTCAACTGC
This sequence comes from Xanthomonas oryzae pv. oryzae, assembly GCF_004136375.1. NCBI lineage: Bacteria > Pseudomonadati > Pseudomonadota > Gammaproteobacteria > Lysobacterales > Lysobacteraceae > Xanthomonas > Xanthomonas oryzae. The sequence continues at coordinate 602,568 of NZ_CP031697.1, forward strand.
GTTGGGCTGGGCGATCGGGGTGGGGCGCTTCGGTGCCATCTTGTCGCCGTTCTGCGCCGGTGTATTGCTGGATGCGGGATGGTCGCCGGCGCGGTTGTTTGTCGTGTGTGGTGCGCCGCTGCTGGTCGCCGCCGCAGCGGTTGTCGCGATGCGGCTACCGGAACGCTGAGCCGATCAGCGGGCGCTACCGGGCGCCCGCTCGGCGGCGGTCGGTGGACCAAAGAAATCCGGCTTGCTGCCGATAGTTCGGAGGGCCGCCGCGTCTGTGGTGGATTCTTCCCTCGACATCGTGCACAGCAGAGCCGGCATGCTCAGAACCATCGACTCAGATCAACTCCGCCCCGGCATGTATGTCGACAAGCTGCTGGGCGCGTGGGTGCACCATCCGTTCTGGAAGACCTCGTTCCTGGTCGATTCCGACGATGTGGACAAGATCCATGACAGCCGCATCGAACAGCTGGTGATCGATACCGCGCGTGGGCTGGATGTGGAAGTGCCCGCAAACGCTGGCGCGCACGCCGAACCGGACGCGCCGTCGAGCCCCGAGCCTGCTCCGGCGCCTGCCGCGCCCGAACCGCCGGAGCCCGCTGCCAAACCGCGTAGCGTGCGCACCAACAGCGTCACCGCGCAGGTCGGCATCGAAGCCGAGGTGCTGCGTGCACGCCGCATTTTCGAGGACGGCCGCGACACGGTCGAGGCGATGTTCCGCGATGTGCGGCTGGGGCGCACGGTCGACACCGAGGCGGCCTTGCCGCTGGTGGAAGCCATTAACGACTCGGTGCTGCGACATCCGCAAGCCCTGATCAGCGTGGCGCGGCTCAAGACCGCCGACGACTACACCTATCTGCATTCGATGGCGGTGGCAGGCCTGATGAGCGGGTTGGCGCGCCAGCTCGGCCTGCCGGAGGCGCAGGCGGTGGAAGCGGCAATGGGCGGGCTGCTGCACGACATGGGCAAGGCGGTGACGCCGTTGGAGATTCTCAACAAGCCCGGTCGGCTCACGACCGAAGAAATGGACGTCATGCGGCAGCATCCGCTGGATGGCCATCGGCTGCTGGTGGCTGGCGGCGTGCAGAACGCGGTGGTGCTGGAAATTTCGCTGCATCACCACGAAAAAATGGATGGCAGCGGCTACCCGCATCAATTGGTCGGCGAAAATATTTCATTGATGTCGCGGATGGGCGCGGTGTGCGATGTCTACGACGCCATCAGCTCGGACCGTCCTTACAAACGCGGCTGGGACCCGGCCGAATCGCTTAAGCAGATGGCATCCTGGAAGGGCCATTTCGACCCGGCGATTTTCCAGGCCTTCGTGCGTCGGCTGGGCATTTATCCGGTCGGCTCGCTGGTGCGGCTGGAGTCGCAAAAACTCGCGGTGGTGATCGAACAGACGCCCGATTCGTTGCTCAAGCCCAAGGTGCGCGTGTTCTATTCGGCCAAGTTGCGCAGCCACGTGTTGGTGCAGGACATCGACCTGTCGCGCCCGGACAGCCAGGACCGCATTGTGCAGATGGAAAGCCCCAGCGAGTGGGGCTTCCGCGATCTCGAAAAACTCTGGCTGCCGTAAGCGGGCGGCGCAGGCGCTGGATTGACAGGCGCCGCAGCAGTGGCGTGCCGTGCGCCGCGACCGCCATGACGCCACCCTGGGCAGATAACCCAACCGCATGCCTTGCGGCTTGCCTGCAGCACGCGCTGCACCCCGTCGCTGTCAGCCCTCAGAACGCTCCAAGCTAGCGAACGCGACCATGCTGCGTTGCAGCTTGGCAATGTAGTTATGATCAATAACTATTCTGGAGCGCAATCACTTGTCGCCCGGAACCATGTCCCAGTCCTGCCTGGATCGCTGCCGTCCCACACTCGCCGCCGCGCCACGCAGCCGTTGCAAGGTGCGTGCGTGGAAAGGCGGTGTGATGGACACATCGGCGGCGTGGATGTCCACATCGGCAGGCCTGGCCGCGTCTACAATGCGCTGCACGCCGGGGATCGGCGTTGCGGATGGGGCACATTGCGCGTACCGGTACGCCAGCTGCCTTTGTCGCGAGAACCGCCATGCCTGTGACTGCCCTTGCTGAGCCATTGCCCGATGCCGTCACCGAGGTGGACCAGGCGCGTCTGCTGCGGTTGCTGGGGTATCGCATCACCCGTACCGAGTTGCTGGTGCGGCGGATGTTTCAGGAGTGCGTGGCAGCGTTCGACCTCAAGCCGGTGGATTTCTCGCTGCTGATGCTGGTGGATGGCAACCCGGGCATCAATCAGCGTCAGATCGGCGACGTGCTGCACGTGTCGCCGCCGAATCTGGCGATCGTGGTCGCCAGGCTGGTCAAGCGTCGCCTGCTGCGGCAGGTGCGTGGGCGGCAGGATCGGCGCATGCAGCATCTCTCGCTGACCGCATCCGGTGCCGCGCTATTGACCGCCGCCGAAGCCGAAGTGCGACGCATGGAACAGCAACTCAGTGCCGTGCTCGGTTCCAGCGAAGCACCGCTGTTGCGTGCCCTGGACCGTCTGGACCGTCTAGATAGTCGCCCCTGAAAAACCCCTCTCAAACCTTCAGTGCCATGTTTGCGGGCCACATGGTGCTTGAGGGCGTTGAGGAACGCGCCCGCACCACCTGCAACCAGGCACGCAAAAAGGCGATCCAGCGCAGCAGCCAGCGCAGGTTGTCGCCAGCGGCGCAGCCGAGCACGTGCAGTGCATCGCCTTGGGCGCCTTTGAGATGGCAGCGATTCAAGCGGCAGTCCTGTTTCAGATGTCCGATCACCGGCTCTACCGCTTGCCGTCGTTTGATCCAGCGCCATTGCCGTCGTGTCAGCGTCTTGGCTTTGCCCCGATGCAGGATCTGCACACCCTCCACGTCGCACCCGCGATACCCCAGATCCACAATCGCCACCTGCGGGATCACATTCACATCCTGTAGTAACCCGCGCGCCTGTTCCAGTTGCTCAGCCAGCGTGTCGCCGTCGTACGGGTTACCCGGGAAACTGCGCGCGCCCACGATCAAGCCCTTGCGCGCACTCACCGCAATGCCGACCTTGACGCCACATTCGTAGGGGCTGCTTGCCTTGCCCTTGCTCATGCATTCCACTTCCGGTGCGTGCAAGGCGTAGAGTTTTTGTTTGTCCTTGGGACGCTGTGCCAACAACCGGTGTGCGCGCTCCAACCAGACACCGATGCGCTCACGTACCGTGGGTTCCAGCTGGTCCAGCTTGCGTTGCAGATCGCGTGATACGCGTCCCAGGATCGTGCGTTGGCGTCGCAGCACCTTGCGCATGCGCTTGAACTGGCGCGCATGCGCATGGCGCCCGGCCTTGCGGCGCAACCCCGGACCTTGCCTCACATAGGTCTGCCGCAAGACGATGCCGTGTCGCTTGGCCAGCAGCACCAGCTTCTTGCGCGCCACCTCCAGCAAACGGCTGTCGGTGGGATGGGCGATCGCTTTTTCCTGCACGGTGGTATCCACGATCACCCGCGACAACTCGCGCGCATCCACCGCCTTCATCGTGTGAGCGGTGTTGATCGTGTGCGCCAACAGCGCTTCCATCCCGGCTTAGCCCAGGCGCTGTCGCCAACGTGTCAGGGAGCTGGGATCGCACGGCACGCAGGTCTGGAACACCACCTCGCCGGTGAAGAACTGCCAGTACGGATTTTCCAGCCAGCGCTCGCAGACCGCCTCGTCGGACAGGTCGTAGGCGTGCTTGAGGTAGAGCAGCCCGGCGATCAGACGCACCGGCAATGCGGGCCGACCGCCTGCGCTGGTGGTTGCAGGCAACCGTGGCGACAGCGCCTGTTCCAACGCACTCCACGGCAGCCGATGGCTCAGCTGGACCAGCGGATGGCGCACGTCGATCTGGTTCTCCAGGCGCGAACGACACAGCTCATCGGCAGGCAATTGCTCGGCAGCAGGACGGCGTGTCCGCATGGGCGAAAACTGCCAGAAACCAGGACCTAGCGTAACGAAAACTGGCAGTTCCAGCACGCCAAAACCGCAGGTGAGGCCTTGCAATGGATGCGGTCTGGGGGTTTTTCAGGGGCGACTCATCAGCGAAAAATTGCTTATTTCCCGCCATAACGCACAAGGCCCGCGTCCTTGCAGAAGCGGGCCTTGTGAGCGCCAACCAGCAGCGCCGCTGCCGTGACGTATCGCAACTAAGCGTTATACCTTGCCGCGACGGAACATCGAGATCACTGCCAGGATCAGGAACACCACGAACAGGATCCAGGCGATGTTGGTCGCCGCACCGGCGATACCACTGAAGCCCAGCACAGCAGCGATGATGGCGATAACGAAAAAGATCATGGCGTAATGCAGCATGGCAAGGTATCCAAAAGTTGTCGTGCCGAATTGGCGTAGGCGTATGTTGTGGATGTGCCGGTCTTTACCCGGTGATGGCGATGTCGTTGGAAGATGAGGATCTCAGCCGTTGCAGACCTTCTTCAATGCTGATGCGGGGCACATAGCCGAAGTCGCGACGTGCCGGTTGCATGCTGTACCAGTGCGGCGTGCACAGCTGTTCCACCAGAAAACGCGTCAACGGCACTTCGCCTGGCAGACGCAACAGTGGCCACAGCGTTTCGCACACGGCACCGATGCGATATGCGGTCTTGAACGGCAACGAGCGCGTCACTGCTGGTGCATCCACGGCGGCCAGTAAGCGATTAAGCAGCTCGCGCATCGGCAACGGTTCGCCGTTGGAAATGAAGTACGCCTTGCCTGCGCAGGCAGCGCCCACTGCAAGGTGCTCGAACGCATCGAAATGCGCCTGCGCCGCGTTGTCGATGTATGTGCTGTCGACCAGATTGCTGCCCTCGCCGACCATGCGCAGCCGCCCGGCACGCGCACGCGCTGCCAGGCGCGGCAACAAGTGATTGTCGCCCGGCCCCCAGATCAGGCGCGGGCGCAGTGCCACTGTCGCCAGCTGGGCGTCGTTGGCGGCCAGCACTGCACGCTCGGCAATGGCCTTGGTCGCCGCATAGGCGGCGCGCAGATTGTCGCCATACGGCACTTCATCGGCACCGAGTCCTTCCACCGGGTTGGTGGCGCGATGGGTGACGCTGGGCGTGGAGGTGTAGATCAACCGTGGCACGCCAGTGGCGCGACAGGCCTCGATCACGTTCTGCGTGCCCACCACATTGGCCTGGTGATAGCTGTCGTAACTGCCCCATGCGCCGGCCTTGGCGGCATTGTGGAACACCGCATCGATGCCGGCCAAGGCATGCCGCACTGCCTGCGGGTCGGCCAGGTCGCCACGGATCTGGCCCACGCCCAGACTCCGCAGCACCGGGTAATTGCCGCGCTGAAAACTCACCACCTCGTGCCCACGCGCGCGCAAGCCACGGCACAACGCCTGGCCGAGAAAGCCGCCACCCCCCGTCACCAATAGCTTCATCGCACCACACCTCGCCTCTGAGGGACGACACCATAGCCGGCCACACCCAACTTGGCGATCTTGCGTCGACGTGCGGCCATGCAGTCTGCTGTCCAGGGCCAGGAGCGACCAACACACACTGCGCCTAATGCCCGGCGGGTGTGTGCGATGCTCGGAATCGACCACGCGCGCACTGCGATTTCTGAGTGCGCCATCCACGCCCGCCCGACGACTGCGCGCTACCTGTTCTCAGCCGCTCTTATGCAACTGCTGCGCTGCCCACACCGCCAGCGTTTCGCGGCCGATCTTGGCGTTATGGCGGATATCCACCGGGAAGCCCGGATGGCACAGGAAATCGGCGATGCCGGCGGTGAGCGGATGCGCTGCAGCGGTGCTGCGCAGCTGCTGCCTGACGTCCTCCTGCTCCATCGGGCTGGACATCCAGGCATAGGCGTCCGGTTCATAGCAAAGCACCGGACGCTGCCGGCCCATCTCGCCCACGCCCACTAGCGCGCTGCGCCCTATTCCCGGTAACGCATTGAAGATTTGCTCCACCTGCTCGGTGTACATCGGGCCTTGCGCGGTCTCCACGCGCTGGGTCTTGCGCCCGCAGAACCACAAGCGCCCTTCGGCATCGAAGTACCCCACATCGCCCATGCGGTGCACGATGCGCTCACTGCCATCGCTGCGGCGCTCGCGGATCTTGGCGATGCGCGTGGCCGCATCGCGGTTGAAATAGGTATCGGTGGTGGTGGGGCCGGCAACGGTGATCTCGCCGACCTCGCCGGTCGCCAGCACGCGCACGCCGCTCCAATCGGGAATGGCAGCATCGTCGATGGCAATAATGCGCACCTCGTTCGGCGCGACCACCCGGCCCACACAGGTGCCGGCACCAGCCTCGGTAGCGGCGCGCGTGGTGTCCAGGGTGCGGCCTTCGATCGCGGCCACGGGCAGACATTCGGTGGCGCCGTACGGGGTCCAGAACTGTGCATCGGCCGGCAGCAGCGCGCGGATCTTCGCCACCACATCCGGTGGCACCGGCGCACCGGCGGAAGTCGCCAGGCGCACGTTGGGCAACGGCTGCCCATAGTCGGCCAGCACGCGCATCAAGGCGGGCGAGCCGAACAACTGCGTCACACCGAAGCGCGCGATGGCGTCGTGCAACTTGCGCGGATCGGCGCTGCCCGGGCGCGTCGGGTCCATGTCCGGAATCACCGAGGTCAGCCCCAGCGCCGGGTCGAACAATGCGAACGGCGGAAACGTCGGCAGATCCACACCGCCGGGCTGCATGCCGAACGCATTGCGCAGCAAGTCGATCTGGCCGACGAAATGCCGGTGGCGATACACCACGCCTTTGGGCACACCGGTCGAGCCACTGGTAAACAGGATCGCCGCCACATCGTCGGGCGCGGTGTCGGCCAGTTGGCTGTCTGCGCCGGCACCATCGCGCTCCACCCGCGCCAGCGTGACTCCACCCCAGCCGTAACGTCTGCCGACGGTAACGATCTGCCTTGCGGAGCGCGCCCAGCGCAACAGGCACCGCGCCAGCTGCGCCAGCGGAATGCCGATAAATGCCTGCGGCTGCGCTTCATCCAGGCACTGCTTGAGCGCACGCTTGTCGATCCCCGGATCCACCAGCACCGGCACCGCGCCGGCCTTGAACAAGGCGAACATCAACAGGAAGAATTCCGGCGACGGCCGCACCATCACCACCGCGCGCGCGCCGCGTCCGATGCCGTGCAGGGCCAGACCGGCGGCGATCGCATCGCTGCGCGCATCGAGCTCGGCATAGCTCAGGGTCACATCGTAGGCGGCGAACCCGTTGGCACTGCGAGCGCCCGGGCAACGGATGGCGATCTGATCGGGGCGCTCGCGCGCCAGTTGCGGGAGGGTGGCGGCGATATTGCAGAGGGTCGTCATCCGCGCATTATCACCGATGCGCCAATGGCACCGGCCGCCTGCAGGCGGCTGGGAGGAAACCCGAGAACGCTGCAGCCAGTGCGCTGACCATCGGCGCGCAGCGGTATGGCGCAGCAGTCTCCGAACACGCCGCCACAATGGGTCCGTACCGCATGGCACACAGCCAATGCGTCGCTCGCTGGACGTGGCGCGTCCATGCACTGCAGAGCGCATCTGAATCGCTAACCGGCCACCGCCGCGCGCCACTTGTATCGCAGCGTGGTTCGGTCAGAATGTCGTGCTCTCCACGCGATTTCGCCGCGCCAGGCCCGGCACTCCATGGCACACCCCTGCCTTACCTGCGGCGCCTGCTGCGCCTATTTCCGCGTCAGTTTTCACTGGAGCGAAGCCGATCCCGCACTGGGCGGCAGGGTGCCGATCGAGTTGACTGACGCACTGCGCACGCACGAGCGCGTGATGCGTGGCACCTCGCAGTCGCAGCCGCGCTGCATCGCGCTGGACGCCGACATCGGCCGCTACAGCCGCTGCAGCATCCACGACCGGCGCCCCTCTTCCTGCGCTGCCGTGCCCGCATCGCTGGAATTCGGTGAGCGCAGTGCGCAATGCGATAAATCGCGTTTGGCACATGGCCTGCACGCACTGACCGATGCAGATTGGGTGGGTGTGGACGATGCCCAGCGCAATCCATTGCCGGCGGTGTGACGGTTTTGCGCGGTAAGTGCGCGCGCCTCGCAACAACGTCAGCCAACGCGATGCCGGCATGATCGGGCTGCAGCACCTCACACTGCAGGCAGTGCATTGCCTGCGCACATGCTTTCGCCAAGAAGCATCCACGCCATGCCGCCGCCGTGGGCATTTGCGCAATGCCATCCGCGTGCAGCCTTGCTTGTCCGACGAACGTGGCCGTAAGCAGGAGCGCCGCGCTATAGCGGATGACGCTCCAAAAACGCGCGAATCGCCGGCACCAGCACCTCGTGCTTGTCTTCCAGTACGTAGTGATTGGCATCGTCGAATGCAGTCACTTCGGCATGTGGCAGTGCTTTACGAAAGCCGGCCAGGAAGTGTTTGTCGAAACAGATATCGCGTAGCCCCCAGGCGATGAAGGCCGGGCGCTCGGCGAAGGTCGGCAACGCCTGCGCCGAGCGCTCCAGCAACGACCAGCCCTTGTCGGCAGGCGACAGTGGAATGTCCTGCATGAAGCGGATGGTGGAAATACGATTGCGCCAGGTGTTGTACGGCGCTACATAGGCGCGACGCACAGCGGCCGGCATGCGCCGCGAGACGCCAAACCACGAAGCGCCGGACGAAAACGCATTGAACGTGCGGATAAACCACTCGCCCAGCCGCCAGTGCCGGCCCATCGCAATCTGCCATGGCATCGGCTTTTCCGCCGGCAGCGGGAACGCAGCGGTGTTGGTGATGACCAGCCGCTTGACCTGGGCGTGATGCGACAACGCCCAGCCGAACCCGATCATGCCGCCCCAATCGTGCACCGCCAGCGTGACCGGTCCGGTGATGCCCAGATGCCGCAGCAAGGTGTCCAGATCGTCCACGCGCGATTGCAGCGTGTAGTCGTAACGCGGCTGCGCGTCGGGCGCATCGTCCGGCTTGTCGGATAAGCCCATGCCGATATGGTCGGGCACGATGCAGCGGTAGCGATCGCACAGGCCGCGCACCAGATGCCGCCACAGATAGCTCCATGACGGATTGCCGTGCAGCATCACAACCACTTCGCCATCGCGCGGGCCTTCGTCAAGATACGACATCGCAACGCCGGGTCGCACCTCAAAGCGCTTCGGGGTAAAGGGATAGCCGGGGTAATTCATGCAAAACGCATCCGATCCAGATCAAAGGAACCTGCGCTTTGCAGGCGCCCACCCAACTCACGCAGATAGAAGAAATCACGCTCGCCGCGCTTACGGCCCACCATGAAAACGGCACCATACTCGCGATGATTCGCCGCACTCTTGTCAACTTCACTGGGCTTGCCCCACAGGTGGTCGCCCTTCAATTCAAGCAGCGCGATCCCTGGAGCGGAGCGCTCTGCAATAGACACCACGAAATCAGGATAAAAGCCGTCGCCCTCATCCCAGCGATAGAGACCGACGCCTGATTTTGGTTGATTGCGATGCCACCAGAGTACTTGGGTACTGGCATCCAGGCGCTCTGCAATTGCTAGCTCATCCTGGTTCAAACCAGGCGGAAAAACACCATAGAGCCCGCGATTGGCGGAGCGCAGTGGTTGATCGCTGAGTAACTCGGCCGGCAACAGCACATCGACATCGAGTACTTGGCACTGTCGCAGGCTTTTGAATGCATCTCCCAGCAGGCCAGGACGTCTAACCAGCAAAAGATCCAATTGGCGCATTTGCAGCTCTTCGTCGTCGGGCACTTCCGCGCCTGACCCTTCGATCGCGCGAACGAAACGTTCTAATAGTCTGCGGTATAGCTCACGGTCGTTGGCTTCAACGAGCCGCAAGCGGATCTGTTCAGCCTTTTCTGCGACAGCTTGCGGCGAAAGATTGGCCCAAAGGTCACTTCCATCTTCTGCACCCCAATGACCAGCAAACAGGTCTGTGTCCAAGCACTGGACCTGCACTTTGCCACGCAGGCGATCAGCCAGCACTTCCGGTGAAAAATCGACATGCGCGGCCAGGCCAGCCTCGAAATCAGCTGACACTGGGGGCAGCTTTTCTCCACGTAAGCGATCCGGGGCATCGGAACGACGCGGATAGCGATATATGCTTTCCTGAGCCAACACAAATGCACCAGCGACACTTGTGGATCTAGCTGGCCAAGCACCATCGCCCCCAAACATCTCCAGCGCGGCCTGGGTCGCATTCGCCATTCCAGCGAACGGGGTCCCAGCCAGTGCATCAGCCACCTGATCCGTAGTGGCTGACAGGAACAAGGCATCTTCACCGGCTTCGGCATCCAATACCTGCACCCCTGCGCGCGATACCAGCAGGCTCAGAGGCTCTCCACTACGCACCACCTGCAGCGAAGCGCCATCGCCGATCATGGTAACAACCGTCTGCGTTCCAAGTTCAGGCGCCTGCGTTGTGAGCGTGTTGATCTGGGTTCCGGCCAGCAGCAATCCTTCTTGCGACTCGGAATTGGCCAGAAACACATATCCGTGATCCAGAAGGGGCGGCAGCTCCATCTGCGCCTGTAGCAGGGCATGGCGGCGCATGATGCGGCCGATCACCTGGACCCCGAAGCCTGCGTCGCGCGCGCCACGCAATGCCGCCAAGGTGAACCCACGTGGCGCATCGAACCCCAGCGCCACGGCCATCTTGAAGATCAGCACTTCCACTGTGGGATCTTGCGCCAATGACAGTAGATCCGGGTCAGGTTCGGCGGCGGTATGTACACGCACTGCGGTCGCATCGAATCCCAGCTGCTCCACCAGATACGTCCGCGCCGCCTCCTGCGCCACCTTGCCATCCGGCACCTGCACCAGCATCAATGGTGTCAGTGCAATATCGGCATCTGCCAAGTTCTTGCGAATGGTGCGATGCATCTGCGTGCACTCACGCAACGCGAGATGCTCGAAGTCCACCAGTTGTGCGGTATCTTCATCGCGGGCGATAAAACGTACCATCCGTACGCCGCGCTTAAGCAGGCCAGCGTCAACTGCGTCGGCACGGCTGACGGAGGCCCAGTCCGCCGGCTCTCCGACGAAATAATTGGTCGCGCGCTCGAAAGCCTTCATGTCAGCGTCGCGTGGCGTAGCGGTCACCAGCAGTGCGTAATCGGGCTTGAGCACGTCGCAGAAGAACGCCCGAGCCAGCGTCTCACGCTGAAATCCGTGATGCGCCTCGTCCACCACGCAGCCAACGTGCAAGCCTTGCTCGCGTGCCATTGCGATCACGTCATCGATCGACATGCCGGCATCGCCGCGCTGACGCGCGCGCCTGCTCCCCGCCTTGCGTGCAGCCAACGACGCCCAAGTCACCACGAACACGCCGCCGCCACGTACCGCATCCAGTTGCCGATCCGCATCCAGGTCCAGTAATGCTAGCTCTGGCGCCTCATTGCTCAAGACTCTGCGCGATTGCTCGACCAGCCCAGTGAAGGGCGCAAACCAGAACCACAACACGCGCTCCTCGACCGACACACGGCGCATCACTTCGATCGCCATCCGCGTCTTGCCCGCGCCAGTCGGTGCCTGCAATACGATTACAGCGTCCTTGCGACGCGCCTCATCAATGCGGTCCGGTGCGGCGGCGGCGATCTGTTGGTACAGCGCACGTACCTCGCCGAATTGGGCGACGATGCCGTCGCAAATAACATTCTGAAACTCTTTCAATGGCATGGGCATATCAACGTCCGAAACGTGCGCGCAGGTGGTGTGGCAGGGGCAGCAAAGAAAAGTCGGCCGCTGTCTCTCCCAGCAATCCATTCAGACGTTCCATCGACCAGGTATAGACGACAGCGACTGCCGCTGTGCGGGTGCGCAGCCACTCACATAATTGCTCTACGTGTGCGGCCTGGAAATCCGCCAAATAGGCCAGCTCGCCATCGCTGGAAAAACCGCAGTCAGACCAGCGCGACAACGGTAGCCTGTGCAATAGCTGCAGCGCATGCCAAACCTCCGCGTGGTCCAGCTTCATTGCCAACCGATGCTTTGGGATACGACGGGTACGCAAGTAAGCAAAACCGCCCCCCAAACCCTCAACTGGTTGACCTTTGGTATTGGTGTAGCCACCCAGCACACGGCGCACGCGCTCGGCGCAAACATCGCGGCAGAGGTTCTTGTCAGGCGCATCCTCAGTGGCTTCAGTGCTACTGACCAGGATGAACTTCCGATTGC